>NZ_JBKGLW010000006.1:0-338431 GCF_046555775.1 Citrobacter sp. U14242
AACTGATTTGGCGATATCAATACCAACAACTCTGATCGTGCTCATGTGATTTACTCCCGTAGCAAACGCAGACAGTAAAAGTATGGCACTGGCTGCTTCAGGAAAGGGCGTCCATCACATCACTACACAGTTTGTTGGACATATCCGTGGTTCTGGCGAGACAGAGAACCGATATAGCAAAGATCATCCACCAGCAGCTCTCTATGCTGTTCTTGAGAGCGTTACGCTAGGGCTACCGGAAGTCGCTCCTTTTGTTTGCGAAGATGGTGTAGATGCGGTAGCTGATGTTCTCAGAATAAAACGATTTAATAAGCAATGTAGACAAAAGTAACTCTTAATTATTAATTTTAAATACCAAAAAAGCCCCGAATAAATTACGGGACTATGATAGGTGATATTTATATAAATAAACTTATTTATAGACGTTCGCTTTCCCAGGCATGGCTTGTGCTGAGATCCCCGTTTTCACTGGCTTTGACATGAACAATATATCTTGTGCCGACAGGACTATTAGTAATCTCTTGAGAACACCTCGTGACTTTTTTTCCTTGAGGAAAAGGCTGATTGTGATCAACAAGGGCTTCATTTTTACCATTTGCACCAAGGGAAACAACAACTGTAATGCGTGGGTATTTACTATAACTTTCCTTAGAGGGACTAATGTCGTCTATAAAACTTACCGTACCTTCCGTGCGATGAAGAGCAAGAGTTCTTAAAGTTCGCATTAAACTTATTTTAGAAAAAAGAGGGAGGTTCTCAGACTTCAATCTCGCTGGTTTTTTTGTAATTATACCAAACTCAACTTTATAATTTCCATTATCTATTACACGGTTAAAACTATCCAGATCTTTATCTTGAATATTTTCTTCAATTAGTTCCTTGAGTTTTTGTTTGCTCCTGCTTTCCAAAATCAACAATTCTATTGAGTTGACCCCTTGATTGAAAAGATGACTTAGTTGAGATGATCTGGAAGATATTTTTATATGATGAAAGATACACTTATTATCATGATAACTAATTATGTCACACGGTTCTATTTGTGTGTGTCCATCAGGGCTGATATCTTTCTGATCTAAACATATATGGTTGAGTGAGTTGTTTGCAACATCTTCGTTATAGTTCTCTTCACTATAGTTTCTTATGTTGTCCCTAATGTTATCATGATTATATGGCGGAAGTAGAGTATCTTCGCACCTTGCATCTATATAATCCTTTAAACTCTGTAAGTAATCTTGGTCAACCTTATACCATTCACCTTCGCAGAGATGATAAACAATCTCCTCATTGTCAAAGTGAATATCATAGATAAAACTTCTGTAGATATTATATGCCTTGGTAATAACGCCTTCTTCATTGCAGAGATTAAGCGAGAAGCTTTTAACCTTGTCTATATCGAACGTGTTTAAGTCAATTTCTCCTAAATAGTCATAAAACTCATCAAGACTAATGTCAGTATATATAGGGGATATCCCTTTTCTTCCTTTAAAGGAGCAGTAAATGTTATCGCTGTAATCCACGATCTCAGGGATTGATAAAGATAAATCAGGATTTTTATTAATAAATGCGTCTAAAAGCGAATCATCTAGCCGCTCAATTTTTAGAGGGTCTTTCTCTGGCACTATTTTTTGTATGTTAGGGAAGGACTGCAAATATTCATCACTGGAGTATAAATCTAAAAGTTGCTCGCACAATGCTATTAACCCATCAGGTTCAATTTTCAATCCTACTTTTAAGCTTGTGGAGCCGGTCGCATTTTTAAATAGGTCGATATATTGTGCTTTAACTTTTCCTGTCAGGCTTTTTAAAACCTCGCTATTACTATCAAAATCTAAATAGGTTAAGTCAGACATAACCGGGACTTGCATTCTTTTCCTTCTTGATGCGCCGGGATCTACTATGTCAGCGCTTTTTAACTCTTTAGGTTCAAGGCTGTTTAATGTTACTTTAAGACCAAAGTCATACTCATAGGAAACATCGAGTAGATTATGATAAATGTGGCCAAAAGTTAGAGCGAAATATCGATCTCGTACTGGAAGAAAAATTAACGCTCCCTTACTTTCTTGTTCTAAATTCCCGTCAATAGAGAAGTAATTCACCCACCAAGGAGTTGTCTTAAATCTGTCTGAAATAAATAAACTTGCACCCTGTGGGAGATTTTGAGCCTGAAAGTCATCGAGAAGTTGATGATCTGGCTTAAGGGAGTTCTGTGCGTTGTAGCCTGCTTTTAGCAAAAAAATAGAAAAAGACCTTGTTTTCATATCATTTTAGCCCTTTAAGAGGTAAGCACTTATGAAATTACTTGAATTTGAGGAAAGTTTACATTTTTACTCATACTAATCGTGATATAGGTCAAACATACAGCCGACTGACGAATTCACTAACACACTGAGTCATAGAGGGGGTTACTAGACTGGAGTAATATTTCAAGCGCGCCAAGAGGCTTTCTGCGCCGTTTTTCTTTAAAAGTAGTGCATTTAGTGCGAAATTTGGGGGCGCTCAAAACGCGTCTGGTGAAGCCAGATAATCTAAGATTGCAACCGCAGCCCTTCCACGCTTTCCAATGGCAGGTTTATCACTGTTTTAATGCTGGTCTCGATGCTGCGAATAATGTCTTCGCGTGGGCCGCTGCGCCAGTCAGGGCTTGTATAGAAAGCATCGAGAACCGTAGCCATGCTTTCAGCACTGTCGAAGGAGCGAATCAGGTAGTAGCAATCCGGGTCATGCAGTGAGTTGCCAAATGAAGCAACATCGATTCCGTGGCGTTGGTGAAGGGGAACACTAATTTCCTGCATGATGGCGTGGAAAGCAGTTCCGGTGCCTTTGCGTAAGATGTATTGCAGTATCTCGATGGTTCTCAAGCGTTATCTCCCAATCGCTTCTGAGCGGCTCTTTGTTGATAGCAATAAAGTAAACCGGACTGACCCATGAAGCCACAACTAATCAAACGACCATCCATAAGCAAAGCTGCAATATGCGAGTCAAACACGTTTTACAGTCCTCTGCCGCGTTTTTTATAATAGGGTGTGAATTTCACTGTGCAAAAGTTGTGGCATTCTCTCAGCGTAGCTGGTTAAACAGGCTTAATCTTTTAACAAACCGCCACTTTCGGTATATGCGATATCTGGCGGAAAAATTATCAACCAGAGCAGCATGGACGTTTATGGCGACTTACCGACAAATTGCCGATGATGTTAAATCCCGAACGGGTAGAACAGTAAAGACATGCTGGATAGCGCATGTAAAGTCATTATATGGGCTAACCCGTGGCGTATCACCGAACCGGATCAGCACTGAAAGTCGGGTTTACCCTTGTCCTGGTAAATGGATTACGGAGATCGAGCAATCAATGAGAAATCTGGGCGAGCTTTAGCTTTACCGCGCCACTTAACTTTGGAGGTTGTTTGCCTCTATAAGGAGAAAACTACCGCCGTGGAAATTTTCGGACGCCATGCTTGAGAGGAACACTTCCAAACCTAAGACATCCAATTTCCTGCGAACACATTGCTAGCTAACAGTTAAGGTTTGCATATTGCGAAGGTGAGAGGACGGCAGGTTTACTTTTGACGGGAACGGTTTGATACAGCGAGAAAGAGAAAAGGAAAAGCGTAATTGTTAAAAATGTTAAAACATAAATTGTTCTTAAAGATGTAACCCTTCCTCGGGGTGAAGCCGGAAATGGTGGCGCTAGAGGTAAAGGCGGGATGGCGGAGGCAGTTCAGATAATACACCGGGTCGGGCAGGATGTCTGGGAGGGACTAATCCTGATGAGAACGGCAATTTTTATCTCGAAGGAACAAAAGAAGAATGCAACCCAGGTCCGTAGGGTGCAGCGAAAAACACCAGTTTTCGCTAAGGTATAAGGATCTGCAAGCGGTGATAGGGTAATTGTCTGTCGCCAAGTTATGTTATTTTTGTAATTTTGTAAAGCATGTCTTTCGCATGCTGCACACATCGATTATAACTAAACCTATCGATAATCAAATATTTGAGGTCATATGTCATTATACTCTACTCAGTCTCAGTTGATGCAGTTACTTGGTGAAGGCGATAATAAAGTCATCGCCCTATCGGGGAAATGGGGTACAGGCAAAAGTTTCATGTGGGAACAGGTAAAAAAGACTTCTTCTGACGAGGTTGTTAAAGCTGCGTTATATGTTTCATTGTTTGGTTTGTCGAATCTTGAACAAGTAAAAATGAAGTTAATTCAAAGCGCCGTGCCTTCGATTGAAACCTATCCTGGGATATGGGATGGCACAAAGAAAGCATTAGCTTCAGGAATAAAGGTATTGGAGGGATTTCATAAAGGATTTAGCGCCTTAAATGATATCGGAATTGTTTTTTCTCCTACTATATTAAGAAACAAGTTGATTGTTCTTGATGATATTGAGCGGAAACATGAAAAACTGAATATTGATGAAGTGCTCGGTTTTATCGATGAGTTTACGCAGCAACATGGCTGTCGCTTTATACTTATCCTTAACAGTGATCAGCTGGCTAAACGTGACATATGGGATTTATTCAGAGAGAAGGTTATTGATCAGGAAATTAAACTAATAACCTCTCCGTCTGAAGCTTTTGATATCGCGGTTAATCTAACCGCTTCACGCTTCGAGGAACAAATTCGAAAAGCGATAGTTGTTTGCGGATTAACTAATATAAGAATTATTAGAAAGGTAATTAAAGTAGTAAATAGTATTCTTGAAGGGAAGAATGACATGACTGAAGCGGTATTGTGGCGTGTGATCCCCTCTACCGTTTTACTCGCTTCTATTCACTATAAAGGCATAGATGATGGCCCTGATTTTGACTTTGTTCTCAATAGAGATGTTGGGTATATTTCAAGTTTAATTGATTCAGGTAACACCCCTTCAAAAGAAGAAAATAAGCATGCTTCTAAATGGAGGCAGCTAATTAAGGATTTAAGTATTCCGCAATGCGACGAATTCGAGCTGCTAGTTGTGGAGTATTTAGGGTCTGGTTTATTCGAAAGTTCGAAAGTGTCATCAATTATTGATCGGTATATTAATGAGGATGAAGCGACAAATTCATTGCAAGCGGTTTGGATTTTTTTTGAGAAATATACTTGGGATCACAATTTAACAGAATGTTTTTTATTATCTGAAGCTGCTGTTATATCAAAAAAAGCTGAATTTCTTGATGCGCAAACAGTAAGTTCTTTATATGAGGTTGTATCAAGTTTATCTGGTGGAGGACAACTTGCAGATAAATTGATTGATGACTGGATTAACACATTCAAATTTAAAAATCATGACGATCTTAATTTCTTTAATTTATCATATGGAAATTTCCATCCAAAAATTAAATCTGAATTCGACAAGATTAAAGCAACAAAACAAGCAAATTTATCTTTTTATGATGCATGCCGTTATGTCGTAGAAAATAGGGCGTGGGGATCTCGTCAAATTATTGCATTGAATTCAGCTACAGTTCAGGATATTGAGCTTTTCATTAGAAATGGTGACATTTCTTCTATGCGTTTTTTCATGACAGCTATGTTGGATTTTTGGTTGCACAAAGAAAACTATGAATCGAGCTTTAAAGCGGCAATGGATAATTTTGTTCAGGCTTGTAAAATTATTTCTTCAGACAAAAATAAACCACGCCTCTCTCAACTTATAAGAAACTTATTTTTGGAGGCTAAGCTTGATAGTTTTCTATAGTGTGTTTGAGAAATTTAAGTGAATGAACGTCTTACTAATCTCTATAATTACTGAGATTAGGGAAGATAAGTGAAGTAAAACGATCGTTTGTTATAAATGGCTTTGCATAATTAGCTTTATACTTTCGTTGGCCGTCTTTATCAGTTCTAGTCTTAAAGATAATGAGTGAAGCACTAATATGCGAAGTCATTTATATAATGCCAAAAAACGACCATTTCCGGCACCCTGCCGCGTGTCGCTTTTAACTGTTGAAAAATTAGCCTTGGCAATTATTGGCAGGCATCCTATTGTTGAACCGTTTTCTGACAGGCATACCGAGGTGTTGATAATGGCGAATTTTGGCTATGGGCGCGTTTCTACCGCGCAACAGGATACCGAAAACCAGCGGCTAGAGCTTGAGCAAGAAGGGGGACGTTTGACTATTGGTTTTCGGATGTCGTTAGCTGGAAAGCCCCTGCTATGCAGCGCAAAGCATTCTCAGCGTTGCTGGGCAAGATCAGGGATGATGAAACGCTGGTTGTGTAAGTATCCCGCATATCCAGTCGCCGCGTTTTGGTAATTTCGGCCCAGTCATTCATCTGCAACCACTCTTTAGCGATCAGCTCAAAGGTGTTGGATGCGTCGTTGACCTTGCGGATCTTATCTAACTGGCGAGCCTGTGTTGGGCTAACTCCATCTGCGACTTGCTTACGCGCTTGCTCGCATTTCTCGCGGGCTTCGGCAAGTTTGACCGTCGGGTAATCACCTAGCGCAAACATGCTGGATTTACCGTTGAGTTTAAACCGATAGCGCCAGGCCTTTTTGCCGTTGGGTTTCACTTCGAGGTAGAGACCGTTGAAATCATTTAGTCGATAGAGCTTTTCTTTCGGCTTGGCAGTGCGGCATTGCGTATCGTTGAGCATAACGGGGCCTTGTTTATTTATTATACCGTTATTGTACTCACTTAAAATGAAGATGAAAATTGATTGTACTTATGTCTGTACTCATTTTTGACAGCGTTGTTACGAGATGAGTTGAGACATTATGAAATGAAAAATCCACGCAATTGCGTGGATTTTATAGAGTTTTACCGTTGTTCTGAGATTTAGTGAAACCTCATGAGACGACAAATTTTATTTAGACGTTAAACAGGAAGTTCATCACATCACCATCTTTAACGATGTAATCTTTACCTTCTGCACGCATCTTGCCGGCTTCCTTCGCGCCTTGCTCACCTTTATAGGTGATAAAGTCTTCAAATGCGATGGTTTGTGCGCGGATAAAGCCTTTCTCGAAGTCGGTGTGGATCTTACCGGCTGCCTGCGGGGCGGTTGCGCCGACAGGGATGGTCCACGCACGGACTTCTTTAACGCCAGCGGTGAAGTAGGTCTGCAGGTTCAGCAGTTCGTAGCCTGCGCGGATAACGCGGTTCAGGCCTGGCTCTTCCAGACCCAGTTCAGCCATAAATTCGTCGCGGTCAGCATCGTCGAGTTCAGCAATGTCAGCTTCAACAGCGGCACAAACGGCAACCACGACGGAGCCTTCAGCGTCGGCGATTTCGCGAACTTTATCGAGGTACGGGTTGTTTTCAAAACCGTCTTCGTTCACGTTGGCGATATACATGGTTGGTTTCAGCGTCAGGAAGCTCAGGTATTTGATGGCTGCCTTGTCTTCGTCAGTCAGGTTTTTCAGTGCACGCAGCATACCGGCGTTTTCCAACTGCGGCAGGCATTTTTCCAGTGCAGCCAGTTCAGCTTTAGCGTCTTTATCGCCGCCTTTGGCTTTCTTCTGTACGCGGTGGATAGCACGCTCGCAGGTGTCGAGGTCGGACAGCGCCAGTTCGGTGTTGATAACGTCGATATCGTCAGCGGGATCCACTTTGTTGTTAACGTGGATAATGTTGTCGTTTTCGAAGCAGCGAACAACGTGACCGATAGCTTCGGTTTCACGGATGTTGGTCAGAAACTGGTTACCCAGGCCTTCACCTTTGGATGCGCCTTTTACCAGGCCCGCGATATCCACAAATTCCATTGTGGTTGGCAGGATACGCTGTGGTTTGACGATTTCGGCCAGTTGATCCAGACGAGGATCGGGCATCGGGACAACACCCGTGTTCGGCTCGATAGTACAGAACGGGAAGTTTGCCGCTTCAATACCCGCTTTTGTGAGCGCGTTGAACAGGGTGGATTTGCCTACGTTTGGCAAACCGACGATACCGCATTTGAATCCCATGTTTAAATCACCTTAATCTTTTGATATTCAACCTGTTATGGAAAACAGATTGTAGAAATGTAAATAACTCTGCCTATTATACACAGCACGCGAGAAAAATGCCGCACATCGCTGCTTATTGCGCTTTAAAGGTGTGTAACCGGCTCGTTGCTTTGGTGAGTCCATCTTTGAATAAAATCTCGGTACAACGTGCCGCTTCGTCAATGGCTTCATCAATTAACTTCTGTTCTGAAACAGGCGGTTTGCCTAAAACAAAACCGACAACTTTATTTTTATCGCCCGGATGACCGATTCCAACGCGTAAACGATGAAAGTTAGGGTTATTACCTAACTTGCTGATGATGTCTTTCAGGCCATTATGTCCGCCATGACCCCCGCCCAGCTTAAATTTGGCGACGCCAGGTGGCAGATCTAACTCATCGTGGGCGACCAGAATTTCATCAGGGTTAATGCGATAAAAGCTGGCCATCGCGCCAACGGCTTTGCCGCTCAGATTCATAAATGTGGTCGGTACCAGCAGGCGAACATCTTCACCTTCAAGCGTGACTCTGGAGGTGTAACCGAAGAACTTCGGCTCATCGCGCAGGGGGGCACGGAGTCTCTCTGCCAGTAAATCGACGTACCATGCGCCTGCATTATGTCGCGTTGCCGCATACTCTGCGCCGGGATTCGCCAGGCCGACAATCAATTTAATCGCCACGTAATTTGTCCTGAGTGTGTCTATAACCGGCGTGTAGTTTACTGTTTGCCGACGCGCTTGACAAAAAACGGCGTGCGCCGCCTCGAAAACTGAATAATTGCAGGAATGGACTATTGGAAATTGAGGGTGTTCAGTAGCTTATTTGTAAAGTTTTGTTGCATTGGTGTTTGTAATTGTGATCACAGGCGCACTTGCGAACGGCAGTGTTGTCTATACTTTACACATAAGGATTAGGGATATTCCCTGTAACAACCCAAAGTTCCGGAGGTGACACATGAAACGCAAAAACGCTTCGTTACTCGGTAACGTGCTCATGGCTTTAGGGTTGGTGGTGATGGTTGGTGGTGTTGGTTATTCTATTTTAAACCAGTTGCCGCAATTTAATCTGCCACAGTTTTTCGCACATGGTGCCGTGCTCAGTATTTTTGTTGGCGGTGTCCTTTGGCTGGCGGGTGCCCGCGTCGGGGGACATGAACAAATCAGCGACCGTTATTGGTGGGTTCGTCATTACGACAAACGCTGCCGTCGTAATGATAGCCAACGCCACAGCTAAGTGCTGACATAATCTGCAGACCAGCCAGCGTTTCGCTGACTGGTCGTTAGTTTTTCTCGTTGCTGCGCGAGCGGGATCGCATGCGCTGTAACAGTGCTAATAGCGTCAGCATAATCACCAGATATCCCATAACGACCGTTCCCTGATGTTTTCTGCTCTCAAGCTGCGGGTCAGCGGCCCACGCCAGAAACGCGGTGACATCTCGTGCGTACTGTTCTTCCGTTTGGGGAGCATGCGTTTGCATAGCCCAGGTGATGTCATTGTCAGCCAGCGGTTTGGGCATATTAATCATCCTGCCAGGGAAAAAACGGTTGGTTTTCATCTCCGGGTCATCGGTTGCATACCCGGTCAGCAGCGCATAAACGTAATCAGCGCCTTGCTCGGTGTAGGGGGTGAACGCATCCAGTAAAAATCGCGGAAACCCACGGTCGTAAGTTCGCGCTCGAACGATATAGCTCAGGTCAACCGGTAGCGCGCCATTATTCAGGTATTTTGCTTCCTGTTCATTCAGATAAGGTGACGCGAAAATATCGTTCAGATTGCCTTCCCGTTCGCCGGGTTGGCCGTCGTCTTCAATTGTCGCGAAGACGTAGCCGCTGGCCAGTGTTTTGGCTTCCGCCTCACTGAGTTGCGGCCCTCCTGCTTTAGTCAACGTTTTGAAAGTGAGATATTTCATACCGTGACAGGCCCGGCATTTCTCTTCATATACCTGCAGCCCGCGTCGCAGTTGTTCGCTATCGTGTTTACCGTTCACGCCGCTAAACGACCATGTCTGCGCGGTGGGGCGCTGTGCGTAAATCGCGTTGCTAAAGAAAAGAGCCAGAGTCAGAGTTACAGTGGTTAAAAATCGCGCCATGATGTCAGTCCTGTCGCTCCAGTAAACGTCGGCACGGCAGCACAAGCAGAAACCATGCAAAATAAATAAATGTTGAAAGCTGAGACGCCGCGCGTGTCCAGCCATCGTCATCGCTAAAACCATCAACTAAGTCCGGTCCGACCAATGCTTTTGAGCCCAACCAGCCCAGAAAGAGCGCATTGGCGACCCAAAGCCAAAAAATGGCTTTAACCAGCCGACTGTTATTGCGAAACCGTGCGTGTGACGTATCCAGCCAGGGAAGAAAATAGAAAATTAGTACCGCAGCGCACATCGCAGTGATGCCTGCCAGTTCATTGGGGAAGCAGCGCAGAATGGAGAAGAAAGGCAGGAAGTACCATTCAGGCGCGACAATTGCCGGTGTGAGTGTTGGGTCTGCCGGGATAAAGTTATCGGCGCTGCTGAGATAGTGCGGCGCGAAAAACAGAAACCAGGCAAACAGCATTAAAAAGAGGGTGAGTTTGATAGTATCGTTTTCGGTGATGCGAAAATCGAACAACAAACGCCGGGACTCTTTGGGCGAAAATGTTTTCTTCCGTGCGTGGGCAAAAGCCGACTGGACGGTACGGATGTGCCATATCGTGACCACGACAATGGCGAAGGGGATGATAAAGTGAAGGACATAAAAACGGCCTAATGTCGGCGTGCCGGGCATATAGCCACCGACCAAAAAGGTATATAGCGTATCGCCAATAAACGGTACTGCCCGGGCGAAACTGGTGATGACCGTAGCGGCCCAGTAGCTTTTTTGCCCCCAAATCAGGCTATAGCCGAGAAACGCGGTAATCATCAACAGCACATACAGCGTCACGCTGATTGCCCACATCTTCAGATAGGGTTTGCGGTAGACGTTGTAATACATTGCCCGGAAAATATGCAGATAACAGGCGAAGAAAAAAAGCGATGCGCCAATAGCATGCAGATTGCGCACCAACTCACCGTGTCTGACTGCACGCAGAATATGAACAATAGAGTCAAAAGCGGAGCCCGCTGTAGGCACATAGAACATAGCCAGCACAACACCGGAGAGCATTTGCACGCCCAGCATGACCAGCAATATGAGACCGACAGCAAAGATCCACACGCCAGCGACTGAGCGGGGGACTGGAAGACGAAACTGCAGGTGATACCAGGGGGGGGACGGATAAGCGGATTTCATCTCAGGCATCCTTCGTACCAATATGCAGACTCAGGCCGTCAGCCGACACGCTAAAGTCAGGGATGGCCAGATTCGCTGTGGCCGGGCCTCGCGTTACACGCCCGGAGGTATCAAACTCGGAACCATGACACGGGCAGACCCAGCCCTGTCCGTTGGGGTTGGCATAGGGGACACAACCAGCATGTGGGCAGTAACCTTGTACGACCAGCCACTGTGGATGTGCCGCTGCCACCCGCTCGCTATCCGCTTGTGGATCGGCCAGTAAACGCAGATCAGCTTGCCGCGCCGCGGCGATCTCCTCCGCCGTGCGGTGGCGAATCAGGATCAGTTTTCCCTGCCAGATACGTTTCACCGTCTGGCCTGCCGTTACGCCAGCGAGGGAGACATCAACAGGTTCATTTTCCGCCACAGTTTTATCATCCGGACCCAGCGCGGAAATAAGTGGCCAGACGGCGGCGGTCACGCCCGCTGCGCCGACAAATGTCGTCAGCTTGCACAGGCAATCGCGTCGCTGAGTTTGGATTGTTTCGCTAAGCGTTTTTTTATCCACCACCGTTATTCTCCCTTTATGACGGCGTTACTGTTTATCGATGCGGGTATAAATTTCCTGAAAACGCTTATCGGCAAGACCAGGGGCTTTGAACGCGCGGTAGCTGTCGGGTAAAACGGCGTCGCCGACTTTAATCAGCATGATCATGCCCTGCGCGTAGTGCGGTGAACATTTGATACCGTAGAAACCTGCATTGTCGTATTTCACTTCAATTTCTTCATCGATTTTGCCGATAAAACCGGGGTATCCGGCGGGAGAGAGTTCGGCAATTGATGCGGCATTGTGGCTCTTATGTTTGCGGATAAACTTCACGCTATCACCTGGCTGGATCGCCAGATAGTCCGGCTCATAAACCATCGGGCCGCCTGTACCGCGGTTTTTCATCAGCACTTCGTAGGTTTGTGCAAAAGCTGTCGAGGTGAAGGCTAACAGGCATAAGATTTGCAAAATTTGCTTAACACGTTTCATTGCGGTTCCTTTCGGTGTTTACGCGGGGCGTTGGTAACGGATAAAACAGTTCGCTTCGTCGGGGGCGTGTTCGACAATCGCGTCGATCCCAAACCAGCTATTAAGATTTTCACGGGTAAAAATGGCGGCAGGACGTCCCTGCATCGCCAGCTGTCCGGCCTTCATCACCATGATGCGATCGCAGAACATCGCCGCATGATTCAGGTCGTGTAGGGCGGCGATGACGGTGAGTTTTTCACGTTTAACCAGATTGAGCAGGCCAATCTGATGCTGGATATCAAGATGGTTTGTCGGCTCATCCATCAGCAGTACCTGCGGCTGTTGTGCCAGCGCTCTGGCGATGTGCAGACGTTGACGCTCTCCGCCGGAGAAGGTATGCCAGCAGCGATGCTGCATGTTTTGTAGGGAGACTTTCTCCAGCATCGTCTGCACAATGTCGTCGTCTTTCCTCGACCACGGCGACAGCAGGCTCAGCCATGGCGTGCGACCAAGCGAAACCGCCTGAATGGCGGTGAGACGCTCGCTGGTTTCAGCCTGTTGTTCAACCAGTGCCACCTTTTGCGCCAGATGGCGGCGTGAATAGCGACGAATATCCTGATGATTTAGCGTGACGTGCCCGGAAGAGGGTTTCAGTAAACCTGCCAGGAGCGAAATCAGCGACGTTTTCCCGGAACCATTGGGGCCGATAATGCCGACAAACTCGCCGCGCGATACCTGAAAAGAGACATCATTGACGATGGCTTTGCCTTTGACCTCCCAGTAGAGATGCTGGGCGTTTATCACAGGATTAGCGGTCATTTCCCCGGATTCCCTCGTATCAAAATGATGGCAAATGCCGGTGCGCCGACCAGTGCGGTAATCACGCCGATCGGCAGGACCTGTCCTGGAAGTAAGGTGCGTGAAATAACATCCGCGACGATAAGGAAAATGGCGCCAATAAGTGCGCTGACGGGCAGTAGGCGATGGTGCTGATTTCCCACCAGTAATCGCGCAGCATGGGGAATGACCAGTCCGACAAAGCCAATGGCGCCGACGATTGACACCATGATGGCCGTCATCCCTGTCACGGTGGCAATCAGTACGCCACGGGTGCGTTTAACGGGAATGCCCAGCGATGCCGCCGATTCCGCGCCAAACGAGAAAGCATCCAGATGGCGGGCGTAGCAAAAGCAAACGACAATGCCAATCAGCGCAGTAGGGATTGCCAGCACGACATCCGGCCAGCGTACCCCGCTGAGATTGCCCAGCAGCCAGAACATGATGCCCCGAGCCTGTTCGGCATTGGCTGAACGCGTAATGATGAGTGAGGTAATGGCATTGAACAACTGCGAACTGGCAATCCCGGCGAGAATGATTTGCGTGGTGGCCGAGCCGCTTTTGCCCCTTGCCGCCATCGCCAATAGCGCGACAAACAGAAATGCCGTCAGCGCGCCAATAAACGCGCCAAGCGACATGGAAATGATCCCTGCGCCAAGTCCGGTCAGGGCGATGAGCACCGCACCCGTTGAGGCTCCGGCAGAAATACCCAGCAGGTAAGGTTCGGCCAGCGCATTGCGCAGCAGCGACTGGAGAACCACGCCTGAAATCGCCAGACAGGCTCCGCAGCAGGCGGAAACCAGCGCACGGGTCAGGCGGTAGTTCCAGATAATCCCGGCATCAAGCGCATCTACCGCATACTGTGTATCAAACAAGCGGTTTGCCAGCGTATGGCTGACATGTTGCCACGGGATAACCGTCTCACCGATTGAAATGCCCGCCAGAAGGACGCCGCACATCACCATGCTGACCCACAGCGTGTGGAATAGCGTCCGGCTGGCAAGCTGGCTCATGGCATGACGCGTCCTGCGTAATTCGCTCATTGTTTACGACTTCCCGGAGTACGAAAAGGCGCTATGCCCGCATAAGGCATAACGCGCGACGAGAGTTAGTGAGTCGTCTGAGGGTGCGCCAGGCCATATTGCACCAGCGCATCGGCGAGTTTTTCCAGCCCGTCAATGGTTCTGATACCCGCGTTCATGGTCTGCACGTCGATTACCGGCAGGTGGTTTTCTTTCACTGCCGGGATCAGCCGGGTAACAGGATCGGACGTGAGGTATTCCATTTTGACTTTCCAGTCATCGGCCGGGAAGCGGCGACGGCCCATCTCGCCGAGGACGATGACCGATGGGTTGGCTTTGGCAATGGTTTCCCAACCTACTGTTGGCCACTCCTCGGCAGAATCAATGACATTTTTCACCCCAAGAGATTGCGCTATCCACGCCGCGGGGCCAAATTTCCCGGCGACATAGGGATCAAGCTGCAGGTCAGCGCTGGAGAACCAAAAGACGGCAGATACCGGGTTGTCCATACCGGCAATTTTAGCTTTCGCGGCGGCTTCACGTGCTTTCAGGCTGGCAATCAGTTCATCGCCTTTGTCCTGTACATCAAAAATTTTCGCCAGGTCAGCAATTTCCTGATAGACCATGGCAATATCAAACATGCTCTTACGCACGCCGTCACCGCCGTCTTCGTTGTCTTTGGCGCAATCGGCCGGGGCGGTATAAACCGGAACGTGTAATTCGCTAAATTGTTCGTAAGAGGCAACTGTGCCCGCAGGGCCAATCTGCCATTCAAACTGACTGGCCACCAGATCCGGTTTTTTCGCAATAATCCCTTCGAAACTCGGGATGTTTTGCGCAATGACCGCAATCTTGTCATTCGCCGCTTTGTACTGTTCAGATACCGGGCTAAACCACAGTGATGTCCCAACAACACGATCGGCCAGACCCAGGGAATAGAGAATTTCAGTACTGTTTTGTCCAACGGTAGTCACGCGTTTTGGCGCATGATTAAAGGTAATATCCCTGCCACAGTTTTTGATCGTTAGTGGATATTCTGTTTTAGCCGCAGAAGCCATATTGCTGGTCAGGAAGAGTGCTGCGCCAGTCAGTGCCAGAAGTGAAAGTTTGCAATAAGCAGAAGTTATTTTTGCGTGCATTAGCGTTGTCCCGTTCATGCCAGAATCTGAACGTCTGGTCATGGTTCATTTCGTTCCATAAATTCGGGACAGGCACATGACGATAGATGACATCTAATCGTGAACGGCGGGCAAGATAATATGAATATAAAACATATTGTTGCCAATTTGTTCAGAAATTATATTATTCATTCGTCAAATAAATCACCCCATGGACCATCCCGTCCACTCAATGTATACAACCTTGACAGCAGGTCTCCTGGCTCGCGGCAATCTGAATATCGGCCTTCCCATAAATGCGTTCTTTACAGTGACCTGTCGTGGATAATCCACGACACAGTGATATTCAGTTTCCGCTTACAGTTGCGGGGGCAGCTATGGCATAAGATTAAAATAATCCGCACCATATTCCGTTTCAAAATGATAAATAGATTCTGAAATACTGTCGGTGGGGACTCTATCGGTATCGAATAGCCCCGTCAACCGCTTGAATAAGTAGGGGTGATGCCACTTTCAGTTTTTAATTCAATGAAATCAATCTGTTGCTTTTGTACTTATGACATTAATTATGTGAAAAGCACAAATGTCGATAAACTAAATGAGAATTGTTTGATGTTGATCAATTAATGTTTTCTTTGCCGAACTGAGCACGATTAATAACGAATTTTATCGTGATATTTAATTATTTGCGCGATGTCACATTTTTATTGATATTTTTCCATGTGCACGATTTGCTGTTCGCCACCTTCATCAAAATAGACGGTAAAGTGATTTCGCAACCAAAATTGATAGCCACCAGGTAAAAAATGGTGGGTGTGCAGATAGCGTGTTTTATATTGTTGTCGGTCACAAAATTGTTCCGCCAGCAGGACAAGTTGGCTGCCTATGCCTTGCCGACGATATTCCTGTGCGACATAGCAGCGACAAATTTCTGCGGTTGAGGATAATTGATAGCGTCCACGCAGTGCCGGTATTCGGTCATCGTACTGGCAGACCGCCAGCGTAGCGATAAGTTGCTGTCGGTTATTCCATGCGCCGAGCAACAGATTTCGCGGCTGATGGAGGTAGTGTGAGCGCAGATTTAATACATCTGCATGCGGTTCAGGTTCCGGTCGGTTAGCGTTAAAATAGAGATTTAAATGGTGGATAATAAACGACTGAACGGCCGAAATATCAGCCTCAGTTATTTCACGGAATATAAATGCAGTATCAGCGTTCATCGTTGCAGATATCATCAGAACCAGGGAAACTGGATAATAGCAACTCAGACACGTTTACAGAAGAGAAGTGTTACCGGCAAGCCTTCGCAAGCCGGTAACATAGTATGATTAAATATCTGCCAGTGCGGCATCGCGGTTCGGGAAGAACGTCAGACGACCAGGGATGGGTTGGATACCCGCGCGCGCCATGGTGCGTAGCGGCTGGAACTCCAGGTTACTGATACGCAACTCACAACCTTCCGGCAGGCGTTTAACAAAACGCTGGAAGGCGTCCAGACCGCCTGCATCCAGTACCGGTACTGCGTCCCATTTCAGTACCACAATGCGTTTTCCTTCGAGGCGAGATTCGAGATCGGTAAAGAGTCCCTCTGCTGCGGCAAAGAAAAGTGGGCCAATAACGCGCAGTACCAGTACATCGTCTGGTACGTCTACGTTGACCGGTGCCAGACGCGTCATGCGCGCAATACGGCGCATAAACAGCAGGGAGGCAAGTACGATACCGACACTGATAGCGATAACCATATCGAACAGCACCGTCAAAGACATACACATCAGCATGACGATGATGTCGTCTTTCGGCGCGTGGCGCAGCAGATCCACAACTTTATGTGCTTCACTCATGTTCCACGCCACCATCAACAGCAGGGCAGCCATTGCCGAAAGGGGTAGCCAGGAGAGCAACGGGGCCAGCACCAGCAGTGCAAGGATCACCAGAATCGCGTGAATGACCGCAGAAATTGGCGACGTTGCGCCGGCACGAACGTTAGCCGCTGAACGGGCAATCGCGGCGGTGGCGGTAATACCACCAAAGAACGGGGCGACAATATTACCCAGGCCCTGACCAATCAGTTCACTATTGGCTTTATGCTTCGTCCCTGTCATTCCATCGAGCACGACGGCACACAGCAGGGATTCAATCGCCCCCAGCATCGCCATCGAGAAGGCGGCAGGTAGCAGCGCCTGTAATGAGCTCCAGCTTAGCGTAAAGTTTGATTCTGGCATATTCCACGGTAATACCAGTTGGGGTAGCAACTGCGGAATACCGTTACCTTGCGAACCATCGGCCAGTATGTAGTGAAACTGGGAACCGATAGTAGCGACATGCCCACCGCTCAGGTTAACAATACCCATTACCGCACAGCCTGCCAGCAGCGCCGGAAGGTGGCCAGGCAGACGGATCCCCAGCCGTGGCCAGAAAATCAGGATCCCCAGCGTGACTACGCCAATGGCGGCGTCGCCGAAGTTGATGGTTGGCAATGCCATAAACAGTGCACCGACCTTCTGCAGGTAGTGCTCCGGGACATGGGCCATCTGTAAACCAAGAAAATCTTTAATCTGCATGGTACCGATGGTAATACCAATACCCGATGTAAAGCCTAACGTGACTGACACGGGAATATATTCGATCAGGCGGCCAAAGCGAGCGAGGCCGAAAAGGATCAGGAATATCCCGGACATTAGCGTGGCGACCAGCAGGCCTGCCAGCCCAAACTGTTGCGATACCGGATACAAAATCACCACGAAGGCGGCGGTAGGGCCTGATACGCTAAAGCGTGAGCCCCCGGTGAGGGCGATAACAATCCCAGCCACGGCCGAGGTGTACAGGCCGTACTGTGGTGCAACGCCACTACCGATTGCCAGTGCCATTGCCAGCGGAATCGCAATGATCCCAACGGTTATCCCGGCGATCAGATCACGTGTAAAACGTGAGGCGGTATACTTTTCTTTCCAACAAGCGTCGATGAGGGCGCGGAAAGGCATCACATGTGAGGAAAATAATTTATTCACAATAATGTTTCATCCATGAGCGCATCATCTGTCAACTAAATGGCAGGTGAAGGAGGCATAAGTCATACAAATAAGTGTTACAGATAAAAAAACCCGCCGCAGCGGGTTTTTGAGCCGGGCTCGATTAATGCTCGAACATGGCAGAGATGGATTCTTCGTTGCTGATACGACGAATCGCTTCGGCCAGCATACCCGACAGGGTCAACGTACGCACGTTCGGCAGTGCTTTGATTTCGTCGGTCAGTGGAATGGTGTCACAGACAACGACTTCATCAATTACTGAGTTGCGCAGGTTGTTTGCCGCATTACCTGAGAAGATCGGGTGAGTTGCATAAGCAAATACGCGTTTGGCACCACGTTCTTTCAGCGCTTCAGCTGCTTTACACAGCGTACCGCCAGTATCGATCATGTCATCAACCAGCACGCAGTCACGACCTGCAACGTCACCAATGATGTGCATCACCTGAGAAACGTTCGCACGTGGGCGACGTTTATCGATGATAGCCATATCGGTATCGTTCAGCAGCTTAGCGATAGCGCGGGCACGCACGACGCCACCGATGTCCGGAGAAACCACAATCGGGTTGTCCAGATTCAGCTGCAGCATGTCTTCTAACAGAATCGGGCTACCGAATACGTTATCAACCGGCACATCAAAGAATCCCTGGATCTGTTCAGCATGCAGGTCAACGGTGAGGACGCGGTCAACGCCAACGCTGGACAGGAAGTCCGCGACGACTTTAGCGGTAATCGGTACACGAGCAGAACGTACGCGACGATCCTGACGTGCATAGCCGAAGTAAGGGATAACGGCGGTGATACGGCCTGCGGAAGCACGGCGCAGCGCATCAACCATAACGACCAATTCCATCAGGTTGTCGTTAGTAGGGGCACAAGTGGACTGGATGATGAAAATATCACCACCGCGTACATTTTCATTAATTTGTACGCTGACTTCGCCGTCGCTAAAGCGACCTACAGCGGCGTCGCCGAGTGAAGTGTACAGGCGGTTGGCAATACGTTGTGCTAGTTCCGGGGTGGCGTTACCAGCAAAAAGCTTCATATCAGGCACGAGAAGAACCTCAGGCATGCGTCCATTGGTGGAAAGAATCTGCCGAAAACTGTGCGGGCCAGGCAGTATCCTCTCCAGGCGGTGTATTAAAGAGCGCGATGCAACGTCTGGAACGGGGTGACGTTGTCACCGCAACTCAGCTTGCCCGGCTTACTCGTCATCATTCACGTTTCATGTGCGCTGGCATCAATTTCTCACACCAGTCACATACTTTTGTACGTGTCTGGCGATTCGTCATCTCGCCATCTTCCTGAAACCCAAATGATTTAGAGTAGCGCTCTGTGCAATGGGGAGAGGTTGACACCTTTCGCCACAAAGCCTTTGAGCCAATCCGGGGCTTGCTCAAGCACCTGGCGAGCACGGGACTCAGTGTCAAATTCAGCAAAGACACAAGCCCCTGTACCAGTCAGGCGCGACGGCGCGTATTCTAACAGCCAGGAAAGCGCCGCATCAACCTCGCGAAAACGTTTTCTTGCGATAACCTCGCAATCATTGCCGAATTCACATTTTAGTAACGTTTCTATTGACCTTTTTGGCGTGTTACGGGGGAGGTCAGGATCTTTAAAAATCACCGGCGTTGGAATGCTGACTCCTGGATGAGCGATCAGGTACCACTTTTCTGCTGGATTGACCGGCGTCAGGACTTCTCCTACGCCTTCAGCAAAGGCTGCGTGACCGCGTACGAATACCGGTACGTCGGCACCCAGCGTTAAGCCCATTACCGCCAGTTCATCTACAGACAACCCACACTGCCATAGATGATTCAGTGCCACTAAAACGGTGGCGGCATTCGATGAGCCACCGCCCAGACCACCGCCCATCGGCAGACGTTTGTGAATGCTGATGTCTGCGCCACTGCCGGTTGGCAGGCGACCGCGTTCCGCGGCGGTTTTCATGAGCAAGCGTGCGGCGCGCACAATCAGGTTGTCTTCATGCTCAACGCCATCCACTGGCGTTAACAGGCGAATTTGACCGTCGCTGCGTACGTTGATACTAATCTCATCGCCATAATCGAGAAACTGGAACAGTGTTTGTAGCGTGTGATAACCATCCGCACGTTGTCCGGTGATGTATAAAAACAGATTCAGTTTCGCCGGGGAGGGCCAGTGGGTCATCATTTCACAATCCAGTTATCCATTTTCAGCTTAATGCGCTGGTCGCCGTCGGACAGCTCCATATTTGCAGGCATCGCCGGCTGTGTTTTGCTGTCGTAGGCGCTGTACACGACTTTCCAGTTTTTACCGTCTTTACTGTAATTCACTTCGCTCAGGCGGTATTGATCGTCGAGTTTGTAATCTGTTGCATCGCCAGGCAAGCCAAGGATCCACTGGCGCAGGCTGTTCAGCGGGATGGGCATCCCGGTCAGTTTGCCGATCATTTCTTCAGCGTCGTCAGCGGTGTAGTGCTTCCCTTTGTTGTCGACGAGTTCCACGTTGCCCGGTTGCGCGTTCAGTTCCAGTTCAGTACTACCCAACGGATTGGTCAGCAGAAGACGGTAGCGATCCTGGCCAGTTTGCTGCCAGAAAAAGCGGGCATACACTTTTTGCTGGTCAGAAATATAGGCAAACGCACCGCGTGTCTGATATTGGTTCAGGGCGCGCACTTCCTGCTGGTGCTGGCGCCACTGTGGAGAGTCGGGGCTTTTGCCGGGGCCTTTCGGCGCGTTGAGCGCACAAGCGGTGAGAACCAGGCTTGCCAGTGGCAACAGACGGATCAGGCGAAAATCAGGCAGAGTCATAATGATGACAAATCCTTGTAATACGGTGCATTAATTGCCTGATGGCGCGGCGCTTATCAGGCCTACAAACTGAATCCGCAGGTCGGAAAAGACGCGTTTTGCCATCCGGCAAAATCATGCCAGCGGTTGCAGTTATAACCCTTAATGCTAGCGCCGACCGTGAATATCGTCTACGGTCACGTTATCTTAATTTAAACCGTAAGCTATTACTCCAAAAGGGGGCAGTCTCTTTTATTGGCCGCACGCATCCTGTATGATGCACGCAGTCTAACCTTATCAACGCTGGTACTATTCCCGCACACATGACCCTTTTAGCGCTTGGTATTAACCATAAAACGGCACCTGTATCGCTGCGAGAACGCGTAACGTTTTCGCCGGACACGCTCGATCAGGCGCTGGACAGCCTGCTTGCGCAGCCAATGGTGCAGGGCGGGGTAGTGCTGTCGACGTGTAACCGCACAGAGCTGTATCTCAGCGTAGAAGAGCAGGATAACCTGCAGGAAGCGCTGATTCGCTGGCTGTGTGAGTACCACAATCTGAACGAAGAAGACCTGCGCAGTAGCCTCTACTGGCATCAGGACAACGATGCTGTCAGCCATCTGATGCGCGTTGCCAGTGGTCTGGATTCACTGGTGCTCGGCGAGCCACAAATTTTGGGGCAGGTGAAAAAAGCGTTTGCGGACTCGCAAAAAGGCCACCTGAACGCCAGTGCGCTGGAACGTATGTTCCAGAAATCATTCTCCGTTGCGAAACGTGTACGCACAGAAACGGATATCGGCGCCAGCGCGGTGTCAGTTGCCTTTGCTGCCTGTACGCTGGCGCGTCAGATCTTTGAATCCCTTTCCACGGTAACCGTGTTGTTAGTGGGTGCCGGCGAGACCATCGAGCTGGTGGCGAGACATCTGCGTGAGCACAAAGTGAAGAAGATGATCATCGCTAACCGCACACGTGAGCGTGCGCAGGTGCTGGCCGATGAAGTCGGCGCCGAGGTGATTTCTCTGAGCGATATTGATGCCCGCTTACAGGATGCCGATATTATTATCAGTTCTACCGCCAGCCCGCTGCCGATAATCGGCAAGGGGATGGTTGAACGTGCGCTAAAAAATCGCCGTAATCAGCCTATGCTGTTGGTTGATATTGCGGTACCGCGCGACGTTGAACCGGAAGTGGGCAAACTGTCCAACGCCTATCTGTATAGTGTTGACGACCTGCAAAGCATCATTTCGCATAACCTGGCGCAGCGCAAAGCGGCCGCCGTGGAAGCGGAAACCATCGTTGCGCAGGAAACCAGCGAGTTTATGGCCTGGCTGCGAGCACAAAGCGCAAGCGAGACCATCCGCGATTATCGCAGTCAGTCTGAACAAATCCGTGATGAACTGACCGCCAAAGCGTTGGCTGCTCTGGAACAGGGCGGTGATGCGCAAGCCATTATGCAGGACCTGGCGTGGAAGCTGACTAACCGCCTGATCCACGCACCAACTAAATCACTTCAACAGGCCGCCCGTGACGGGGACAGTGAACGCCTGAATATTCTGCGCGACAGCCTCGGGCTGGAGTAGCAGTACACCAATCTCATTTTTTACAGGGTGCATTTACGCCTATGAAGCCTTCTATCGTTGCCAAACTGGAAGCCCTGCATGAACGCCATGAAGAAGTTCAGGCGCTGCTCGGTGATGCGGGAACCATCGCAGACCAGGAACGTTTTCGTGCATTGTCGCGCGAATATGCGCAATTAAGTGATGTTTCCCGTTGTTTTACGGACTGGCAACAGGTTCAGGAAGATATCGAAACGGCACAGATGATGCTCGACGATCCTGAAATGCGTGAAATGGCGCAGGATGAACTGCGCGAAGCAAAAGAAAAATGTGAACAACTGGAACAGCATCTGCAGGTTCTGCTGCTGCCAACCGATCCTGATGATGAACGTAACGCCTTCCTTGAAGTGCGTGCGGGAACCGGTGGTGATGAAGCGGCACTGTTTGCGGGTGATTTGTTCCGCATGTACAGCCGTTATGCTGAATCGCGTCGCTGGCGGGTAGAGATCATGAGCGCCAACGAAGGCGAACATGGTGGCTACAAAGAAATTATTGCTAAAGTCAGCGGTGATGGTGTCTATGGTCGACTGAAATTTGAGTCCGGTGGTCACCGCGTACAGCGCGTTCCGGCGACCGAATCTCAGGGGCGTATCCATACTTCTGCCTGTACGGTAGCGGTGATGCCGGAACTGCCGGACGCAGAATTGCCGGATATCAACCCAGCCGATCTGCGTATTGATACTTTCCGGTCATCGGGGGCGGGTGGTCAGCACGTTAACACCACCGACTCAGCAATCCGTATTACCCACTTGCCAACCGGTATCGTGGTGGAGTGTCAGGACGAACGTTCGCAGCATAAAAACAAAGCGAAAGCGATGTCGGTGTTGGGGGCGCGTATTCGTGCCGCTGAAGTGGCCAGACGTCAACAGGCGGAAGCCTCTGAGCGTCGCAACCTGTTGGGCAGCGGCGATCGTAGCGATCGCAATCGTACCTATAACTTCCCGCAGGGACGTGTGACCGATCACCGCATCAACCTGACGCTTTACCGTCTGGATGAAGCGATGGAAGGTAAACTGGATATGCTTATTGAGCCGATTGTCCAGGAATACCAGGCCGATCAGCTGGCGGCGTTGTCCGAGCAAGATTAATGGACTATCAGCAATGGCTGCGTGAGGCAATCAGCCAGTTACAGACCAGTGAAAGTCCGCGCCGTGATGCCGAGATCATACTTGAGTTCGTCACCGGCAAGGCGCGTACCTTTATTTTGGCGTTTGGTGAAACGGAATTAACCGCAGCGCAGCATGAACAGCTGAACGCGCTGGTGGCGCGCCGTCAGCGGGGGGAGCCCGTCGCACACTTAACCGGGGTTCGCGAGTTCTGGTCACTGCCGCTGTTTGTGTCACCGGCAACGCTTATCCCACGCCCGGACACCGAATGTCTGGTCGAGCAGGCGCTGGCGCGTCTGCCAGCCTCACCGTGCCGTATTGTCGATCTGGGGACTGGCACGGGCGCTATTGCGCTGGCGCTGGCCTCCGAGCGCCCGGATTGCGAAGTCATTGCGGTTGACCGGATGCCGGATGCTGTGGCCCTGGCGACCCGCAATACTGAGCATCTTGGCATCAAGAATGTGCGCGTGTTGCAAAGCAACTGGTTCAGCGCTTTGCAGGGGCAGCAGTTTGACATGATCGTCAGTAACCCGCCGTACATTGATGAACAGGACCCGCATCTGGCGCAGGGCGATGTGCGCTTTGAGCCACTGTCGGCGCTGGTCGCAGGCGCAAGTGGTCTGGCGGATATCGTGCATATCATCGACCAGTCTCAGCACGTATTAACCCCCGGTGGCTATCTGCTGCTGGAACATGGCTGGCAGCAGGGCGAGGCGGTACGCGACGCGTTTACCCGCGCGGGTTACCAGGCGATTGAAACCTGCCGTGACTATGGCGGCAACGAGCGGATTACGCTCGGGCGCATCCCATCATGAATACGTTCAGCACGCTACTCACTATTCATCTCGTTAGCATCGTGCTTTCTGTCGGGTTACTCACGTTGCGTTTTTGGTGGCGTTCTGCCAATACACGCCTTGCAACAGCGCGCTGGACGCGTATTCTGCCACCGATCATTGATACTGTTTTACTTCTCAGCGGCGTGGCGTTGATCGCTAAAACGCACATACTGCCATTCACCGAACAGGGGACATGGCTGACTGAAAAGCTGTTTGGGGTTATCATTTACATCGTTTTGGGTTTTATTGCGCTTGATTACCGTCGGGCGCGCAGCCAGCAGGCGCGATTAATCGCATTTCCGCTGGCGCTGGTGGTGCTGTACATCATCATTAAACTCGCCACCACAAAAATACCGTTACTGGGGTAAGTCATGAGGTCGTTAGCTGATTTCGAATTTAATAAAGCGCCGTTGTGTGATGGGATGATCCTGGCGTCGGAGTCAATCCGTCTGGATTTTCCAACACAAACTGTCTACGACGAACTGGAACGTCTGGTTAGTCAGGCGCAAGAAGAAATTAGCCAGCTCCTGTCTCAGGATGAGCAACTGGATAAACTGCTGGCACTTTTTTATGGCGAATGGGGGTTTACGGACACCCACGGCGTCTACCGTCTTTCTGATGCACTATGGCTCGACCAGGTCCTGAAAAATCGTCAGGGCAGTGCGGTTTCACTCGGTGCCATCTTATTGTGGATTGCTAACCGACTGGATCTGCCGTTGGTTCCGGTGATCTTCCCGACGCAGCTGATCCTGCGTATTGAATCGCTGGAAGGTGAAATGTGGTTGATCAACCCGTTCAATGGCGAAACGTTAAATGAGCACACGTTAGAAGTGTGGCTGAAGGGTAACATTAGCCCGGTTGCCGAACTGTTCAACGAGGATCTTGATGAAGCGGATAACGCGGAAGTGATCCGTAAGCTGCTCGACACGCTGAAATCTTCGCTAATGGAAGAGCGGCAAATGGAACTGGCGCTGCGAGCCAGCGAAGCATTACTGCAGTTTAATCCTGAGGATCCGTATGAAATACGCGATCGCGGATTGATTTACGCGCAACTGGAATGTGAACATGTTGCGCTGACAGATTTAAGTTATTTCGTTGAGCAGTGTCCGGAAGACCCCATCAGCGAAATGATCCGTGCGCAGATTAATACTATTTCGCACAAACAAATTGTATTGCATTGATTAATAACACTTTACCTACCGTTTAAGGCGATCCTATGAAACAAAAAGTGGTTAGCATTGGCGACATCAACGTGGCAAATGACCTGCCGTTCGTGCTGTTTGGCGGCATGAACGTGCTGGAATCCCGCGATCTGGCGATGCGCATTTGTGAGCACTACGTAACCGTTACTCAAAAACTGGGTATCCCTTACGTGTTCAAAGCCTCCTTTGATAAAGCCAACCGTTCTTCCATCCACTCTTACCGTGGGCCAGGCCTTGAAGAAGGGATGAAAATCTTCCAGGAACTGAAGCAGACGTTTGGCGTTAAAGTGATCACCGACGTTCATGAAGCCAGCCAGGCACAGCCTGTTGCCGATGTGGTGGATGTGATTCAGCTTCCGGCATTCCTTGCTCGTCAGACCGATCTGGTAGAAGCGATGGCGAAAACGGGCGCTGTTATTAACGTGAAAAAACCGCAATTCGTGAGCCCGGGTCAGATGGGCAATATCGTGGATAAATTCCATGAAGGCGGTAACGACAAGGTTATCCTGTGCGACCGTGGTGCGAACTTTGGTTATGACAACCTGGTTGTAGATATGCTGGGCTTTAGCGTGATGAAGAAAGTTTCCGGTAACTCTCCGGTGATTTTTGACGTCACCCACGCGCTGCAGTGCCGCGATCCGTTTGGCGCTGCAAGCGGCGGCCGTCGTGCACAGGTTACCGAGCTGGCTCGCGCCGGTATGGCGGTAGGCCTGGCGGGTCTGTTCATTGAAGCGCACCCGGATCCAGCCCATGCCAAATGTGACGGTCCGTCCGCGCTGCCGTTAGCGAAACTGGAACAGTTTCTCACTCAGATTAAAGCAATCGATGATCTGGTGAAAAGCTTCGATGAGCTGGACACTGAGAACTAAGTCTGGCTGGACCGCCCGGTAGCACCAACGCTTATCGGGCTGACAAAACCGCAAGATGTGAAGTGAAATATACTCAAGGCCGGATAAGACGTATTGCGTCGTATCCGGCTTTTTTTTCAGGCGAATATCGTCATCAGGTAGGCGATAAACAGTGCCAGATGCGCTGCACCGTTGAGCACATTGGTGCGTCCGGTGGAAAAGGAGATATGGCACAGCACCAGCGAAGAAACCATGACAATCATCTCTGGGGCGCCCAGCGCGAACACCAGGTCATTCCCCGTTGCCCAGGCGATCAGTGTGACGACGGGTACGGTCAGTGAGATGGTGGCAAGTACAGAGCCGAAGAATAAATTCATCGCTCGCTGCACCTGGTTGTTCAGCACCGCTTTCAGCGCACCTAAACCCTCAGGGGAGAGAATAAGCAACGCCACCAGGAAACCGGTAAATGCCACTGGTGCATTCAGCTCAGTGAGTAATGTTTCCAGCGGATTGGCATTCATTTTGGTAACGGCAATGACGGCAATCAAATGGATGACCAGCCAGGCGGCGTGCCATAGATTGCTGTGCGCTGAAGGTTTACCGTGATGCGGGTCGTCGTCGTCGCCCTCATCTTCATGCTCGTAAATAAACAGGCTCTGGTGTGTTTTGGTCTGGATCAACAAAAATACGCCGTACATTGCTGCTGAAATTAACGCCACCAGCAGTGCCTGTGCAGTGGTGAAATTCGCTCCCGGTAATGCCATCGGGAATACCAGCACGATAATGGCCAGCGGGAATAAAGCGATTAAATACTGCTTAATACCGAACAGGTTCATATACTGGGTAGCAAATTTGCGGCCGCCCAACAGTAATGAAAACCCGACCAGCCCACCGGTTACGATCATAATGATTGAATAGAGCGTATCGCGCATTAGCGTGGGGGCGGCATCTCCGGTTGCCATTAATGCGGAAATTAAACTGACTTCGAGAATAACAACCGAAAGGCTGAGAATCAGCGAGCCATAGGGCTCACCAAGTCGGTGAGCTAATACGTCTGCATGACGGACAACGCTGAATGCGCTACTTAATATACCAATAAGGGCTAGCGCGTTAATGCCGATGACCACTGGTAGTGACTGACTGCTCCCCCAAAAGAACAGCACCACCAGCGCCAAAATCGGAAAGGCGAGCGAGGTCTCCTTGTGGCGGGTTTTTACCGCCTCATGTGCATGTGTCATGTAATTAATTCTCCATCTCTGCAGGTGCTTATAATTATAAATGTATTAAAGAATGTAAAAAATAACAGATTTTTCGGTATTTTCGATCTGATTTTACGTAATTTTACGGCATGGACCATTTTTTGCATCAAAGCGAGCAAAATGCTGTGTCTTGTTTATAGAGTATTTAAATAACAAGATGTTAGGTTCGTGAATCAATCAAAATATCGCACGATGATATGCGAACGGTCGCGCCAGACCGGGACATATAAAGAGGATATAAAGTGCCGTTGAGCCTTTGTTGCCTTGCATGCAGTCGGTGAATTGCCTATTGTCCTGGTATTGGTTTCAAAATGAGCAGTAAAAAAGCCTGGAAGGCGTCAAAAAAGTTGTCGCAGGGAAGTCGCAGTGGCGGAGGTGTAAGGTGTTAACGCGTGATTTTTTATTGAATGCTGACTGTAAGACGGCATTTGGTGCTATTGAAGAATCACTACTCTGGTCAGCGGAACAACGGGCAGCCTCACTGGCCGCCACGCTTGCCTGCCGTCCAGATGATGGACCGGTGTGGATCTTTGGTTATGGATCGTTGATGTGGAATCCGGCGTTAGAGTTTGAAGAGTCCTGTACAGGGACGTTAGTCGGTTGGCATCGCGCATTTTGTTTGCGCCTGACGGCAGGGCGGGGAACGGCATGTCAGCCGGGACGGATGTTGGCCCTGAAAGAGGGAGGGCGCACTACGGGTGTGGCTTACCGTTTACCGGATGCCTCGCTGGAGCAAGAGCTGTCTCTGCTGTGGAAGCGTG
This sequence comes from Citrobacter sp. U14242, assembly GCF_046555775.1. Taxonomy (NCBI): domain Bacteria; kingdom Pseudomonadati; phylum Pseudomonadota; class Gammaproteobacteria; order Enterobacterales; family Enterobacteriaceae; genus Citrobacter; species Citrobacter sp. U14242. Next base: position 28,578 of record NZ_JBKGLW010000006.1, read on the forward strand.
AAATGATCACCGGATGTTACCTTCCAACCTGGTGTCAGCTCACGCTGGATGATGGCCGAACGGTGAGCGCGCTGGTCTTTATTATGGATCCGCGGCATCCATTGTTTGAGTCCGATACCCGTGCTCAGGTCATCGCACCGCTTATTGCTTCTGCCAGTGGACCATTGGGAACCAACGCGCAATATCTGTTCTCGCTGGAACAGGAATTGGTGAAGTTGGGGATGCAGGATGACTGTCTTAACGATCTGGTGGTTACGGTCAAGAGATTGTTGGGAGATAACTTGCCGGAAGGCGTCATGCGGCCCGGATTTGCCTAGGTGTTGCCGGGTTATCTGTTGTGTGCCCGATAAGCGTAGAGGCTTTCGGGCATTACATCATCAGGCTGCAATATAACTGATTGAATGCTCCAGAGACTGGCTGTGGCTGTCGATCAGCACGTTCCAGACGCCGGTATACGGTACGGTCAGCCATGCGTTATCACGATTCTGCACGCTTAAAATGTCGGTCTGCGTGTCTTTGACGTGATTTTTCTCGCTCATCAGGTGGATGTGACAACGCTCTGAACAGCGTACAACCACCGTATCTCCACCAAATAATTTCAAACTTGCCTTCACTAATGCCATTTTTCACCCCGTTCTTGAAAACAACGTACTTTCTGTCGAAAGTGCTGCGTGATGTTGTTCACATTTCACTCATTGCATAACACCAAAGGGGAGGGCGCGGGATGCTGATTTTGATCAAAAAATGGCATAACGGTTAAACAAAAATGACAAAATTCCTTAAAAGGGTTGAAAGGGCGAGCTTACGTTTAACGAAACCGCGCCCATCTGAGATTAAATCGGGAAATTTCCGGCACGTTCAGTACGCTTGCCTGAACGTGTTGCCATCAGAAGGTCAAAACCTTATCTGCTGCCAGCGTCCACTGAGCCAGTTCCACCAGCGTACCGACTTCGACGCCATCAATTAACGGCAGTGCGGTGATCCCGCGGCCATCGGTACAGGTTTTACAGAGTTTTACCGGAACGTTTTGTGCTGTCAGGATTTCCAGCATTTGCTGAATATTATAACCCTCCGTGGGTTTCTGCCCGCGTAACCCTGCAGTGACGGCATCCGACATTAAAAACAGACGCAGGTCGAGGTTGCCCTCCTGCTCGCGCAGAGCAATGGCCAGACGCAGACTGTTGAATAACGACTCGCTTCCATAGGCTGCACCGTTTGCGATGATCACTATCTTTTGCATTTTGACTCCTGTTGTCGAATGGGAGGGATAATTACCAGCGGCTATGTTACTCCGTGTTGTCTGCTGTGGAAAATGACGAAGGGGCAAATCAGTAAGAGCCCCTTTTTTCCGGGTCAGAAAAGCCTGAAAACGGGGATAAGAGCTGTAAATCATGGCTGAAGGCGTTATGGTTTAGGTTAAGTACTACGCCATAATTTATTGATGTAAGAAACAACTGACGATTTGAGCCGTTATTATCACGCTTTTTGTGCTGTATTCACACTCTTGCTGCTGACAGGAGGTACTACCAGTGCACACTCTTCCTTCATGCAGCGCGCTGAAAATCCTTTCGATAACAACAATGATGGCTTGCCAGACCTCGGTATGACACCAGAGTCCCGCGCGGGCGAAAAACATTTTGCTGAAGTAGTCAAAGCTTTTGGTGAAGCCAGCATGATAGATAACGGGCTTGATACTGGCGAACAAGCAAAACAGTTTGCATTTGGTCAGGTTCGCGACACGGTCAGTGAGCAGGTAAATCAACAAGTTAAATCCTGGCTTTCTCCGTGGGGTAATGCCAACGTTGGGCTGCAGGTGGATAATGAAGGCAACTTTACCGGCAGTCGGGGAAGCTGGTTTATTCCGTGGCAGGATAATCAACGCTTTCTGACCTGGAGTCAGTTGGGGCTTACGCAACGTGACGAAGGGCTGGTGAGTAATGCGGGGATTGGACAACGCTGGGTACGCGACGGGTGGTTGCTGGGCTATAACACCTTTTACGATAACCTGCTGGATGAGAATCTGCCGCGCGGTGGGTTCGGTGCTGAGGCGTGGGGAGAGTACCTGCGGCTATCTGCCAACTACTACCAGCCGTTTTCCTCGTGGCAGAATCGTTCTTCAACACAGGAACAAAGGATGGCGCGGGGTTACGACCTTACTGCATTGATGCGGCTACCCTTTTATGAGCATCTCAATACCAGCGTCAGCGTTGAGCAATATTTTGGCGATCGGGTTGACCTTTTCCACTCCGGAACGGGCTATCACAACCCGGTGGCGGTAAATCTGGGTCTGAGTTATACGCCAGTGCCGTTGATTACGGTGACCGCGCAGCATAAACAGGGTGAAAGCGGGATAAGCCAAAATAATCTGGGATTGACCCTCAATTATCGTTTTGGCGTTCCGCTAAAAAAACAGTTAATGGTAAGTGAAGTCGCAAGCAGCCGATCGCTGCGCGGGAGTCGTTATGACGATCCTCAGCGTGACAACGTGCCCACGCTGGAGTATCGCCAGCGAAAAACCTTATCTGTATTTTTGACAACCCCGCCGTGGGATCTGAAACCTGGCGAGACGGTAGCGCTGAAATTACAGGTGCGTAGTCGGTATGGCATCCGCCATCTGACATGGCAGGGAGAGACGCAAGCATTGAGTTTAACGGCCGGAAGTCATCCTCGCAGTGCGCAAGGCTGGACGATTATTATGCCGAAGTGGGATAGCAGTGAAGGAGCAACTAACCGCTGGCGACTGTCCGTTGTCGTGGAAGATGAGCAGGGCCAGCGTGTCTCTTCCAATGAGATCACGCTATCACTGACCGAACCGTTTAATACCGTTTCGGGAAATGATCCTCGTTAATACTCGCGTTATCAGAAGATGCGTTCCTGATGCACCCATACTGCTGCTTCAACGCGTGATTTAAGCTTCATTTTCTTCAGCATATGCTTCACATGCACTTTTACCGTGCTTTCGGTGATGTCGAGGCGGCGAGCAATCATCTTGTTAGGCAGACCCTGGGCGATTAACTTCAGAATATCGCGTTCACGCGGCGTCAACTGAGTCACGTCACGATCGGAGGTCGCACGGTTAGCGCGCAGGCTGGCGGCCAGAACCGGGGTTAAGGCTTCACTCAGTACCATTTCGCCGGCGGCAGCCTGTTGCAACGCCTTCAGTAGATCTTCTGGCTCCATGTCTTTCAACAGATAACCGTCAGCACCGCGTTTCAGGGCGGTCACTACGTCTTCTTCATGGTTGGAAACACTGAAAACGACAATGCGTCCGGAGAGAGATTTCTCTCGTAGCTTATCAAGCGTTTCCAGACCGTTCATGCCGGGCATGTTGAGATCTAACAGGATCAGATCGGGATCAAGGGATTCAGCCAGCTCGATACCCTGCTCGCCATTACTGGCTTCGCCGACTACGGTGATATCGGACGCCATGCTGACAAGCTGTTTTACACCAGTGCGCAGCATCGGGTGATCGTCGATCAACAGGATGGTTGCCGGTTCCAGATTACTCATGGGTATCTCCTTGGACTTCTGTGAAGTTTGTTTCGGGAATAAAAGTGACAGCAACTTCAGTACCGCCTGTCTCTCGACGGCGTACACGGCAATCGCCGCGCAAGCTCTGCGCACGGTCGCGCATTATAATCATGCCGTAGTGGTTACTGCGTTCGGCGTTTTCCGGTACGCCGCAGCCGTTATCTTGAACTGTCAGTTTGACCTGTTTGCCATTTTGCACCACCGTCACGATGACTTCATCGGCCTGAGAGTGTTTAAGTGCATTACTCAGGCCCTCACGGGCAATCTGCAGCAGGTGGATCGCCTGATGGGATGGAACCAGGCGCGGCGGTAGCTGATAATCCAGCTTCACCGTAAAACCAAAGCGAGCGCTGTATTCCTGGCAGCTGGCTTCCAGCGCAGGCCGCAAGCCAGGCTCAGTCAACTGCAAACGGAAGGTGGTCAACAATTCACGTAGCTGTGCCCAGGAGGCGTTCAGCTCGTTACGAATCTGACTTAGCAACTCACGGCTGTTTTCCGGGAGCGCGTCGCCCTGCATCTGTAAACAGCTGACCTGCATTTTCATACAGGAGAGCGATTGTGCAATAGAATCATGGAGTTCACGAGCAATGGTGGCACGCTCTTCCATGACGATCAACTGCTGCTGACGTTCCTGATGTCTGTCCAGCGCCAGCGTTGCGGTGAGTTGTTCAACCAGAGTGTCGACCAGTTGCTGCTGATCGTGACTGAGATGACGCCCGTACGGCAAGGTGGCGAGCAGAATACCGTACTGGGAATGTGCATCGGTCAGCCGCCATTTCAGCGTAGCGCCACCTTCAATGGCGGGTAGTGTGCCTCGGGGACACAGATGACAACCTTTTTCATCGCAACTGGCACTCGACTGGCAGGTAAATTCCTGATGATTATCTTCATCTTCCAGGTCATATACCCGCAACTCAATATCGTGCAGCAGCGTTAAATTTTGCAACCCGTTGAGTACCGGTGAAAGCCGCTCACACAACGGTATCTGTGAGTGCAGACGGCGGTTGGCTTGCCACAGGAAAGAGAGGATCTGGTTTTTATGTTCCAGACCTGCGGTTTTTTCCTGCACCCGCTGTTCCAGTACGGCATAACTTTCGGCCAGTTCTTCTGACATGTTGTTCAGTGCCGAACCCAGTGCCGCCATCTCATTACGCCCGCTGATATGCGCACGTTGCGTAAAATCACGCTGGCTGACGGCGCGCGCCATCGCCAACAGTTGTTTCCACGGCTGCAACAGGCGTACGCGCAGCCAGATAATCGTAAAGACCAGTAGCAGAGCCATAAACACCGCCATCAGGCGATGCAGCATAACGACGCGTTCAATACGCAACTCCGTGGTATGGTCAAAGGCGGTAACCAGCCGATCCAGCCCGGTCACGAAGCGTGAAACGTCGTCGGCGACCGCATCACCTGTTTGGGCATGTTTAAGCCCAGGTGCCAGTTCGGTGTGCCAGTAATCCTGCAATGCCTTTAACTGGGCCTGCTGGCCGTCGCGCTGTGCGGCACGAGTCAGTTCAGGGCTAAACGCGGTTTGTTCCATTTCATCCAGTAGCGGTTGATCGTTGGCCTCCAGCGGTACGGCAGCCAGCAAACGGTAGCTCTGCATACGTAGCGAGCCGGCTTTATTGATTGCGTGAGCGCTACCCTGAATGCCTTGTATCAGCCAACCGGAGACAGCCATACCCGCCACGCCAAGCGCGGTAGACAGTAAAACAATCAGCGCCACCTGGTTAACCAGCGTAAGCGGGGAAAGACAACGTTTAAACATGTGACTTCTTCCTTCGGGTTTTCCGTGAGCAGAAAACCTTATTGAATGACGATTCTGCTGCAGGCAGTGCCGCTATTCTCAGCGATACACTGGAGTATACCCATACCTCAAACGGGCTACCCCTTAATTGCCGACGGAGGGAGAGATCCCGGACGTCGGGGAGTAGGGCGCGACAGAAGCGTGAAAAACCACATCTTTTTTACCGAAGTTATGTACTCATTTAGGGTAATGATAAATTTCAGGCGTTAATAACGACACCTTTTCCTTTGATTTATATCAACTTACCCCCGGCTGTAAACCCTAATGTTGCAGGCATCGAAACAAGTATCAGAGGTGTCTATGAGTCACTCATCTGCCCCGGAAAGGGCATCTGGAGCTGTAATCACAGAATGGCGGCCGGAAGATCCCGCCTTCTGGGAACAGCGTGGTCAACGAGTTGCCAGCCGTAACCTGTGGATTTCAGTCCCTTGCCTGCTGCTGGCGTTTTGCGTATGGATGTTATTTAGCGCAGTGGCGGTAAACTTACCGAAAGTGGGATTCGATTTCACCACTGAGCAGCTGTTTATGCTGACGGCATTGCCTTCAGTTTCCGGCGCGCTGCTGCGCGTACCGTACTCCTTTATGGTTCCTCTGTTCGGTGGTCGTCGCTGGACTGCATTCAGCACAGGGATCCTGATCATCCCCTGTGTGTGGTTAGGTTTTGCTGTGCAGGATACCACCACGCCGTTCAGTACCTTTATTATTATCTCCCTGCTGTGCGGCTTTGCCGGTGCAAACTTTGCTTCCAGCATGGCAAACATCAGCTTCTTCTTTCCAAAACAGAAGCAGGGTGGTGCGTTGGGGCTGAACGGCGGTCTGGGCAACATGGGCGTCAGTGTGATGCAACTGGTTGCGCCGCTGGTGGTCTCACTGTCCATCTTCGCCGCTTTTGGCAGCCACGGCGTTGAACAGCCGGACGGCACACAATTGTATCTGGCCAACGCCGCCTGGATTTGGGTACCGTTCCTCGCGATTTTCACGCTGGCGGCCTGGTTTGGCATGAACGAACTGGCAACGTCAAAAGCGTCGTTAAAAGAGCAATTGCCGGTGCTGAAACGCGGGCATCTGTGGATTATGAGCCTGCTGTATCTGGCAACCTTCGGCTCTTTCATCGGCTTCTCCGCAGGTTTCGCGATGTTGTCAAAAACGCAGTTCCCGGAAGTACAGATCCTGCATTACGCCTTCTTCGGCCCGCTGATTGGTGCACTGGCGCGTTCTGCCGGGGGAGCAATCTCCGACCGTCTGGGCGGGACACGTGTGACATTGGTTAACTTCGTGTTGATGGCCGTCTTCAGTGCCTTACTGTTCCTGACACTGCCAACCGATGGGGTAGGTGGTAACTTTATTGCCTTCTTCGCGGTTTTCCTGGCGCTGTTCCTGACGGCTGGTCTGGGTAGTGGTTCAACCTTCCAGATGATCTCTGTCATCTTCCGTAAGCTGACAATGGACAGGGTGAAAGCGGAAGGCGGCTCTGAAGAGAAAGCGATGCGTGAGGCAGCGACTGACACAGCAGCGGCGTTAGGCTTTATCTCAGCCATTGGCGCGATTGGCGGTTTCTTTATCCCGAAAGCCTTTGGTACGTCTTTGGCATTAACGGGTTCGCCGGTTGATGCCATGAAAGTGTTTCTGATTTTCTATGTCGCCTGCGTGGTCATCACCTGGGCGGTATACGGACGTCATTCTAAAAAGTAAAAAAGTTGTATACACAAAATCAATTGAAGTGCATCAAGGCGGCAAGTGAGAAATCCCCAGGATCTTACTGAAGTAAGTGGCTGGGGAGGACGAGCACAGCCAACGCAGAAGCAGTTTGAAAGATGAAGTGTAGGTTGATTATCCATTGCGCGGTGTTAGACCGCGCTTTTTTTTGCCTTTAATTAGTTACAACATACTCTAATCCTTTTCAATACCAACAGGCTGTCAGAACGGTACGCGTAATATGCCAGGCAGGGAGGATACCCCTTAATACCCACTTGTAAAGAATTTAACATTTGCACGAGAAGTTGCTTTTGGAATCCACTTATAAATCAATTAATTATCTTTAATATCAATATCCTACTTAAGGGGTACATGAAAATTAACCACCTATTTTCATCCCTGTCTGCATTGATCGTTATCAATTATCACGCCCTTTCAGAGCGTTACCTTCACTCCCAATCAAGCAATGTCGATTTATCAGAGAGCCGTCAGGCTCCTACAGGAGAAAACCGATGAGTAAATTCCTGGACCGGTTTCGTTACTTCAAGCAGAAGGGCGAAACCTTTGCCGATGGGCACGGCCAGCTTCTCAACACCAACAGGGACTGGGAGGATGGATACCGCCAGCGTTGGCAGCATGACAAAGTCGTGCGTTCAACCCACGGCGTAAACTGCACCGGCTCATGCAGCTGGAAAATCTACGTGAAAAATGGTCTGGTAACCTGGGAAACCCAGCAAACTGACTACCCGCGTACTCGTCCTGATCTGCCAAACCACGAACCTCGCGGCTGCCCGCGTGGTGCGAGCTATTCCTGGTATCTCTACAGCGCTAACCGCCTCAAATATCCGCTGATGCGCAAACGTCTGATGAAGATGTGGCGTGAAGCGAAAAGACTGCACAGCGATCCCGTTGACGCCTGGGCCTCCATCATCGAAGACGCCGATAAAGCAAAAAGCTTCAAACAAGCGCGTGGTCGTGGCGGGTTTGTCCGTTCTTCCTGGCAGGAAGTAAACGAACTGATTGCGGCATCTAACGTCTATACCGTGAAAACCTATGGTCCTGACCGCGTGGCGGGCTTCTCGCCGATCCCGGCGATGTCGATGGTTTCTTATGCTTCCGGCGCTCGTTACTTGTCACTGATTGGCGGTACCTGCCTGAGCTTCTACGATTGGTACTGCGACCTGCCGCCTGCCTCTCCGCAGACCTGGGGCGAGCAGACTGACGTGCCGGAATCTGCTGACTGGTACAACTCCAGCTATATCATCGCCTGGGGTTCTAACGTACCGCAGACCCGTACCCCGGATGCGCACTTCTTCACAGAAGTTCGCTACAAAGGTACCAAAACTGTCGCGATCACGCCGGACTACGCTGAAATTGCCAAGCTTTGCGACCTGTGGCTGGCACCGAAGCAGGGGACTGATGCCGCAATGGCGCTGGCAATGGGCCACGTTATGCTGCGTGAGTTCCATCTCGACAACCCAAGCCAGTATTTCACCGATTATGTGCGCCGTTATACCGACATGCCAATGTTGGTGATGCTTGAAGAGCGTGACGGTTACTATGCGGCGGGTCGTATGCTGCGTGCGGCGGATTTGGTCGATTCTCTGGGCCAGGAAAACAACCCGGAATGGAAAACGGTCGCGATTAACAGCAACGGTGAGATGGTTGCGCCGAACGGCTCAATCGGTTTCCGCTGGGGCGAAAAAGGTAAATGGAACCTGGAGCAGCGCGACGGCACGTCCGGTGCCGAAACCGAACTGCAACTCAGTCTGCTGGGTAGCCAGGATGATATCGCTGAAGTCGGTTTCCCGTACTTTGGCGGCGAAGGAACTGAACACTTCAGTAAAGTCGAACTGGAAAACGTTCTGCTGCATAAACTACCGGTGAAACGCCTGCAGTTGGCCGATGGTTCTACGGCGCTGGTGACCACCGTTTACGATCTGACCATGGCTAACTACGGTCTTGAGCGTGGTCTGAATGATGAAAACTGCGCAACCAGTTACGATGATATCAAAGCGTATACCCCTGCGTGGGCAGAAAAAATCACCGGTGTTTCCCGCTCACAGATCGTCCGTATCGCCCGTGAATTCGCGGATAACGCAGATAAAACGCACGGTCGTTCGATGATTATCGTCGGTGCGGGTCTGAACCACTGGTATCACCTCGATATGAACTATCGCGGTCTGATCAACATGCTGGTGTTCTGCGGCTGTGTCGGTCAGAGCGGTGGCGGTTGGGCACACTATGTGGGCCAGGAAAAACTGCGTCCACAGACTGGCTGGCAGCCACTGGCGTTTGCTCTTGACTGGCAGCGTCCCGCGCGTCACATGAACAGTACGTCCTACTTCTATAACCACTCCAGCCAGTGGCGCTATGAGACGGTGACTGCGCAGGAATTGTTGTCACCGATGGCTGACAAATCCCGCTATAGCGGTCATCTGATCGACTTTAACGTGCGCGCTGAACGTATGGGCTGGTTACCGTCCGCGCCACAGTTGGGTACTAACCCGCTCTATATCGCTCGTGAGGCGGAAAAAGCCGGGATGACGCCGGTGGATTACACCGTAAAATCCCTGAAAGACGGCTCAATTCGCTTTGCGGCAGAACAACCTGAAAACGGTAAAAACCATCCGCGTAACCTGTTCATCTGGCGTTCTAACCTGCTGGGATCCTCCGGTAAAGGTCATGAATACATGCTGAAGTATCTGCTGGGTACTGAGCACGGTATTCAGGGGCTGGACCTGGGTAAACAGGGCGGCGTGAAACCGGAAGAGGTGGAATGGCAGGACAATGGTCTTGATGGCAAACTGGATCTGGTGGTCACGCTGGACTTCCGCCTGTCGAGCACCTGCCTGTATTCCGACATCGTGCTGCCAACCGCAACCTGGTATGAAAAAGACGACATGAATACCTCGGATATGCATCCGTTTATTCATCCATTGTCTGCCGCCGTTGATCCGGCCTGGGAATCGAAGAGCGACTGGGAAATCTACAAAGCCATCGCCAGGAAATTCTCTGAAGTTTGTGTCGGCCATCTCGGTAAAGAAACCGACGTGGTGACGCTGCCTATCCAGCACGACTCCGCTGCCGAACTGGCGCAGCCGCTGGATGTGAAAGACTGGAAAAAAGGGGAATGTGACCTGATCCCAGGCGTTACCGCACCGCACATCATGACCGTTGAGCGTGATTATCCGGCTACCTACGAGCGCTTCACTTCCATTGGCCCGCTGATGGATAAAATCGGTAATGGCGGTAAAGGGATTGCCTGGAACACCCAGAGTGAAATGGACCTGCTGCGCAAGCTTAACTACACCAAGGCAGAAGGCCCGGCGAAAGGTCAGCCGATGCTGAATACGGCCATTGATGCTGCAGAGATGATCCTCACCCTGGCGCCGGAAACGAACGGACAGGTGGCGGTAAAAGCCTGGGCTGCGCTGAGTGAATTTACTGGCCGTGACCATACGCATCTGGCGCTGAATAAAGAAGATGAAAAAATTCGCTTCCGTGATATTCAGGCGCAGCCGCGCAAAATCATCTCCAGCCCGACCTGGTCTGGCCTGGAAGATGAACATGTTTCTTACAACGCCGGTTACACCAACGTTCACGAACTGATCCCATGGCGTACGCTGACCGGTCGTCAGCAGTTGTATCAGGATCATCAGTGGATGCGCGACTTCGGTGAAAGCCTGCTGGTCTATCGTCCGCCAATCGATACCCGTTCGGTGCAAGAAGTGATGGGCGAGAAATCCAACGGTAACCCGGAAAAAGCGCTCAACTTCCTGACGCCACACCAGAAATGGGGCATTCACTCCACCTACAGCGACAATCTGCTGATGCTGACCTTAGGTCGCGGTGGTCCAGTGGTGTGGATGAGCGAAGAAGACGCCAAAGAGATCGGTATTGAAGACAACGACTGGATCGAAGTCTTTAACAGCAACGGTGCCTTAACTGCCCGTGCCGTTGTCAGCCAGCGTGTACCGGCCGGGATGACCATGATGTACCACGCACAGGAACGTATTGTGAACCTGCCAGGTTCAGAAATTACCCAGCAGCGTGGCGGGATCCATAACTCGGTAACGCGTATTACGCCGAAACCGACCCACATGATCGGCGGTTATGCACATCTGGCCTACGGCTTTAACTACTACGGCACCGTAGGGTCAAACCGTGATGAGTTCGTGGTGGTACGTAAGATGAAGAACATTGACTGGTTGGATGGTGAAGGCAATGACCAGGTACAGGAGAGCGTAAAATGAAAATTCGTTCACAAGTCGGCATGGTGCTGAATCTCGATAAGTGCATCGGTTGCCACACCTGTTCAGTAACCTGTAAAAACGTCTGGACCAGCCGTGAAGGTGCCGAATATGCCTGGTTCAACAACGTTGAAACCAAGCCGGGTACCGGTTTCCCGACCGACTGGGAAAACCAGGAAAAATGGAAGGGCGGTTGGATCCGTAAGATCAACGGCAAGCTGGTGCCGCGCATGGGTAACAAAGCGCTGCTGCTGGGTAAAATCTTCGCGAACCCGCATCTGCCGGGCATTGATGACTACTACGAGCCGTTTGATTTTGATTACCAGGCGCTGCACAACGCACCGGCTGACAGCAAAGCGCAGCCGATTGCCCGTCCACGTTCGCTGATCACCGGTGAGCGTATGGCTAAGATCACCAAGGGTCCGAACTGGGAAGATGATCTGGGCGGCGAGTTCGAGAAGCTGGCGAAAGACAAAAACTTCGAGAACATGCAGAAGGCGATGTATGGGCAGTTCGAAAACACCTTCATGATGTATCTGCCCCGTCTGTGCGAGCACTGTCTGAACCCGGCGTGTGTGGCGACTTGCCCAAGTGGTGCCATCTACAAACGTGAAGAAGATGGCATCGTGCTGATTGACCAGGACAAGTGCCGCGGCTGGCGTATGTGCATCACCGGTTGCCCGTACAAGAAAATCTACTTCAACTGGAAGAGCGGTAAATCTGAGAAGTGCATTTTCTGCTATCCGCGTATTGAGGCCGGCCAACCGACGGTATGCTCTGAAACCTGTGTGGGGCGTATTCGTTACCTCGGCGTGTTGTTGTATGACGCCGATGCTATCGAAAGCGCAGCAAGCACCGAGAACGAGAAGGATCTGTATCAGAGTCAGTTGGACGTATTCCTCGATCCAAACGATCCGGCGGTGATTGAACAGGCACTGAAAGATGGCATTCCGCTGAGTGTAATCGACGCGGCCCAGCAGTCGCCGGTATACAAAATGGCGATGGACTGGAAGCTGGCGCTGCCGCTGCATCCGGAATACCGCACGTTGCCGATGGTCTGGTATGTGCCACCATTGTCTCCGATCCAGTCCGCTGCTGATGCGGGTGAACTGGGGAGCAACGGTATTCTGCCGGACGTGGACAGCCTGCGTATCCCGGTTCAGTATCTGGCTAACCTGCTGACTGCGGGTGATACCCAGCCGGTACTGCGGGCGCTGAAACGTATGCTGGCGATGCGTCACTACAAACGCGCAGAAACCGTAGACGGTAAAGTTGATACCCGCGCGCTGGAAGAGGTCGGTCTGACTGAAGCCCAGGCACAAGAGATGTATCGTTACCTGGCGATTGCTAACTACGAAGATCGTTTTGTGATCCCGAGCAGCCATCGCGAACTGGCGCGTGACGCGTTCCCGGAGAAAAGCGGTTGTGGTTTCACCTTCGGTGATGGTTGCCACGGTTCTGACACGAAATTCAATCTGTTCAACAGTCGCCGCATCGATGCTGTCGATGTGACCAGCAAAACGGAGCCGCACCAATGATTGAGCTCGTCATTGTTTCGCGTCTGCTCGAGTACCCGGATGCTGCCTTGTGGCAGCATCAGCAGGAACTTTTCGATGCACTCGCGACATCTGAAAACCTGGACCAGGAGGATGCCCAGACGCTGGGCGTTTTCCTGCGCGATTTAACCGCGCAGGACATGCTGGATGCGCAGGCAAGCTATAGTGAACTGTTCGACCGTGGTCGTGCGACGTCGCTATTGCTGTTTGAACATGTGCATGGCGAATCTCGCGATCGCGGGCAGGCGATGGTTGACCTGCTGGCCCAGTATGAGCAGCACGGATTACAACTCGACAGTCGCGAATTACCGGACCATCTGCCGCTGTATCTGGAGTATTTAGCGCAGTTGCCGAAGGATGAAGCGCTGGGTGGTTTGCAGGATATTGCACCGATTCTGGCCTTGCTCAGCGCGCGTTTGCAGCAGCGTGAAAGCCGCTACGCGGTGCTGTTCGATCTGCTGTTAAAACTGGCGAATACCGCTATCGACAGCGACAAAGTGGCCGAAAAAATTGCGGATGAAGTTCGTGACGACACGCCGCAGGCACTGGATGCTGTTTGGGAAGAAGAGCAGGTGAAATTCTTTGCCGACCAGGGATGTGGCGAGTCTGAAATTTCTGCTCATCAACGTCGTTTTGCCGGGGCCGTTGCGCCGCAGTACCTGAACATCACCACCGGAGGACAGAACTAATGCACTTCCTGAATACGTTCTTCTTTGACATCTATCCGTATATTGCGGGTTCTGTCTTTCTGATCGGCAGCTGGCTGCGTTATGACTACGGACAGTACACCTGGCGTGCGGCGTCCAGCCAGATGCTGGATCGCAAAGGGATGAACCTTGCGTCAAACCTGTTTCACCTTGGGATCCTCGGTATCTTCGCGGGTCATTTCCTGGGGATGCTGACGCCACACTGGATGTACGAGGCGTGGTTACCGCTTGAAGTGAAACAAAAGATGGCGATGTTTGCCGGTGGGGCCAGTGGTGTGATGTGCCTGGTGGGGGGCGTACTGCTGCTGAAACGTCGTCTGTTCAGTCCACGCGTGCGTGCAACGACCACGGGTGCCGACATTCTGGTGTTGTCTGTTCTGGTTATCCAGTGTGCGCTGGGTCTGCTGACTATTCCGTTCTCTGCCCAGCATATGGACGGAAGTGAGATGATGAAGCTGGTGAACTGGGCGCAATCAGTGGTGACCTTCCACGGCGGGGCGTCTCAATATCTGGACGGCGTGGCGTTTATCTTCCGTATGCACCTGGTATTAGGTATGACGCTGTTCCTGTTGTTCCCGTTCTCGCGTCTGGTGCACATCTGGAGCGTGCCAGTCGAGTATTTGACCCGCAAATACCAGATTGTGCGTGCGCGTCACTAATCGGTTATCTGCGTAAGACAAAACCCTGCTTCGGCGGGGTTTTTTTATAACTGTTTGCAGGATGGTGGCATTACAGATAGATGTGGTGTTAGTGCTATATAAAGTGATGGTGGTGGGGGAAGGATGACTCAGCGCTGCGCGCTTCGCCCTTCGGGTCGTTGCCTGCGGCAACGCTTTCTCGCTATGCTCGAATCGAACCTTAGTCGAAGCTTCTCATCCTTCCCGCATGGGCAGAATATAGGGCATTACAGATGGATGTGTTATTGGTGCTATATGAAGTGATGGTGGTGGGGGAAGGATGACTCAGCGCTGCGCGCTTCGCCCTTCGGGTCGTTGCCTGCGGCAACGCTTTCTCGCAACGCTCGAATCGAACCTTAGTCGAAGCTTCTCATCCTTCCCGCATGGGCAGAATATAGAGCATTACAGATAGATGTGGTGTTGGTGCTATATGAAGTGATGGTGGTGGGGGAAGGATTCGAACCTTCGAAGTCGATGACGGCAGATTTACAGTCTGCTCCCTTTGGCCGCTCGGGAACCCCACCAGGGGTAATTCACATTGTAGAGATAAAGCTTGGAGATGGTGGTGGGGGAAGGAGTATTCGTCGCTTCGCTCCTCACCCTTCGGGCCGTTGCCGTTGGCAACGTTCTCTCGCTTTCGCTCGAGTCGAACCTTAATCGAAGGTTCTCACCCTTCCCCGACAAGTGCAAACTTCTGCATTGCTCACCGGGATAACTACATCGCTGTAGTGAATAATGGTGGTGGGGGAAGGATTCGAACCTTCGAAGTCGATGACGGCAGATTTACAGTCTGCTCCCTTTGGCCGCTCGGGAACCCCACCACGGGGTAATGCTTTTACTGGCCTGCTTCCTCAGGAAGCGGGGCGCATCATATCAAATGACGCGCCGCTGTAAAGCATTCCTTTGCTTAACATGAACCGATTGCGTACTTTTCAGCCGTAACGCAGCAAAGCTAATCAATTCATATTATTAGTGATTACAGAATAATCGTTCGATTACCGTAAACAAAGACACGCTGGGCCAGAACCTGATACAGCGCCCGGCTTAACACGTTTTTCTCAACGTCACGACCGGCACGCATCATATCCTCTGCGGTATAGGTATGGTCCACATGAATCACGTCCTGCATGATGATCGGACCTTCGTCGAGATTGTCATTCACATAGTGGGCTGTCGCGCCGATGATCTTCACGCCGCGTTCATACGCCTGATGGTACGGGCGCGCGCCAATAAAGGCGGGCAGGAATGAGTGGTGAATATTGATAATCTTATTTGGGAAGCGAGAAACAAATGTTGGCGTCAGAACACGCATATATTTTGCCAGCACGACATAATCCGGTTGATGGGCGTCGATAGCGTCTGCCATTTTTTGGTCATGCTCGTCACGCGTTAATCCTTCGTGGCTGACCAGCTCAAAAGGAATATCAAAACGCTCAACCAGGGAGCGTAACGTGTCGTGGTTGCCGATCACCGCAGCGATTTCAACATCCAGCCCGCCATAATTGGCCTTCATTAGTAGATCGCCCAGACAGTGGGCTTCTTTGGTGACTAAAATGACAATGCGACGGCGTCCTGCTGGCGTAAGTTCACGAATGGAACCTTCTGGTAGCGCGCTGTCCAGATCGGTCAGCAGCGTGACATCGTTAAAAATGCCTTCCAGTTCGGTACGCATGAAAAAGCGCCCGGTACGGTGATCCACAAACTCATTATTCTGCACGATGTTCAGTTCGTGCTTGTAACAGATGTTAGTAATGCGCGCGATCAGACCTTTTTGGTCCGGGCAAATAGTGCGCAGCACTTTTCGTTGTAATGAATGCATTTGCAGCGGAGATCCTGTTGAGAATGTTTGCATAATTGATACTGTCGGGCGTTGATTAGCCGCAGCACTTTTTAAATTTTTTACCGGAGCCACAAGGGCAGGTATCGTTTCGTCCAATTTGCGGGCGTGTACCATCGATATAGTACCACCGACCGTTTTCTTTTAAAAAACGAGAGCGTTCGATAATTGCGCCTGTTTTTCCCTGTTCAGAAAACCGGGCGACAAAACTGACATAGCCGATATTGTCGGTTTCTGCCGTCTGCTGTTCAAAAACGGTCAGTCCCAGCCATTCGGTATGGGAAAATCCTGCAATAATGTCATCCCGGAAATCGGCGGCATGGCAATCTGGATGCCAGGTTTTGATGAGATAATCTGCGTCTTTCATCACAAAAGCACAGTAACGAGAACGCATGAGATGTGACGGCGTAGGTGCTGCTTGTGCACCGGACACATAACGGTAGCAACATAGGCTATACTCGACAGCGCTACCACAGGGACAAAGCTGAGACACAAAGTACTCTCTGGAATAAAAAAACGGCGTAAAAACGCCAGGGTGGCACTATGTTAACTGAGCCGTGGCGATGTTGCTACGTCTGTAAGCCAGGGGAAGTCTGTAGGTATAATGAGAAAAATAAAAATTGGGCTGGCGCTAGGTTCCGGCGCAGCACGCGGCTGGTCGCATATTGGTGTGATCAAAGCCCTGAAACACATGGGCATTGATATTGATATTGTGGCAGGGTGTTCCATTGGTTCACTGGTCGGCGCCGCCTACGCATGTAACAAACTCCCTGCTCTTGAACAGTGGGTTTGCTCCTTCAGTTACTGGGATGTTTTACGCCTGATGGACCTCTCGTGGCGCAGGGGGGGATTATTGCGCGGCGAACGGGTATTCAACCAGTATCGTAGTGTCATGCCGGTAGAATCGATCGAGCAATGCTCACGCCGTTTTGCCACTGTCGCAACCAATCTAAGTACGGGCCGTGAACTCTGGTTTACTGAAGGTGATTTGCACCTTGCCGTTCGGGCCTCCTGCAGCATCCCTGGCCTAATGTCACCTGTGGCGCATAATGGTTATTGGCTGGTTGATGGTGCGGTGGTGAACCCTGTACCTGTCTCTCTGACGCGTGCGTTGGGGGCCGATATTGTTATTGCGGTCGACCTGCAACATGATGCGCACCTGATGCAACAGGACCTGCTCTCCTTCAACGTCAATAGTGAAAACGAATCGAACGATGATGATGAACTGTCATGGCATGCCCGCCTGAAAGAGCGCCTGAGCAACATTACGGCCCGGCGTGTAGTCACGGCACCTACGGCGATGGAGATCATGACGACCTCGATTCAGGTTCTGGAAAACCGTCTCAAGCGCAACCGTATGGCTGGAGACCCACCTGATATTCTGATTCAGCCGTTTTGTCCGCAAATATCCACGCTGGATTTCCATCGCGCCGGTGCTGCAATTGCTGCCGGGCAGTTAGCGGTCGAGAAGAAAATGGATGAGCTTCTGCCCCTGGTAAAAACCAACGTTTAACGCATTTTTTATCAACACTTAAGCAAATTCTGACAGGCGTGAGTTGCAATAGCATGCCACTATTTACTAAAGCCAGTCAGGGGGGAGAATATGACGCAGCCATTGGTCGGAAAACAGATTCTTATCGTTGAAGATGAGCCAGTATTTCGCTCGCTTCTGGATTCATGGTTTTCCTCTTTGGGAGCGACAACAGCAGTAGCGGGAGACGGGCTTGATGCGCTGGAGTTACTGGGACGCTTCACCCCCGACCTGATGATTTGCGATCTCGCTATGCCGAGAATGAACGGCCTTAAACTGGTCGAGTATCTGCGTAATCGTGGCGATCAGACGCCTGTTCTGGTGATCTCCGCAACGGAAAATATGGCCGATATTGCCAAAGCATTACGACTCGGTGTGGATGATGTTCTTTTAAAGCCCGTGAAGGACCTTAACCGCCTGCGAGAAACCGTTTTTGCGTGTCTTTATCCCAATATGTTTAATTCTCGTGTGGAAGAGGAAGAACGCCTGTTTCGTGACTGGGATGCGATGGTGGGCGATCCCGCAGCGGCTGCAAAACTGTTGCAAGAATTGCAGCCCCCAGTGTCGCAGGTCATCTCACATTGTCGGGTTAACTACCGCCAGTTGGTCGCTGCTGATCAACCTGGACTGGTACTGGATATTGCCCCATTGTCGGACCACGATCTCGCCTTCTATTGTCTGGATGTTACTCGAGCAGGGGATAATGGTGTTCTGGCTGCATTATTACTGCGTGCGCTGTTTAATGGTTTGCTGCAAGAACAACTCACCCATCAGAATCAACGTTTGCCTGAGCTCGGTGCGCTATTGAAACAGGTGAATCATTTACTGCGTCAGGCTAATTTACCTGGGCAGTTTCCATTGCTGGTGGGGTATTACCACAGCGAATTAAAAAATCTGATTCTGGTATCGGCTGGGCTGAATGCGACATTAAATACCGGTTCACATCACGTACAAATCAGTAATGGTGTTCCGCTGGGCACGTTAGGTAATACGTATTTGAATCAGCTAAGTCATCGCTGTGAATCCTGGCAGTGCCAAATCTGGGGGGCCGGCGGTCGCCTGCGCCTGATGTTGTCTGCGGAATGAACAACCGAGAGGGGAGTGAATGAAATTGATTTACCTCCCTTACGCTGTGAGTGCTACTATCAGCGCCAGATTTATTCGTATTTATCTTAATTATACCGACGCGCGTCCTTTTCAGACCTGAAGCTTACTGCGGTACTGATATACTCAGATGCGAAACAGATTGATGAACACGTTCAATACATGAACAGTCCAGGAGAGTTTTAAATGGCTGCCCTTAATTCAAAAGTCAAAAAGGCCGTTATCCCGGTTGCGGGATTAGGAACCAGGATGTTACCGGCTACGAAGGCAATCCCGAAAGAGATGCTACCGTTGGTTGATAAGCCATTAATTCAGTACGTCGTAAACGAATGTATTGCTGCGGGCATCACTGAAATTGTACTCGTGACTCACTCGTCTAAAAATTCAATTGAAAACCACTTTGATACCAGCTTTGAACTTGAAGCGATGCTGGAAAAACGTGTAAAACGTCAGCTTCTGGAAGAAGTGCAATCTATTTGCCCTCCGCATGTCACTATTATGCAGGTGCGTCAGGGGCTGGCAAAAGGTCTGGGGCATGCGGTATTGTGTGCCCATCCGGTTGTGGGCGATGAACCCGTTGCGGTCATCCTGCCGGACGTTATTCTTGACGAATACGAATCTGATTTATCCCGTGACAACCTTGCTGAAATGATCCACCGTTTTGATGAAACAGGCAGTAGCCAGATTATGGTGGAGCCTGTAGCAGACGTAACGGCTTATGGTGTTGTTGATTGCAAGGGGGTTGAATTAACACCTGGTGAAAGCGTACCGATGGTTGGCGTAGTAGAAAAACCAAAGGCAGACGTTGCGCCATCTAATCTGGCCGTTGTGGGGCGCTATGTTCTCAGTGCGGATATCTGGCCTCTGCTGGCAAAAACACCTCCGGGAGCCGGTGATGAAATTCAGCTGACCGACGCTATCGATATGCTGATCGAAAAAGAAACGGTAGAAGCCTATCACATGAAGGGTAAAAGCCATGACTGTGGTAATAAGCTGGGCTATATGCAGGCGTTTGTTGAATATGGTATTCGCCATAATACGCTTGGCGCTGAATTTAAAGCATGGCTTGAAGATGAGATGGGTATTAAGAAGTAACCTCGCGGTATTATAAGGACAGAACGGTGCTGCTAATCCAGCGCCGTTTTTTTATACCTAATTTGGGTAGGGTGATGTGCGAAGTACAGGTAAAAAAAATCCCGCCAGTGGCGGGATTTTAAGCAAACTGTTTCTGAATTATTCCTTGATCAGGAAATCGTCCAGTTGTTTACCTTGTTCTTCCATCGCTTTTTTGATCACAGCCGGTGTACGACCCTGGCCAGTCCAGGTTTTAGTTTCACCGTTTTCGTCAACGTAGCTATATTTAGCCGGACGCGCTGCGCGTTTAGCTTTGGTACCGGACTTAACTGCAGCCATACTATTCAGCAGTTCGTTCGGATCAATACCATCAGCAATCAGCATTTCACGATATTGTTGCAGTTTACGAGTACGCTCTTCAACTTCAGCAGCGGCAGCGCTTTCTTCTTCGCGACGCTCGCTAACTACAACTTCTAATTTTTCCAGCATTTCTTCAAGCGTTTCCAGAGTACATTCTCTCGCCTGCGCACGAAGAGTACGGATGTTGTTCAGAATTTTAAGTGCTTCGCTCATTGTAGTAATCTCAAACTTATATTGGGGGTGGTTTGTTGAGCTAATAATAGAGCGATAAATTCAGTTGTGCAATAGCCAGGAATGTAAGGAATTCAAAATTGCTCTTTATTTAGTGTCTGTATTAATTGTTCTGTCTTAATTTTATGATGCTGTCGGGCATAAAAAAGGCTTATTGGTATGCGGGCTTCCCGGCAGCAGAGAGTAAAAATTCAAGATTCAGGTCACATTTCATGGTGTACAAATAGTATCTCTTTGCAGTGATTTCAACCTTTTGTATTAGTTTTGCTTACGGGAATCCTCTATTACAAGGTGGCTATCGTTAGATGTAATAACAATAAGGGCAGGGTTTCTTTATTGCACGGTGATGATAAGTGACGTTGATGAATTTCAGGAGCACAATTTGTGAAAGAATGTGTATATACACATCATACTTCAGGCTGTTTGTGCTTTGGCAGTGTACTTTCACTCTATTGCACACTTCAGAAAGTACCCAAGGGCACTTCTGTGTTGCGGGGTATTTAGACGAAACAGGGCGGTGTTCGCACGTTCTTTTATACATTCCGAATGTCGCGCTGCACCGACATGTTTGTGAAATATGATACAATCCTGCCCATATTTATTCTCCCCGGTGAGGGCCGACACACAATGGCACAGCTTTATTTTTACTATTCTGCAATGAATGCAGGCAAGTCGACGGCATTGCTGCAATCTTCATACAATTATCAGGAACGTGGGATGCGTGCCGTTGTATATACAGCGGAAATTGATGACCGTTTTGGCGCGGGAAAAGTAAGTTCACGTATAGGCCTGTCGTCACCTGCAAAATTGTTTAACCAAAATTCATCTTTGTTCGAGGAGATTCGTGAGGAGAACGCGCAACAACGAATTCACTGTGTGCTGGTCGATGAGTCTCAGTTTCTGACGCGACAGCAGGTTTATGAATTATCAGAGGTTGTTGATCAGCTGGATATTCCAGTTTTGTGTTATGGCTTACGCACTGATTTCCGTGGTGAATTATTTGGTGGCAGCGAATATCTGCTTGCCTGGTCTGATAAGTTGGTTGAATTAAAGACCATTTGCTTCTGTGGCCGTAAGGCCAGCATGGTATTACGTCTTGATCAGGCTGGAAGACCTTATAACGAAGGTGAGCAGGTCGTTATAGGAGGAAATGAACGCTATGTATCGGTGTGCCGCAAGCATTATAAGGAAGCACAGTCTGAAGGCTCTCTGACGGCCATCCAGGAACGTCACAGCCACGATTAACCCTCTTGCTCTCCTGCTGAGTTAAAATCGCAGGGTAGGCCTCTGCTTTAGCCAGAAGCGTCACCCTGCGGTATTGCCTTCTGGCTCACACATCTCTTCTTTGCGCCTCTTTCTCTTACGCCTTTTCACCTCGATGGTGGCGTCTGCCGGGCCTGATTTTGGCTGAGTACGGCAAAAAAAAACGGCCCCAAAGGGCCGTTTATGAAGATACTAAAACTTATGTGAGTGCATTAAGCGGATTTTTTCGCTTTTTTCTCAGCTTTAGGCGCTGCTGCAGGCTCAGATTTAGCAGCAGTTTCACCTTCGCTATACTCACGACCGTAGTATGTATCCAGCAGGATCTGTTTCAGTTCAGAAATCAGCGGGTAACGCGGGTTAGCACCGGTGCACTGGTCGTCAAACGCATCTTCGGACAGTTTGTCGACGTGTGCCAGGAAGTCAGCTTCCTGAACGCCAGCTTCACGGATAGATTTAGGAATACCCAGTTCAGCTTTGATTTCTTCCAGCCATGCCAGCAGTTTCTGGATTTTAGCCGCAGTACGGTCGCCCGGTGCGCTTAAACCCAGATGGTCTGCGATTTCGGCGTAGCGACGACGAGCCTGCGGACGATCGTACTGGCTGAATGCAGTCTGTTTAGTCGGGTTGTCGTTCGCGTTATAACGAATGACGTTGCTGATCAGCAGGGCGTTCGCCAGACCGTGAGGAATGTGGAACTGAGAACCCAGCTTGTGCGCCATTGAGTGACATACACCCAGGAAGGCGTTAGCAAACGCGATACCCGCGATGGTTGCTGCACTGTGAACACGCTCACGCGCTACCGGGTTCTTAGAACCTTCATGGTAGGACGCAGGCAGGTTTTCTTTCAGCAGTTTCAGCGCTTGCAGAGCCTGACCGTCAGAGAATTCAGAAGCCAGTACGGAAACGTAAGCTTCCAGGGCGTGAGTCACAGCGTCCAGACCACCGAATGCACACAGTGATTTCGGCATATCCATCACCAGGTTGGCATCGACAATTGCCATATCTGGGGTCAGCGCGTAGTCAGCCAGTGGATATTTCTGACCCGTTGCATCGTCGGTAACAACCGCAAACGGCGTTACTTCAGAACCGGTACCGGAAGTGGTGGTGACGGCGATCATTTTCGCTTTCACGCCCATTTTCGGGAACTTATAGATACGTTTACGGATGTCCATAAAGCGCAGTGCCAGTTCTTCGAAATGGGTTTCCGGATGCTCGTACATCACCCACATGATTTTCGCGGCGTCCATCGGGGAACCACCGCCCAGTGCGATGATAACGTCAGGTTTGAAGGAGTTAGCCAGCTCAGCACCTTTACGAACAACGCTAAGAGTCGGGTCAGCTTCAACTTCAAAGAACACTTCGGTTTCAACGCCGGCTGCTTTCAGAACGGAGGTGATCTGGTCTGCATAACCGTTGTTGAACAGGAAGCGGTCGGTCACGATCAGAGCACGTTTGTGACCATCGGTAATCACTTCATCCAGCGCGATTGGCAGTGAGCCACGACGGAAGTAGATAGATTTCGGAAGTTTGTGCCACAACATGTTTTCAGCTCGCTTAGCAACGGTTTTCTTGTTGATCAGGTGCTTAGGACCAACGTTTTCAGAGATGGAGTTACCACCCCAGGAACCACAACCCAGAGTCAGGGAAGGTGCGAGTTTAAAGTTGTACAGGTCGCCGATACCACCCTGCGAAGCCGGGGTGTTAATCAGGATACGCGCGGTTTTCATCATCTGACCGAAGTAAGCAACGCGTTCTGGTTGGTTGTCCTGGTCAGTGTACAGGCAAGAAGTGTGGCCGATACCACCCATCGCAACCAGTTTCTCTGCTTTGTCTACCGCATCTTCGAAATCTTTCGCACGGTACATCGCCAGCGTCGGAGACAGTTTTTCGTGAGCAAACGGCTCGCTTTCATCAACAACTTTCACTTCACCGATCAGGATCTTAGTTGTTTCCGGAACCGAGAAGCCTGCCAGTTCAGCAATTTTATATGCCGGCTGACCAACGATAGCGGCGTTCAGTGCGCCATTTTTCAGGATAACGTCCTGAACAGCTTTCAGCTCTTTGCCCTGCAGCATGTAGCCGCCGTGGCTAGCGAAACGTTCACGAACGGCATCGTATACAGAGTCAACAACAACAACGGACTGTTCAGAAGCACAGATTACGCCGTTATCGAAGGTTTTAGACATCAGAACAGAAGCGACCGCGCGCTTAATATCCGCAGTTTCGTCAATAACAACAGGGGTGTTACCTGCACCTACACCGATTGCTGGTTTACCGGAGCTATATGCTGCTTTAACCATGCCTGGACCGCCGGTCGCAAGGATCAGGTTGATGTCCGGGTGGTGCATCAGAGCATTAGACAGTTCAACGGAAGGTTGATCGATCCAGCCGATCAGATCTTTCGGTGCACCAGCAGCGATAGCAGCCTGCAGAACGATGTCAGCCGCTTTGTTAGTGGCATCTTTAGCACGCGGATGTGGAGAGAAGATGATTGCGTTACGCGTCTTCAGGCTGATCAGCGATTTGAAGATAGCAGTAGATGTCGGGTTAGTGGTCGGAACGATACCGCAGATGATACCAATCGGTTCAGCGATGGTGATAGTACCGAACGTGTCGTCTTCAGACAGAACACCACAGGTCTTTTCATCTTTATAAGCGTTGTAAATGTATTCGGAAGCAAAGTGGTTTTTGATCACTTTGTCTTCGACGATGCCCATGCCGGATTCGGCAACGGCCATTTTCGCGAGAGGGATTCGAGCGTCTGCGGCTGCCAGAGCGGCGGCGCGGAAGATTTTGTCAACCTGTTCTTGAGTGAAACTGGCATATTCACGCTGGGCTTTTTTTACGCGCTCTACAAGTGCGTTAAGTTCAGCGACATTAGTAACAGCCATAATGCTCTCCTGATAATGTTAAACTTTTTTAGTAAATCATCTGCTCGATACGAGAGTATAGACAGACCGACGAAAAATTGTATAACGTTTTGAAAATCAAACGGTTAATTAACGTCCACTTTACTTTGATTTACTAAAAGAGCTTATGCGTTAGCGTCATTTAACTCTAACGCGTTACCTCCAGGTGGCGTAAGCAAGATTACTCACTTCTGAGTAGTAATTGCGTGATCTGGATCAAATTTCCGCAAAGCTGACACCTTTCAGCAGGCCCTTTTAGCGTTTCCCGGTAAGTGTTAAAAAAATGATGTGATGAATGAGGTTAACATTAGCATATTTAATACATATTAATAACACCGAGTAATGGTAGCGTATTTACGCAGATATACGCAGATAGCAGGTGAAGTATGCTGACAAAAGGCGTATCTTCAGCGCGGATTTCATCAATTTTTATGACTCATTTTATCCGGCTAACGCTTCGGAGCTAACCGTGATCCAAACGCTATTCGATTTTCCTGTCTATTTTAAATTTTTCATTGGGTTATTTGCATTGGTCAACCCGGTAGGGATTATCCCTGTCTTTATCAGCATGACCAGCTACCAGACCGCTGCCGCACGCAATAAAACCAATCTTACGGCAAACCTGTCGGTTGCTATCATTCTGTGGACCTCTCTGTTTCTGGGGGATGGAATTCTGCAATTGTTTGGTATCTCAATTGATTCGTTCAGGATTGCCGGTGGTATCCTGGTCGTGACTATCGCGATGTCGATGATCAGCGGAAAACTTGGGGAAGATAAGCAAAACAAGCAGGAAAAGTCGGAGACGGCAATACGCGAGAGCATTGGCGTTGTCCCGTTAGCGCTGCCGTTAATGGCGGGGCCAGGGGCAATAAGCTCAACGATCGTCTGGGGCACGCGTTATCATAGTGCCATTAATCTGTTCGGTTTTTTCGTGGCAATTGCGCTGTTTGCTCTGTGCTGTTGGGGATTGTTTCGAATGGCGCCATGGCTGGTTCGCCTGTTGGGACAAACCGGCATCAACGTCATCACGCGTATTATGGGGCTGTTACTCATGGCGTTGGGCATTGAGTTCATTGTGACCGGTATCAAGTCCATTTTCCCGGGTTTACTTGCCTGAATACACCCATTCAATATAAACGGAGCTGCTTTCAGGCTCCGTTTCCCTCCATTGTCAGTAAAACTTCTCACGAAAGTTGAAAAGCGGCATAGCAATAATAAAAGATGATGATAGCCAGCTGCATTTTTATGTATTGATTTTAAACACAATTATCTTTTCAGCAGAACAGATGAACCAGGACAGCATTGTTATTTTATTAACATCATACACTGGGGCTTGCTGAAGGATTATTGAAATGTTATTAGTTATTTCTGCATCTAATTTAGATGAATGTGCTAATTAATAACCATTTGTTAAATTTATGTGCATTTTGACGTCTGTTCGATGCCGGACAGGGCGGTGAACCAGGTGTCTTACGCAAACGATTGAAAATGTTGATTTTATTGTTAAAAAATTGCTTTTTTTAATCTTTTGCTGTGCAGTTTTTTTTCGATAAAAGAGAATTGGTTAACAAATCTGTAAAATGTATTGGCGGTGAAGAAACGCATTTGATACTTTCCGGCCAGGTATTTAGCAGAAGATTTCACGTTGATGAGAATCATTTTCAGTTAGTTTCTCTCAACAGGATAATAGCGGGCTTCCGGCAGGGGAGGCACGTAGATAATCGACGCAAGGTGATCAAACGAATCGCCAGAATAAATAAAGTCGGTGATAGCGAGCAGTAAACAAAAAAACACCTGACGGTAGAAAATCTCCGGTGCCGTACAGGGATCCTGACAGGATTAACAGTCTGGTTATAAAACCAGCCATAATAATGAGGGAGTACAAACACAATGACTAACATCACTAAAAAAAGTTTAGTAGCTGCGGGGATCCTAACTGCGCTAATCGCTGGAAATGTTGCTACAGCAGCAGTGGTACCAGCAGGCGTACAGTTGGCTGAGAAGCAGACTCTGGTACGTAATAATGGTTCGGAAGTTCAGTCACTCGATCCGCATAAAATCGAAGGTGTACCGGAATCCAACATTAGCCGTGATTTATTTGAAGGTTTATTAATCAGTGACGTTGATGGCAAACCATCGCCGGGCGTGGCTGATAAATGGGAAAATAAAGATTTTAAAGTCTGGACATTCCATTTGCGTAAAGACGCTAAATGGTCTGATGGAACGCCCGTTACCGCACAAGATTTCGTTTATAGCTGGCAACGCCTGGCGAATCCGAATACCGCTTCACCGTACGCCAGCTATTTGCAGTACGGCCACATAGTTAATATTGACGACATCATCGCGGGTAAAAAACCTGTTACCGATCTCGGTGTAAAAGCGATTGACGACCATACCTTTGAAGTCACTCTGAGCGAACCTGTTCCTTATTTCTACAAACTACTTGTGCACTCCTCTCTTTCCCCTGTGCCTAAAGCTGTGGTGGAAAAATTCGGTGAAAAATGGACCCAGCCCGCTAACATCGTTTCTAACGGCTCTTATAAACTGAAAGACTGGGTTGTCAACGAGCGTATTGTACTTGAGCGTAATACCAACTACTGGGACAACGCGAAAACCATTATTAACCAGGTCACATACCTGCCAATTTCTTCTGAAGTGACTGACGTGAACCGTTATCGCAGCGGTGAAATCGACATGACCTATAACAACATGCCGATTGAGTTATTCCAGAAACTGAAAAAAGAGATCCCGAACGAAGTTCACGTTGATCCTTATCTGTGCACCTATTATTACGAAATTAACAACCAAAAAGCACCGTTCAACGATGTTCGTGTTCGTACCGCCCTGAAGCTGGCGCTGGATCGTGACATTATCGTCAACAAAGTGAAAAACCAGGGCGATCTGCCTGCCTATAGCTTTACCCCGCCATATACTGATGGCGCTAAACTGGTTGAGCCAGAGTGGTTCAAGTGGTCACAGGAAAAACGTAACGAAGAAGCGAAAAAACTGCTGGCCGAAGCAGGTTTTACCGCGGATAAACCGTTGACCTTTGATCTGCTGTATAACACCTCCGATCTGCACAAGAAGCTGGCTATCGCTGCGGCATCTATCTGGAAGAAAAATCTGGGTGCGAATGTGAAGCTGGAAAATCAGGAGTGGAAGACGTTCCTCGATACACGTCATCAGGGCAACTATGATGTTTCACGTGCAGGCTGGTGTGCGGATTATAACGAACCGACTTCTTTCCTGAATATGGTGCTGTCTGACAGCTCCAACAACACCGTCCACTATAAGAGCCCTGCATTTGACAAGTTGATTGCTGATACCCTGAAAGCAACTAATGACGCTCAGCGCAGCGAACTGTATTCGCAGGCAGAACAGCTGCTGGATAAAGACTCTGCAATTGTACCGGTGTTCTACTATGTTAACGCCCGCCTGGTGAAACCTTGGGTAGGCGGATACTCCGGTAAAGACCCGATGGATAATATCCACGTTAAAGACTTGTATATTATCAAGCATTAATGGCAAGACGTGGGGCAATCATTTTTGCCCCACAGTGTCTTTTTCATTGAACTATTAACACCTCTTCGTCAGCACGTCTGGATGAAAGAGGTGTAAAGGCACACGCCAGAAGGTACGGGCAATGTTGAAATTTATATTACGCCGCTGTCTGGAAGCGATTCCGACGCTATTTATTCTTATTACGATTTCATTCTTTATGATGCGTCTCGCGCCGGGGAGTCCTTTCACCGGAGAGCGAGCGTTACCGCCAGAAGTTCTGGCGAATATTGAAGCGAAATACCATCTCAATGATCCAATCTCAACGCAGTACTTTAGCTATCTGAAACAGCTGGCGCACGGTGATTTTGGGCCATCCTTTAAATATAAAGACTACACCGTTAATGATCTGGTTGCGTCCAGCTTTCCGGTTTCTGCGAAGCTGGGTGCTGCGGCTTTTATTCTGGCAGTTGTGATTGGCGTCAGTGCTGGCGTAATCGCCGCGTTGAAGCAAAACACGCGTTGGGATTACACGGTCATGGGGGTGGCGATGACCGGGGTGGTGATCCCCAGCTTTGTCGTTGCTCCCTTATTAGTCATGATATTTGCAATCACACTGAAATGGCTACCCGGTGGCGGCTGGAACGGTGGGGCGCTGAAATTTATGATCCTGCCCATGGTGGCGCTATCCCTGGCCTATATTGCCAGTATTGCGCGTATTACCCGCGGCTCAATGATTGAAGTGCTGCACTCTAACTTTATTCGGACCGCGCGCGCTAAAGGGTTGCCGATGCGACGGATCATTTTCCGCCATGCGTTAAAACCTGCGCTGTTGCCGGTGTTGTCCTATATGGGACCCGCGTTTGTCGGCATTATTACCGGTTCGATGGTTATTGAAACTATCTATGGTTTACCTGGCATAGGGCAGTTGTTCGTGAATGGTGCATTAAACCGCGATTACTCGCTGGTACTGAGCCTGACTATTCTGGTCGGCACGCTGACCATCGTGTTTAACGCGATTGTCGATGTGCTGTATGCCGTAATCGACCCGAAAATCCGTTACTGATACTGGAGCTCGCTATGATGTTAAGTAAGAAAAACAGCGAAGCGCTGGAGAATTTCAGTGAGAAGCTGGAGGTCGAAGGTCGCAGCCTGTGGCAGGACGCTCGTCGACGCTTTATGCATAACCGTGCGGCAGTCGCCAGCCTCATGGTACTGGTGGTTATTGCGCTGTTTGTGACGTTAGCACCCATGTTATCGCAGTTTACCTACTTCGATACTGACTGGGGCATGATGTCCAGTGCGCCTGATACGGAGTCCGGGCACTATTTTGGCACTGACTCATCCGGTCGTGACCTGCTGGTGCGGGTGGCGATTGGTGGACGGATCTCGTTGATGGTGGGGATTGCGGCTGCGCTGGTGGCGGTGATTGTGGGCACACTGTACGGTTCACTGTCGGGATACCTGGGCGGCAAAATCGACTCCGTGATGATGCGTCTGCTGGAAATCCTTAACTCCTTCCCGTTCATGTTCTTCGTTATTCTGTTGGTCACCTTCTTTGGGCAAAACATTCTGCTGATCTTTGTGGCGATTGGGATGGTGTCCTGGCTTGATATGGCGCGTATCGTTCGTGGCCAGACGCTGAGCCTGAAGCGCAAAGAGTTTATTGAAGCAGCCCAGGTCGGTGGAGTGTCTACCGTGCGTATTGTTGTGCGCCACATTGTGCCAAACGTACTGGGTGTAGTGGTGGTCTACGCCTCGTTGTTGGTTCCGAGCATGATCCTGTTTGAATCGTTCCTGAGCTTCCTGGGACTGGGTACACAAGAGCCGCTAAGTAGCTGGGGCGCACTGCTCAGTGATGGTGCCAACTCGATGGAAGTATCGCCATGGTTACTGCTGTTTCCGGCAGGGTTCCTGGTGGTGACGCTATTCTGTTTTAACTTTATTGGCGATGGCCTGCGTGATGCCCTCGACCCGAAAGACCGTTAAGGAGTGCCGCCATGAGCGTAATTGAGACCTCAACCGCGCCGCTCGCGCAACAACAGGCTAACGCACTGCTGAACGTTACCGATCTGCGAGTGACGTTTGCCACCCCTGATGGGGATGTCACTGCAGTAAACGATTTAAACTTTTCACTACGCGCCGGGGAAACACTGGGTATTGTTGGTGAGTCTGGCTCGGGGAAATCGCAAACGGCGTTTGCCCTGATGGGATTGCTGGCGGCCAATGGTCGTATCGGCGGCTCCGCGACGTTTAACGGACGTGAAATCCTGAATTTACCGGAACGCGAACTGAACAAACTGCGCGCCGAGCAAATCTCGATGATCTTCCAGGACCCTATGACCTCTCTGAATCCGTATATGCGGGTCGGCGAACAGTTAATGGAAGTTCTGATGCTACACAAAGGTATGAGCAAAGCAGAAGCCTTTGAGGAGTCAGTCAGAATGCTGGATGCGGTAAAAATGCCGGAAGCGCGTAAGCGTATGAAAATGTACCCGCATGAATTCTCCGGCGGTATGCGTCAACGTGTGATGATCGCCATGGCGTTACTGTGCAGGCCAAAGTTACTGATTGCCGATGAACCTACTACTGCGCTGGATGTCACGGTTCAGGCGCAAATCATGACGCTGCTGAATGAGCTGAAAAGTGAATTCAATACCGCAATTATCATGATTACCCACGACCTCGGTGTTGTTGCCGGTATTTGCGACAAGGTGCTGGTAATGTATGCCGGACGCACGATGGAATATGGTAGTGCGCGCGATGTCTTTTATAAGCCGGTTCATCCGTATTCGATTGGCCTGCTTAATGCCGTCCCGCGTCTGGATGCTGAAGGGGAAGAAATGCTGACTATCCCGGGTAATCCGCCGAACCTGTTGCGTTTACCGAAAGGCTGCCCGTTCCAGCCCCGTTGCCCGCATGCCATGGAAATCTGTAACAGTGCCCCGCCACTGGAAGAGTTTAGTCCGGGCCGTCTGCGCGCCTGCTTTAAACCGGTGGAGGAACTGGTATGAATGCGGTAACCGAACAACGAAAAGTACTCCTCGAAATTGCCGATCTGAAAGTCCATTTCGACATCAAAGATGGTAAACAGTGGTTCTGGCAACCGTCGAAAACGCTGAAAGCCGTTGATGGCGTGACCCTACGTCTGTATGAGGGCGAAACATTAGGTGTGGTGGGGGAATCCGGTTGCGGGAAATCGACGTTCGCGCGTGCGATTATCGGTCTGGTAAAAGCGACTGATGGTAAAGTCGCCTGGCTCGGTAAAGATTTGCTTGGCATGAAACCCGATGAGTGGCGGGCGGTGCGCAGTGACATCCAGATGATTTTCCAGGATCCGCTGGCATCGTTAAACCCGCGTATGACCATCGGTGAAATTATCGCTGAACCGCTGCGGACTTATCACCCGAATCTGCCTGGGCAGGAGGTCCGTGACCGCGTAAAGGCGATGATGATGAAAGTGGGGTTACTGCCTAACCTGATTAACCGCTACCCGCACGAGTTTTCCGGTGGGCAGTGCCAGCGTATTGGCATTGCTCGCGCGTTGATCCTTGAGCCGAAGCTGATAATTTGTGATGAGCCCGTATCCGCGCTGGATGTGTCGATTCAGGCGCAGGTTGTTAACCTGTTGCAGCAATTACAGCGTGAGATGGGTTTATCATTAATCTTCATTGCCCATGACCTGGCAGTGGTTAAGCATATTTCCGATCGCGTGCTGGTGATGTATCTCGGACATGCGGTGGAGTTAGGGACCTATGACGAGGTGTACCATAATCCACTGCATCCCTATACCAAAGCGCTAATGTCAGCGGTGCCAATTCCCGATCCTGATATGGAGAGGAACAAGGTTATCCAACTGCTGGAAGGTGAGTTACCATCCCCGATAAATCCGCCTTCGGGGTGTGTGTTCCGCACGCGTTGTCCGATCGCCGGACCAGAATGCGCGAAAACGCGTCCTGTACTTGAAGGGAGTTTTCGACACGCGGTTTCCTGCTTAAAAGTAGACCCGCTATAATCGAGAGGGCTGACACACTGTCAGCCCTTCTTTTTGGTGAGGTAAATGTGTCAGGCTTAGTCTCTTCTGTTCGCCGTACTCTCTACCGTACATTATTTGATTTAGATACACGCTCGGGGCGCCGTTTTGAAGGCATGTGTGCCC
This sequence comes from Citrobacter sp. U14242, assembly GCF_046555775.1. Classification (NCBI taxonomy): domain Bacteria; kingdom Pseudomonadati; phylum Pseudomonadota; class Gammaproteobacteria; order Enterobacterales; family Enterobacteriaceae; genus Citrobacter; species Citrobacter sp. U14242. Next base: position 60,770 of record NZ_JBKGLW010000006.1, read on the forward strand.
TGTTCGCGTTGCTGAGCGTGGTTGTTATCTTCATTGAGTCTGGGGTTGGGACGCAATACCATTTAACCTATGATGAATGGCATATTTTTGTCTGGCTGGAAGTCTTTATTACGCTGGTCTTTACCATCGAATATCTGCTCAGATTGTGCTGCTGGGCCAATCCTGCAAAATATGTGTTTAGCTTTTGGGGAATTATCGATCTCGCGACGATTCTGCCACTGTATGTGATGTGGCTATGGCCGGAAATTAGTCTGAGTTATGTTTTCGCCTGGCGAGCGATGCGCGTGCTGCGTGTATTGCGAATACTCAAACTGTTGCGATTTATGCCGTCGCTGCGTGTGTTCTGGAGCGCAATTAAAAGTGCCCGTCATCAGTTGATGCTGTTTTACTCATTTATTGCCATTCTGATGATTGTATTTGGTGCACTGATGTACCTGATTGAAGGCCCGAAATATGGTTTTACCACGCTGAATGCGTCGGTATATTGGGCAATCGTTACGGTTACGACTGTTGGTTATGGTGATATTACCCCGCATACACCGCTTGGCCGCATGGTTGCGTCAGTACTGATCCTGATTGGTTATTCGGTTATTGCAATCCCGACAGGATTGATAACAACACACATGAGCAGTGCGTTTCAGCATCGGCAAAATCAGCGCAAATGTCCACAGTGTCAACAAAGCCAGCATGAGCACAGCGCGCAATTTTGTAATCGCTGCGGAAATAAATTGCCTGACTAGAAATAAAAAAAGCTGCGAGAGCAGCTTTTTGTTTTCATTATTCGCGCCAGAGAATGTGGCAGAGTTTGTGATCTTTTTCGCGACATAACAGAACACGCGCAAAAATATCGTTAATCTCGCCATCTTCTGAGTCTGCCAGACCAATTACTACTTCGGCGAAGAAGTCAGGATTCAGGTCAAAATCGACGTGCTCCTGCCAGTCTTCCGCAGGGTCAAATAACTCTGCACCGCCACGTTCTTCAAACTGCAAATTGAACAGAAGGATGTCGGCCGGATCGAGATTGTCCGCCGCCAGTTCGAGAAAAATGTCATAAGCCTGCTCAAGCGTTTCGTCTTCGGTCAGGCGGTTGTTCAAATCCATATCCATAATGACTACCTGTTTACTGTCTGATGGGCACGTTTTACAGCAACGGGCTAAAGAAGTAAAACAGTCGCTCAGCGATACGCTGCCAAAGTGGTCGTTTTACCCACAAACGTGCATCTAGCAGACGGGAACGCGAAATATAATCATCCTGTACCGCGGCGAGGTCACCGCCGAATCCGGCATCGTCAATCACCAGTGTGATCTCAAAATTCAGCCACAGGCTGCGCATATCCAGGTTTACGGTACCGACAAGACTCAGTTCGCCATCGACCAGCACGCTCTTGGTATGTAACAACCCGCCTTCGAACTGGTAGATTTTCACACCTGCCGCCAGTAACTCGGTGAAAAAAGCCCGGCTTGCCCAGCCAACCAGCATTGAGTCATTCTTGCGTGGAAGAATGATGCTGACATCTACACCGCGCTGCGCCGCTGTACAGATGGCGTGCAGCAGATCGTCACTGGGGACAAAGTAGGGGGTGGTCATGATTAAATATTCACGAGCAGAATATGCGGCGGTCAATAAAGCCTGGTGGATCAAGTCTTCAGGGAAACCTGGACCGGAGGCAATAGTGTGAATGGTGTGTCCGCTGGCCTGCTCAAACGGCATGATGTTGACATCGGGAGGCGGCGGTAAAATGCGTTTACCGGTCTCAATTTCCCAGTCGCAGGAGTAGACGATCCCCATGGCAGTGGCCACCGGACCTTCCATTCTCGCCATCAGATCAACCCATTGTCCGACACCTGCATCCTGTTTAAAGAAACGCGGATCGACCATATTCATGCTACCGGTGTAGGCGATATAGTTGTCGATCATGATCATTTTACGATGCTGGCGCAGGTCCATACGGCGTAAAAATACACGCATCAGGTTAACCTTTAGCGCTTCGACCACCTCGATTCCCGCATTGCGCATCATCGCCGCCCACGGACTACGGAAGAATGCCACGCTGCCGGCGGAGTCCAGCATCAAACGACAGTGAATCCCTCGTCTGGCGGCGGCCATTAATGATTCCGCGACCTGATCGGCCATACCGCCAGGTTGCCAGATGTAGAACACCATCTCAATGTTGTGACGCGCCAGCTGAATATCGCGGATTAACGCCTGCATCACGTCATCAGAACTGGTGAGAAGCTGTAGTTGATTACCCTTAACGCCAGCAATGCCCTGACGACGCTCGCATAACTTAAATAATGATGAGGCAACGCTGCTGTTTTCTTGCGCGAAAATATGTTTGCAGGCTTTGAGATCGTTCAGCCATTTAGCTGTTGAAGGCCACATCGCTCTGGCACGCTCGGCGCGGCGTTTGCCCAGGTGGAGTTCACCAAAGGACAGATAAGCAATGATCCCTACCAATGGCAGTATATAGATGATCAAAAGCCAGGCCATTGCGGAGGGTACTGCGCGTCGCTTCATCAGAATGCGTAACGTTACGCCAGCAATGAGTACCCAGTAACCCAGAATGACCAGCCAACTCACCACGGTGTAGAAGGTTGTCATAAATTTAAAAATCCTTTTGAAAGCGTATTGTTAAGAGTTTACGCATCAGGATTCATCTGGCAAATAAAAACAAGGGAAAACCACTGGCCTGCATTCGGTCTGGGGGTATAATGCCCGCTCTGTGACTGGAAGAGTAGTTAACATGAAGCGTAGTAGAACGGAAGTGGGACGCTGGCGGATGCTGCGTCAGGCTAGCCGCCGTAAAGCACGTTGGCTTGAAGGGCAATCGCGTCGTAACATGCGTATCCACTCCATCAGAAAATGCATTCTCAATCATCAACGAAATTCGTTGTTGTTTGCGATCTACAGCATTTGATCCAAAAAGGGCACCGCTGGCGGTGCCCAATGAATTCCTGTCCGTTCTGTTTCTTAAAATACTTTTTTGTACGGTTTGACCGAAACCTGCGCATAAACTCCTGCAGCCACATACGGGTCGGCATCTGCCCACGCCTGCGCTGCCTCTAAAGATTCAAATTCCGCAATCACCGTCGAGCCGGTGAATCCCGCTGCACCCGGATCGTTACTGTCGACCGCGGGCATGGGGCCTGCCGTCAGTAGACGACCTTCATCATGGAGGAGTTGCAGACGGGCGAGGTGAGCAGGGCGCACGGAAAGACGTTTTTCGAGAGAATCTGCGATATCTTGAGCATAAATAACATACAGCACGGGTAGAGCTCCTTGATCGGTAAAAGTCGCGTTTACGTTATTGGAAAGCCCTGGTAACTGCAACGTAAAGATAATAGCTTTGTTAAGGCCATATTAAGATAATGGTTTTTTTACATGAAATTGCGTTTTAAATGCGGCTTACTGTCATGGGCTTATTGAATATGATTGCTATTTGCATTTAAAATCGGGGCCTGGTTTTATAACTGAAACGATTATGACTGCAATGACCCTTGATTTACCTCGTCGCTTTCCCTGGCCGACGTTGCTTTCCGTCGGCATTCACGGCGCTGTAGTGGCGGGTCTGCTGTATACCTCGGTACATCAGGTTATTGAACTGCCTGCACCCGCGCAGCCGATCTCTATCACGATGGTCGCACCTGCCGATCTTGAGCCACCTCAGGCAGTTCAACCACCGCCTGAGCCTGTCGTTGAGCCTGAACCGGAACCTGAACCTATACCGGAACCGCCAAAAGAGGCACCGGTGGTGATTGAGAAACCGAAGCCGAAGCCAAAACCGAAGCCGAAACCGGTGAAAAAGGTTGAAGAGCAGCCAAAACGTGATGTGAAACCGGCGGAGTCGCGCCCGGCGTCGCCGTTTGAGAACACGGCACCTGCTCGTCCGGCAACGACAAGTACCGCGCCGGCAACCAGTAAACCTGTGGTTAGCGCACCGGCGGGGCCACGCGCCTTAAGCCGTAATCAGCCACAGTATCCGGCGCGTGCGCAGGCTCTGCGCATTGAAGGCCGGGTGAAAGTCAAGTTTGATGTCACATCCGATGGTCGCGTGGAGAATGTTGAAGTGCTTTCCGCACAGCCTGCCAATATGTTTGAGCGTGAAGTGAAAAATGCGATGCGCAGATGGCGTTACGAGGCTGGCAAACCTGGTTCAGGCCTGGTGGTGAATATCGTTTTCCGTCTGAACGGTACGACACAGATTGAGTAACTGGCGTGCCGGAGTTGGCGTCAGGCTTTCTCCGGCAAGCAGGTCTGATAACGGTTCAACGCCGGTTATCAGGCCTGTGTTGGTATCGGACGGGGTTTACCGTCTTTATCTACAGCGACGTAGATAAACAGGGCTTCAGTGGCTTTGTAACGCTGGCCAATAGGTTCCGAAGCGACTTTCTTCACCCAGACTTCAATATTAATGCTGATTGACGTTGTCCCGCGTTTTACGCAGCGAGCGTAGCAACAGACCACATCACCTACGGCAACCGGGCGCAAAAAGCTCATACCTTCAACTCGCACCGTCACCACGCGGCCGTGTGCGATCTCTTTGGCCTGAATAGCGCCACCAATATCCATCTGTGACATCAGCCAGCCGCCAAAAATATCACCGTTAGCATTGGTATCGGCAGGCATGGCCAGAGTGCGTAAAACCAGTTCACCCTGGGGGGTGTTATTCGTTGTTGTCATTGTAGAACCGACTGTAGAGAAAGATTACAGGCGCGATGCTACTAGAATTTACGGGCGGAGAACAGAGGGGATGCGGCGCGCGGAGGGGATGTAAGCTGGCTTGTCTGTCACGAAGAACGCAAGCGGATAAAAATTCGCCAGATCCGGGGATCTGGCGAACACGTATTACGATTTATCTTCCTGCGGCAGATGGCGGTAGATATAGACTCCGCTCAGCAATGTGAAGAATAAGGTCAGGGCGGTTAATCCGAACACTTTGAAGTTGACCCAAATGTTCTGCGGCAGCCAAAACGCAATGTAGATATTGGCCAGTCCACACAGGATGAAGAAAACGGCCCAGGCCAGATTCAGCTTCGACCATACCGGCTGCGGCAGCGTCAGTTCTTTTCCTAACATGCGCTGAATCAGTGGCTTTTTCATCACCCACTGGCTCACCAGCAGCGCACCGGCAAACAGGCCGTATATCACCGTAACCTTCCACTTAATGAACTCATCGTTGTGAAAGAAAATCGTCAGGCCACCGAAGACGGCAACCAGCACAAAGGTGATTAGCGCCATCTTCTCGACCTTGCGATAGCGAACCCAACTGTAAATCAACACCACAGCTGTTGCGACAATAAGCGCGGAGGTTGCCGCGTAGATGTCATAAAGCTTATAAAAAGCAAAAAAGACAACCAGCGGTAAAAAATCAAGAAACTGCTTCATTCTTCGAGTCCGTAATCAAAAAGCATCGGGTAACACGCCCGGGATGCGTTCAGGGTTTATTGACGAATCAGCATATACAGGCGGAACAAATAGATCAGCAGCACAGCAGAGATCATATTGCTCAGCGTATTCGCCAATACCGCGCCTACGTTCGGCGTTAACACTGCAAAACTTGGCGCAAAAAGCAACAGCAGCGTTTTTGCCAGTAACCAGCCGATCACAGCCGGCGCTACCAGTCGCATATTAGACCACGCCAGACGCATACTGTTGCGCATAGCGGCAAAGACGCCCATTTTATCCTGCACAACCATCACCGGTGCGAGGGCCAGCAAGATAGCCAGCAGAATACCGGGCACGACAACCAGCATAATACCGACCTGTACCAGCAGGGTAGTCAGAAAAATCAGAATAAACAATTTAGGTAATACCGGCGCGCTGGCGCCGATGGCGCGTAATGCGCTAACCCGATGACCCGCCGAAATCAGTTGAATCATCAGGATGATGCCTCCTGCAAGGATGGCATTACCAATCAGCCCTGAAAACGTCGATGCTGCAGAAGCGCGTAGCAAAATTTGCTGCTGCTCCGGCGTCATATTCTGTACCAGATCGAACAGGCCCACACTGCTGGTTAGCTGATCCCCTTCGCTCAGTTGCGCGATTTGCGCGTCGCTGGGAGAAAAGGCATGCCCTAGCACCACTGTGATAAACGCGCACAATAACGATACCAGCAAGATGGTAATGAATTGATTACGGAAAAAGTTTCCCGTGTCACGGTAAACGGATTTCGCCGTGATAGACATGCACTCTCCTTGAGTTTTGCAGGTGTTCATTTGCGCGCAATTGTACCCTGGATAACTCTACAGTGGCAGCATCGTGCGATGTATGGAAAGGCATATCTTTGTAAAGCTCCGGTAATTTTTGGCCAGGACTTCAGCATCTTGCAACATCGTTGTTTGTTCTCTGTACATCACGTTCAAATAACCATCGCTTTCTGTTGGCGTTAAAGGTATTTGCATAGTGAAAATATATCAAAATTGATCTGAATTAATTTAACCAGGATTTTGAATGCAAGTTCTAACTTAATCTGGATCAATAAATGTTAAATTATCAAACCCAATGTGATCCCGGTTAGATCACTTATTACTCCATTGTGGGTATATTTGTTCCGCTTTTATAACCATAACGATGGAGCGGACATGAAAAAATTAACAGTTGCAGCATTGGCTTTAACAACTCTTCTCTCTGGGAACGCATTTGCGCATGAGGCCGGAGAGTTCTTTATTCGTGCAGGTTCGGCTACCGTCAGACCGACGGAAGGCGCGGGTGGTACGCTGGGAAGCCTGGGTGGCTTTGATGTCAGCAACAATACGCAGCTGGGCCTGACATTCACCTATATGGCAACCGACAATATTGGCGTTGAGTTACTGGCAGCCACGCCGTTCCGCCATAAGATCGGCACCGGTCCAACCGGTGATATTGCCACCGTTCATCATTTACCGCCGACGTTAATGGCGCAGTGGTACTTTGGCGACTCCAGCAGCAAACTGCGTCCTTACGTTGGCGTGGGTGTGAACTACACGACTTTCTTCGATGAAGGTTTTAACAACAACGGGAAAGAAGCGGGTTTATCCGATCTGAGCCTGAAAGACTCCTGGGGTGCAGCGGGACAAGTCGGTATGGACTATCTGATCAACCGCGACTGGCTGATTAACATGTCAGTCTGGTACATGGATATCGACACCACCGCGAGCTATAAAATGGGTGGCGTCCAGCAGCGCGACAGCGTGCGCCTTGATCCGTGGGTGTTCATGTTCTCTGCGGGGTATCGTTTTTAAGTCAGCGATTCCAGTCCGAAAGGCTGGTCGTTTTGCGGCCAGCTTTTTCTCCTCTCTTTTCCCCTTCCCGACTTTCTCCCCTTTGATGTAATGCTACTCTTTAAGCAAACTGGCTTTGAGGGTATTGACGATGACATTGACCCGTCAGTTGCTACAACAAAAAATTTCCCTTATGGAAGCATCCATAGACGATGATACGACAGAGTTTGCCGTGTATGCTGCGCGCGAATTATTGAATTACATGAGCAGGGTGGAAGCTCTGGAAAAGGTCATCTCCACACAAATCACACTACCTTATTGCAGCGCCAGTCCGGTTTGTGAAATCGAAGCTGGGTATGCCGCAGGCGTGAGCGACTGTCGGGAAGCGATTCGGCGTGCCGGCTATCCGATTGCCGGGGATGACTAGTTTGCATTTTTGTTAACAAAAATGTTCTTTTGTTGTATAAATCTGTGACTCAGATATACGGGAGAGACGTTATTTTCATCCATTATCAGGGCCACAGGACGATCTATATTTTTTTTAATACTCAGCGCTGTTATGCAACAACATAAACGGGTAACCGGTTTGGCATCACCGTTAACTATCAGGGTGGACTCGTGAAGATTGTGCAAGATAAGCTCAGGAACAGGCAGGCACTGCTGGTATCGGGGCTGATTACGCTGATATTTACCTCGTTGTTTCTGTTTATCATCTACGAACAGCGTATGGCCACGGCCAGCGAAGGGATTAACCGCCTGCAAGCCCGTATGCTGGATATCTTTAACGATAATGAACTCATCGCCGATGCGATTGGTGAGCGCTACCATCACATTAAAAATGACGATCAATGTGATAATGCGGCGCAGTTTGTTCCGCGTAATGCGGGGGAATGGGGAATTAATGCCGACCCAAAGCGGGTGCATTCGGCGACAGGGACGATTATCGCCCGACAAGCCAACCTTAAAGCTCTATGTATGTATACGGCAGCGGAGTTTATTCGTGGCAGGGTTAATGAGTTGAATCCTGGCAGTTTTGATGCGCATCGTTACATCATTGCCAGGAATGCGGATTATTTTTACTGGTTTATGCCTTCTGATTCGCGCAATTTTACGTTCTCTGATTCTGAAATGGCGCAGGACATTACCGGATTTTTCTATCCGCCAGTCGATTTTTATACCCGTCTGCTGCAAAAAAACATCAAGAACAAAGCGCTCAGCTCAACGAATTTTTATACCGATAAAATTACCGGTGGAAAAGCCTACAGCGTGGTGAGCTATATCTATGACCTTTCCGGGAAAGAGATATCGGATCAAATCGTCGCCTATCTGGTCTATGACCATTCAAAGCCTGAGTTGCAGGAGGCGCTGGCAAATGCTTTTGACTATCAAATGCCACCGGGCCTGAATGTGGCTCTGGTGAATTTATCCAATAATGAGCGCCTCTGTTTATCTGGCAAATGTACGGATAAAACGCGCATTATGGTGCGGAAGTTGTCGGAAAAATATGCGCTGTACTATTCGATAGCATTAGGCCGGTTTATGGTGCGCGATACGCACGCCGGAATTGTGATACTGCTGGCACCGTTCTTCTTTATTATGATCAGTTTCTCGCTGAAATCGTGGCTGAATCAAAGCGACCTCAAGGTCTATATTGATTCGCTGACTGGCTGCTTTAATCGGCGAATTCTCGACATTATTAAGCGTCGGGACTTATCACATTGTTCTGTGGTGCTGCTGGATTGCAATAAGTTCAAGGCTGTCAACGACACCTGGGGGCATGCAGCAGGTGATCGTGCATTGCAAACTATTGCCAACAGAATGTTGTCAAACACCCGTACAAGCCACGACCTCGTGATTCGTACTGGTGGGGATGAATTTATGATCCTGCTGTTTCGCTCCCAGACAAGTGATGCTATCGCGATTGCACAGCGTATCAGTGGCCAGGTCAACGATCACGTCTTTGTAGTGGATGGTCACACCGTACCGCTGTCGGTGTCATGGGGCGTTGCCGAGGTGAGGGGCGAACTGGATGTGGCAATCCAGAATGCGGATAACGCCATGTACAAAATGAAGCAGGCGAAAGACGGGTAAAACCGCCAGAAGTCTCTGGCGGTTATTTCAGCTTACTGATGGGTCGCGGCTTTCATTGCACTGACAAAGGCTTTCAGCTCAACCAGCATGTGCTCTGGTGCGGCAACATTCTTCTCAATGATTTTGACAATCGCCGATCCAGAAATAGCCCCCGCAGCACCTGCTTCTATTGCGCCTGTCACCTGTTCCGGTGCAGAGATACCAAAGCCCTGTAAAGAAGGCGGGGCATTGAATTCTTTCAGCTTTTCGACCAGATGATGCAACGGTAACGCTGCACGATTTTCGGCACCGGTAACACCTGCGCGTGACAATAAATAGGTATAACCGCGGCCATAAGAGGCAATCTGGCGTAGCAGTTCTTCGTCAGCGTTAGGCGGGCAAATGAAAATTGGCGCTACATTATGGCGTAATGCCGCCGTTCTGAATGGCGCGGATTCTTCAACCGGCACATCGGCGACTAATACCGAATCTACGCCAACCTTCTCGCATTGTGCGTAAAATTCGTCAATACCCTTGCTGAACACCAGGTTGGCATACATCAGTAAACCAATCGGAATGGTTGGGTGTTTTTGCCGAATCAGTGCCAACATTTCAAAGCATTGTGACGGTGTGACGCCTGCCGCGAATGCACGTAATGTCGCTTCCTGAATGGTTGGGCCGTCGGCCAGCGGGTCGGAGAACGGAATACCCAGCTCAAGCGCATCGGCACCCGCTTCGATCAGCGTATCAATGATTTTCAGTGACTGTTCAACAGAGGGATCGCCCAGGGTCACGAAGGGGACAAAGGCGCCTTCTTTGCGGTCCTTCAGTTGTGCAAACAGGTTTTCATAACGTTCCATCAGATTTCCCCTCGCGCTTTCAGAATATCGTGTACGGTGAAAATGTCTTTGTCGCCGCGACCAGAGAGGTTGACCACCAGTAATTGTTCTTTCTCCGGGTTTTCACGCATCATTTTCAACGCATGTGCCAGGGCGTGGGAAGACTCCAGCGCCGGGATAATCCCCTCATGCAGACACAGTGTTTTGAAGGCTTCCAGCGCTTCATCATCAGTAATCGAAACATAGTCAGCGCGTCCGATACTGTTCAGATAAGCGTGCTGTGGCCCGACTGACGGGAAGTCCAGTCCCGCAGAAATGGAGTAGGACTCTTCGATTTGCCCTTCAGAGGTCTGCATCATTGGCGACTTCATGCCGAAGTAAATCCCAACACGACCATGTTTCAGCGGTGCGCCGTGCTCGCCGGATTCGATCCCGTGACCACCTGGCTCAACGCCAATCAGACCAACGCTGGTTTCATTTATAAAATCGGCGAACATGCCGATCGCGTTTGAGCCGCCACCTACACAGGCGATCACAGCATCCGGCAGACGGCCTTCTTTTTCCAGAATCTGTGCTTTTGTTTCTTCACCAATCATGCGCTGGAACTCGCGTACGATAGTCGGGAAAGGATGCGGACCTGCCGCCGTACCAAGCATATAGTGCGCGGTATCGTAACTGCCAGACCAGTCGCGCAATGCCTCGTTACAGGCATCTTTCAATGTGGCAGAGCCGCTGTGTACCGGAATAACCTCAGCACCCATCAGACGCATACGGAAAACGTTCGGAGACTGACGCTCGACGTCTTTCGCACCCATATAAATACGGCACTTTAAACCCAGCAAGGCGCTGGCAAGGGCAGACGCCACACCGTGCTGACCCGCGCCAGTTTCTGCGATGATTTCTGTTTTCCCCATGCGTTTCGCCAGTAACGCTTGTCCCAGCACCTGGTTAGTTTTGTGCGCGCCGCCGTGCAGCAGATCTTCACGCTTGAGATACAGCGTTGTCCTGGTACCGTTAGTGATGTTCTGGCATTTGGTGAGTGCAGTAGGGCGACCAGCGTAGTTTTTCAACAGGTCAGTAAACTGTGCCTGAAATTCAGGGTCTTTTTGTGCACTGACGAACGCTTCTTCCAGTTGGCGCAGTGCAGGCATCAGAATCTGTGGCACATACATACCGCCAAATTCGCCAAAATACGGATTGAGTAATGTTGTCATGTCCTTTTCCTTAATATGCGCGCAGCGTCTGAAAGACTGAAGCCAGAAGACGTGCATCTTTGATGCCCGGCTGTGACTCTACGCCAGAATTGAAATCGAGCCCGGCACAGCCGGTTTTAGCCGCGTCGACGCAGTTATCTGCACCGAGTCCGCCAGCCAGTAAAACGTTATCCAGCGATTGTCCGCCTAACAGCGACCAGTCAAAGCGCTTACCGCTGCCACCCTGGCCGTTATCAAAAACGTATTTATCAATATGTTGATAGCGACGAGCGGGCAGTGATTCGCCAACACTCAGTGCCTTCCAGATTTGCACCTGCGCGGGCAACACATTGCGCAGAGCATCGACATAGGCCTGATCTTCGCTGCCGTGTAGTTGTACGGCGGCCAGCGACAGTGCGGTGACTTTTTCGTGGACGTCGGCGATGTCGGTGTTACGGAACACGCCGACATACTGTAACGGCGCACCCGTCATAACGTCTCGCGCCTGCTCAACGCTGACAGCGCGCGGTGAGGTCGGGACAAAAATGACTCCACCATAAATGGCCCCGGATTCGTACGCTGCTTTTGCATCCTGTGCTCGGGTCAGTCCGCAGACTTTATTTTCGCCAAGCAAAACGCGACGCACGGCGGTATGCAGGTCATCATGGGACATCAGCGCAGAGCCGATCAGAAAACCGTTGGCGAAATGACTGAGTTCGCGAACCTGGCCATAGGTGTTGATCCCGGATTCACTGATGACGGTGACGCCATGGCCCAGACGAGGTGCAAGCTGGCGAGTACGATTGAGGTCAATCGACAGGTCACGTAAATCACGGTTGTTAATACCGACGACTTTTGCACCCAGCGCGATGGCGCGCTCCAACTCTTCTTCATTGCTGACTTCAGTCAGCACGCCCATTTTCAAACTGTGGGCAACGGCAGCGAGCTGACGATACTGTTCATCATCTAAAACCGACAACATCAGCAGGCAGGCGTCCGCCTGGTAGAAACGTGCCAGGTAAATCTGGTAAGGATCGATAATAAAGTCCTTACACAGGATCGGCTGTGGTGCGATGCGACTGACGATGGGCAGGAAATCAAAGCTACCCTGAAAATATTTCTCGTCCGTCAGCACGGAAATTGCTGACGCATAATGTTTGTATACTCCCGCAATCTGTGCCGGGTCGAAGTCATCCCGGATCACGCCTTTTGACGGAGAGGCTTTTTTGCACTCCAGAATAAAAGCGGTTCGTGTCCCTTGCAGCGCATTGTAAAAATCACGTGTGCTGGGTTGAACATCATTTTGAAAGCTGGCCAGTGGTTGTTGCTGTTTGCGGGCTTCTACCCAAATCGCCTTGTCAGCGACAATTTTCGCTAAAACGGTTTGCATCATTTACCCTCTTGCTGCCAGTGCAGTGACACGGTCGTAAGCCGCACCGCTGCGCAGCACATTAATCACGGTTTGCGCGTTGGCTTTTAAGTCTTCTTTACCGTGCAGGCGCATTAACATGGCGACATTCGCGGCAACAGCAGCCTCATGAGCGGCCTCACCTTTACCTTGTAACAAGCGACTCAGAATGTCACGGTTTTCTTCCGGCGTGCCGCCGGCCAACTGTTCCTGATGATATGGCGTCAGGCCAAAGTCTTCCGCCGTTAGCTGGTAGCTCTTGATTTCACCATCGTGCAGTTCTGCCACTATGGTCGGCGCATGCAGCGAAACTTCATCCATTCCGCCGCTGTGTACCACGGCTGCCCGTTGATATCCCAGCACACGCAGTGTTTCGGCAATCGGCAACACCAGTTCCGGGCTGTAAACGCCGATCAGCGCCAGCGGCGGATGCGCCGGATTAATCAATGGCCCAAGTACATTAAACAACGTCCGGGTTTTCAACTGCTGGCGTACCGGCATCGCATGGCGAAAACCGGTGTGGTATTTCGGCGCAAACAGGAAACACACGCCCAGGTCGTCAAGCGCCTGGCGGGATTTATCGGCGTTCATATCCAGATTGATACCAAATGCCGCCAGCAGATCTGAGGATCCTGATTTACTGGAGACGCTGCGGTTACCGTGTTTGGCGACTTTTAATCCACAGGCCGCCGCGACAAACGCACTGGCGGTGGAAATATTGATACTGTTACTGCCGTCACCGCCGGTTCCGACAATGTCGGCAAACAGATAATCCGGGCGCGGGAATGGGGCGGCATTTTCCAGCAGGGCGGTCGCCGCACCGGCAATCTCATTCGGATGCTCGCCACGCACTTTCATGCTGACCAGTGCGGCTGCCAGCTGTTCCGGCTTCAGTTCACCGCGAACGACAGCAGAGAACAGCTGGTGGCTTTCCTGCTGAGATAACGTTTGGGCCTGGTACAGTTTTTCCAGAATAGGTTGCAGCGTATTGGTTTGTTCGAGCTTCTGTTGTGCCCAGGCCAGCGTTTGCTCCAGCAGACGCGCACCCTGAGTGGTCAGAATCGATTCCGGATGGAACTGGAAGCCGCACACGCGGTCGGTGTCGTGGCGAACTGCCATCACCATGCCGTTGAAGTGGGCGTTAATGGTCAATCCGGCCGGTACGTTGCTGCCGACCAGTGAATGGTAGCGCGCTACCGGCAGTGGATTTGCCAGACCGGCGAACATCTCCTGGCCGTCGTGTTCAATGCTGGACGCTTTACCGTGCAGAATTTCACCTGCCTGACCCACATACCCGCCATAGGCTTCAACAATCGCCTGATGCCCCAGACAAATACCGATGATGGGCAGTTTGCCGCGCAGGCGGGTTAACAGCTCTGGCATGCAGCCCGCTTCACTTGGTGCGCCAGGCCCAGGAGAAAGCATCAGTACAGGATTTTTCATCGTCGCTAAACGGTCAATTAATGTCTGAGCCGGGATATGGTTACGGTAAATCACCACGTTGTGACCGTTAGTGCGCAGCTGATCTGCCAGGTTGTAGGTAAATGAGTCGATGTTATCGAGCAGCAGAATGTCAGCCATTAGAAAGTCTCCTGTGCATGGTGCGCGGTGGCGATAGCACGCAAAACGGCACGCGCTTTATTACGGGTTTCATCGGCTTCAGACTGCGGAACAGAATCAAGAACAATCCCGGCACCGGCCTGCACGGTGGCGATACCGTCTTCTACCAGGGCCGAACGGATCACAATGCAGGTATCCAGATCGCCATGGGCGGTAAAGTAGCCGACCGCACCACCATAGCTGCCCCGACGACGACCTTCGGCCTCGGCAATCAATTGCATCGCGCGGACTTTTGGCGCGCCGCTCAGCGTGCCCATGTTCATACAGGCGCGGTAAGCATGAAGCACATCCAGATCGCTACGCAGTTCGCCCACCACACGAGATACCAGGTGCATCACGAAAGAGTAACGGTCGACTTTGGTCAGGTCGGCAACATAGCGGCTACCTGGGGTACAGATACGTGCGAGATCGTTACGCGCCAGGTCAACTAACATCAGGTGCTCGGAAAGTTCTTTATGGTCGGTACGCATTTCCAGCTCGATACGACTGTCGAGATCGCGGTCCAGCGAGCCATCCGCACGACGACCACGCGGGCGGGTCCCGGCAATCGGGTAAATTTCAATCTGGCGGCTGGTGGCATCGTATTTCAACGAGCTTTCCGGCGACGCGCCGAACAGTGTGAACTCGTTATCCTGCATGAAGAACATGTACGGGCTCGGATTGCTCTTTTTCAGCACATAGTAGGCAGCCAGCGGTGACGGGCAGGGCAGCGAAAAGCGGCGGGAAGGCACCACCTGGAAAATCTCACCGGCACGAATCGCTTTCTGCATTCCGCGCACAACGGCACCAAACTCTTCATCACTCTGGTTGCATTCACAACGCATTTGCGGCACGTCGGTAACGGGCAGCGGCGGTGCGGGTTCTGTGAGCTGTTGGCTCAACTGTGCCAGACGGGTGTTAATTCGCTGTTTTTCCTCGTCATTTGGCATAAAGATGCTGGCCTGAATGCGGGTGCTTTTTTTCTGGTGGTCGATAACCATCAGCGTTTCTGCCAGATAGAAGCAGTAGTCCGGGCAACGGTTACCCGCCTCAAGCTGGGGTAAATCTTCAAATCCGGCAACCAGGTCGTAGGAAAACAGACCGCCAAAGAACATGGCTTCACGCTCTTGCGGCGGCACATTGACCAGCTCCTGCAATAAACGGAACGCGTCAAATACAGAAAGTGAGCATAAACGGGCATCCTCATCCAGCAGCGGGCTTACGCTGGGGAATGTCAACTGACGAACGTTCGGCTGTTTATCGTTTTCAACGCCCGCGGGCAAGGCTGCGTCCAGCAGAGGAAGCAGCGACGCGCCATTCGCCGACAATGCCTGAATAGTGACAGTGTCACCTAAGGCGGTAATACGCAACGCGCTGTCGACCAGCAGCAGACTCTTGAGATCATCCTTGCTGTCAATATCGGCGGATTCCAGCAACAACGTTGCCGGTCGTGCGCCACACACCTGATGAAACAGCGCGGTCGGGTTCTCACGGTAGGCGGCTTCACAGGCCAGCAGTTCGAGTGTCGGTTTTTGTGTTTGCATCGTTATTCTCATTAATTTTGTTCAAAAAAAAGCCCGCTCAGTTGGCGGGCCGGGTATCTGGTTGCATATTGCAGACGTGAGACACTGCCCGAAATCAGGAAGTGCGCCACCAACCGTGCAGAACAAAGCGTGCTTTCATCTCAGATACCTTCTTCATGTGAACTTGCGTACTAGTTAACTAGTTCGATGGAGTAAAGTCAACACCTGATTTCAGTTAATTTGTCGAAACCGCTATGATGATCGCGATACGACATTTATTGAAACGGGAGCCGCCTTGAGCGACACGAATTACGCAGTGATTTACGACCTGCACAGTCATACAACGGCGTCCGACGGACGGTTGACGCCTGAAGCGTTGGTACACCGTGCGGTAGAGATGCGAGTCGGGACACTGGCGATTACCGATCATGACACCACGGCAGCAATTCCGGCGGCAAGAGAAGAAATTTCACGTTCAGGTTTAGCGTTGAATTTGATAGCCGGCGTTGAAATTTCCACGGTCTGGGAAAACCACGAGATCCATATTGTCGGTTTGAATATTGATATCGCTCATCCCATGATGCGTGAATTCCTGGTGGAGCAAACGGCGCGCCGTCAGCAGCGCGCACAGCTCATTGCTGAGCGACTGGACAAAGCGCATATTCCGGGGGCGTGGGAAGGGGCGTTGCGTCTGGCTGACGGCGGGGCCGTCACGCGGGGCCATTTTGCTCGTTATCTGGTTGAGTGCGGAAAAGCCAGCACTATGGCGGATGTCTTTAAAAAATATCTTGCCCGTGGGAAAACCGGTTATGTTCCGCCACAGTGGTGTACAATAGAACAAGCTATTGATGTCATTCATCATTCTGGCGGTAAGGCAGTTCTGGCTCATCCTGGGCGGTACGATCTTAGCGCTAAGTGGCTGAAAAGACTGGTTGCACATTTTGCTGAACATCACGGTGACGCGATGGAAGTGGCACAGTGCCAGCAGTCTCCCAATGAACGCACCCATCTGGCGACGCTTGCGCGCCAGCATCAGTTGTGGGCATCGCAAGGGTCTGATTTTCATCAGCCGTGTCCGTGGATTGAATTGGGTCGTAAGCTCTGGTTGCCCGCAGGCGTTGAAGGCGTCTGGCAGCTTTGGGAACAGCCCGAGATCACAGAGAGGAAAGTATGAGTCAGTTTTTTTATATCCATCCTGATAACCCACAGCAACGTCTGATCAATCAGGCCGTTGAAATTGTGCGTAAAGGTGGGGTGATCGTTTATCCCACCGATTCCGGCTATGCGTTGGGCTGCAAAATCGAAGATAAAGGCGCGATGGAGCGTATTTGTCGTATCCGTCATCTGCCGGATGGCCACAACTTTACGCTGATGTGCCGCGATTTGTCAGAGCTGTCGACCTATTCATTCGTGGACAACGTTGCCTTTCGTTTAATTAAAAACAATACGCCAGGCAACTACACCTTCATCCTGAAAGGGACGAAAGAAGTGCCGCGCCGACTGCTGCAGGAAAAACGTAAAACCATTGGTCTTCGCGTACCATCCAATCCGATTGCGCTGGCATTGCTGGAAGCGCTTGGCGAACCTATGCTCTCCACCTCGCTGATGCTGCCGGGCAGTGAGTTTACCGAGTCCGATCCCGAAGAGATCAAAGATCGTCTGGAAAAGCAGGTTGATTTGATCATCCACGGTGGGTATCTCGGTCAGCAGCCGACCACGGTGATTGATTTAACCGATGATTCCCCGGTGGTGTTGCGTGAAGGTGTTGGCGACGTTAAACCTTTCTTATAAGGGCGCGAACCGCTATACTACGCGGCCTTAAAATGGCGCTGACTGGCGCCGTTGATTCTCCTGTTCGACGCCTGTGAAGGCGCACAAGATAAATATTAAATCATTTACAATCAATGAATTAATGTATTTCGGATAATGGTTGTTACCAGCTTGTGTGACAGCCATTAGACACATCTAGACTCTCATTATGTATGCACACTTTAACCCTGCTTTTTATTACTTATGCTTCACATAACTCTGTTAAGGTTACTACGTTTCGTATGTTTCCTTAAAGCTATTGGGGCTTATTGACTTCTATTGTCTAAAATCTGTTAGTTGCACATTTTCAGTACACTGGATAATCTGAAATACAGTGCTTACACCGAATCTTAACTATCAGAGAGCAGAAGCAATGCACATTACAGTTACATCACAGAATGTGGACATGCATAAGAAAAATATCCGGCGTGATGATCTCAAGGGGCTAACTTGCTTTATGCAAATGTCAAATAGTGTACGCGTTACTGCATCCCAAGATCATCAAGCCATAGTGCAGGGCGTTTTAGGGACGCCTGATAGCGACAACCATCATCAGTTATCATCCTATTGGGTCTGGAATGATGTGGACGCTGTAAAGCTGGTAGACGTGTTGTACGCAGTCGCTAACGCATAGAGCAGATAGATATGTGCCAGAGTTGCTCTATTGCCAGCTCCAGCATATCCTCTCAAAGCCTTTAGCCACATCATAAGCAAATGAAGCTGGTTTCCTGTCATGGCTGGCAATACAAGGGAAATGTGATGAAAATATTAGCCCTACTTGTTTGTTTTATAAGTTCTTTGGCATTTGCCGATGTGACAGGAGATACTCAAAAAACGAAGATTGTTATCCCACCTGATTTCTTGAAACAGTTCTTCACCATAACCAGCGTGAAAATTTCAACACTAGATGGTTATGTCCCGATAGTGGAAACAGGAAATAAGGTCGTTAAACTTCCTGCGCAACGTATAGATTCTCTCAACTATACAGTGAGAGTTGATTCAACTGATGCAGATTTTATCAATGATGTGGCTGGCAGTGACCACGGCATAAAAGGGATATTGGTTTGTAATAACCCTTCAATAAGATCACTGATTATGAGTAAAAATGCCGTTGTTTTAGTATCCGTTGAGAATAAAGAGGGGAAACCTATGTCTGTGACGCTATATGACAGCAAAAGTTGCAAGAAAAAATCGAATGCTTAGGGGTACTGTTGGTTCTTGGTTCATCGAACGGATATGCTGAATCCTAAATACATGCTCATTATAAGGATACTCAGCACAGCAATATGTGAACATCTACTCCATCGTGGCAAGAAGGGGAGCTTTACGTTTTCTATTTCCTGATTGCTGAAGGAGGTCAGGGGAAAACGGAAAATGCTACAAGACAGGTAGCCATCCATATGAAGTTAATCGAATGGGGGTTCATGGAGTACGTTGATCGCCAGTGGAAGGAATGGATATTCTCAGAAGTGGCTGGTACGAACATGACTAAGATAGGTAAAGTGTTTGCGGCACTGCGTGATCAGCTTGGTATTCCGTATTTTGATCATTATGATCTACGCGTTTACTTAGACTGCTCAGCACTTTTTTCCTAGCCACCCAATTTCAAACTACACAATTTTCAAATATCAGAGAGATGATCTGATGTCTTTAATCGATAGAAGGTGGCTTTGCTGATCGATAATCGTTCCTGCACTGCTGCTGGTGGTAGACCTTGCCCTAACAACTCTCGTACCTGTTCAACTGTCGCTTTTATAGGTCTGCCGCAATGCTTGCCCTCCGATTGAGCACGTTTGATTCCTGCTGTTCTACGCTCTGCGATCAGATCTTTTTCCAGGCTGGCAAGTCCTGCCATCATAGTGAGCATCGCTTTACCAACTGGCGTTGACAGGTCGAACCCTTCACGCAAGCTGACAACTTTCACGCCTTTCGCCTGCAACTTTTCCACAGTGGAAAGAACATCAATCGTGTTACGTCCCAGGCGGTCGATAGCAATCACGATCAACGTATCGCCTTCTCGCACATAACTGAGTAGTTCACCAAACCCTGGACGTTCTCCTGCCTTCACTGCACCACTCACTGCTTCATCGCTGAACCAACGAGTAACGCTATAACCAGCATCGGTAATCTGCTGCTTCTGATTTTCAACGTTCTGGTCGCTGGTGGAAACTCGCACGTATCCGATCACAGTAGTCATGATGTTCTCTGAGTCTCAAAAGTTTGTATCAAAATGATAGCTGTCTCAAAACTAAATATCAACCTTTTGAAACAAAGCGAAGCAGCATTCTGCCGTTGCGTCGGTGTTGTCTTATAAGGAGATGGTTTTGAGACTTGAAACGAGGAGTTGAATTCGTTTTGACGAGCGAAGATGAAAATGGCGTGATCACTCACGCCAGTCGTTGCATGAGATGATTATTCTTTGAAGAACTGTGTGACTGCCCATCCACCATGACCGCCTGGGGTAATGAAGAAAACAAACCCCTTATCGTCTACGTTTTGAATCTCAACTGCCATCGATTCTTTTAGGAGACGGCATTTACCGGAAGTGATGAGGCCCATCATACCCTGTTGGTCTTTGTCCTGGATGTAACTGATCATCTCGTAAAAGTCGGTCAGCTTTTTACAGTTAAATGTACCTTCCTTTAGGGTTGCGGTATCCCCATGACTCAATGCATAAGCGTTCGGTATCACTGACAAAAATATGGCGGCTGCGAATAGTTTTTTCATTACCGCCCCTTATAGCTCGGAGCATTCGCTGAGGTTGTAAGTGCCTTTTCTACCGTCATCATTAACCAGATGCAGAACAAAAATGAGCGGGTTGCCGTCAATGAAAGACACGGCGACATTGCCGTTGTCGGTGCTATAGAGCTTGGCAATTTGCTTCTCCCCGATGTACGAGAGATCCCAGCTTGCGTTATTTAAACTGAAGTGCATCTGAGAACCATCAATTTCAATGCTGGATTGTGCTGTGACTGTCTTCCCATTGCTACCCAGTTGCCCTTGCTGAAGAGCTTCACATTGATAGGAGCTTGCATAAGTTGACAGAGGCAGCAGTAAGAGTGCAGCAAGAGTTATCCCCTTCATAACGTTCCTTTATTCGATTGGTGTTAGACATTCATCGGGAATCAGTATAAAACCATCAATTGATAAAAACGATCGGTTTATCATTTATCAATCGATAAAATTGATCAATGTTGAAACTATAATGTCTTGCACAGTTCTTCGCTATGGATGAGTCTTGATAGACGAAAGAGCATGCACAGGAGAAATGCAGTGAGAAGAGCACTGATAGTGATATTTGGGTTACTGGTTTCACAGATGGCAGCAGCAGGACAGATCACAATGACCGATCCCCAGCAGGATACGACCGAGAATGGTAAGATGCTTTGCACCTACGAAAACAGCATCTATCTGTTCACCTACGTTACCAAAGGAAAATGCCCATATGCGAAGACATTTGATACTGCGGACTCAGAGTGAAGGGGACTTAAAATCGAAAGTGTTGTTTAATATCACGTAAAGACAGGTGTGCTTAACACCAGCCTCCAACGGCTCGATTGTTATTTCTGCTGATAACGGCACGGCGCAAGGCTTTACGCAAAGTTATTGATAGTTTCAGTCGTTACTATTTAGTTGGTTTAGCAACTTCATCCCGAATCAACGGTGCTTATTTACCTGCGAATTACCGCCGGGTTAGATGTCTTTTTGATAGGAAATACTTAGGGTTGTTGCATGGACGATTCGGAGTGAGCAGGGCGACGTTCTACCGTAGGGTCAAGAGTTTATCGGTAATCGACGCGAAGCGCCGGAACCATACTATTATGCGCTGGCCTTGGTGACAGGCTCACGCCGCGCATGAAAGATAGCCATTACAGGAGAGATCATTTTTGACAAGTTACCTTCATCAAAGGTGCTCCTCCTGTGCAGGTGCTTGTTATGCTCGCTACGCTCCCAAACATAAACCTATTAAACCCAACTAACTTAAGGTTAGCTAATTGGTTTTCTCTCTCTTGGGCTACTACCGCCCAAACTTTGCTTAATGCCATCCAGCGACTACGCCGCCATTAACAACACTCTGCAATGATCCAATGGCATTCCTGCCTAATGTCATCCACCGATCTTGATTAACCACCAACCAAACAACCACCCTAAATCCTTTAGGCTGTCTGTTTATCTGGTGCAAGGTAGCTATGACATTACCATACGTGCAAACATCCCAATCCAATCATCACTGATTGTCTCGTGCTGATGCACTTCAGTGCAGAGAGAGAATCTCTCTACTATTATAGCGAATTTGGTAGGTGTCTGTATTTAAATGAAAAAATAGTGTGAAAATCGCCATTTTTCACTTTTTTTCTCAAGAAATGGCGAGATGGTGTTCGTGAATGGAAGGCAGGGCTGTCTTCTCTGGTGGCAACTCCTACCACAGATTTTGATTTACAGCAATCATCCATTCCTGGTATAAAGAGCACTAATCGCAAAGCAAAAATGCAACACGTTGAAAATAATCAAAAACATTTTACGAAATCACCGTTTGGGTATTGACAAACGTTAGTGAAATAGTGTACTATGGTAAGTATGAAGGGGAGAAAACCTTCTGAAACTTTTCAGCCCTGGGCGGGGTAACTGCCTGGGGCTTTTTGCATCCAAAATCCGAAGGAGGCCATTATTGAAGTATTACAGCAGTGACCAGGTGTTTAATGACCTGGTGAACGGCGAAGTGAAACGCCACGTTATTTACGCATCAATGCAAGCAGCAAAATCGAGAGGGTATACAGACCGAATGGAAATGTTTCAATCTGCACTTATCCGTTATGACCAATACCGAAAGGAGAACACCAACTAAGGAGGAACATTGATTCAAGCATACGAAGACGGTTATTTTTTCAGAGATGCCCCGCAACACGATCACCCGCTTTCAGCATTTTCCAGACCTACCCAACAACTCGTTTCTTTAGATAATGTTCTGTACGTTGTCGAAGTGGAAAGTGGTGAAATTCTTCACTACGATTCGACAGAGTATTTGCTTGATGGTGGTATTGTTCAGGGTCTGCATTTGAGCTACTCGATAGCAGATACCGCTAAATCAAAACAGGCACACCGTGAATACGCTAATAAGTTGGGCGACCTTCCAGGGAATGCATCCTATAACGGGATCAAGGAATACGCAGACGTATTAACCAAGCCAGATTTCACGAAAGTATTTGCATTGTGTAACGAAGTTGACAGGCGAAACTTAGCATTTATTAAACATGCAGATCTGTGCGTAATACTGAACACCACGCCGGATCATCTCAATCGTGTTTTATCTGGTCTTGAGCGTAAACACTACATCAAAGTTGATAAAGCTGAACACCAGAAAGGCACTTTGAAAGTGTGGGTTAATCCTTCGTTTGTCTGGAAAGGCGATTTAGCAAACCGCTACTTATCTGGACACATGCAGGGCTTTCCGATTCTGGAGCGAAAACGCCCCATAAAACGCTCTGACGTGCTCGATACGCTTACGGCGGCTGCTATGGTTGCTTATGATGCCTGGCACATTGAACACGGACACAAGGTCAATCAGCCTCATTCTAATGAATGGTACGCAGAGATCACGCTGTACGACAACGCCTACGGCGAAGGTGTACGCCTTGCATCAGAAAATCAGACATTAAACAGGTTATTGAACCCGGCAACATCTGAGGATGACTACATCCGTGAGTTATTCACTACGACCCAATACCGGGAATACTTGCAAATATTAGCAAAACTAACAAGGAGAACATATTGATCGAATATTTAATAAGATACGACGCTGACTGTACTCAGAATAATGATGCTCAAGTATGATTATCGCACTCTACTGGTATCTGCTATTCCTGTTTATCTGGGATGTAATCCGCACCTTTGAACGACGTAGAAAAACAGAACGCAAAACTGAATCTCAGGATGTTTTAGGTAGTGGCTGATACTGAAAAGGGGCGTAAGCCCCTTTTTCATTTCTGGAAGTCAACCACACAAAGCAGGTCTTTTAGTGATGGGCGGTGCGTGTAAATGGACGTTACTCCTAAACTCTGTGTCCTTGAATGACCGACAACAAACTGCATCAAAGGTAAAGATACGCTTCCAGATGCAAGGCAATGGCTCACGAAAGTGTGACGAAGGCTATGTATGCGCCTTTTTAGTCCAAACTCATCATAATCAGGAACACCAGTTTCATTCATCAACTTAGCCCATTCTTCAGTAGCGGTAGTGTAGTTAGGTAAGTCAAAGAAAATTAGATCGCTATCATTAAGAGTTTCGGCAAGATTGAGCAAACCTGACTCTAAAATCCTATGGAGTGGTATCTGGCGTTGGGCTTGTTCGGTTTTCCCATCTTCTATAAAAATGTACCAGCGTGAAGTTTCTTCATCTAAACGAATGTTCCGCTTTCTGATAGAGGCAATCTCACCACGTCGAGCACCAGTATAAATGAGGGTAAGGAAGTACCATTTGCGCCAATCGTTATTTTCCAGTGAGAACAGCTTGGTCTTAAGTTTACTCAACTCAGCGTTACTGAAATGGCCTCTACGGTTTGGCTTCACCTCAAATGAGATTCCGTCGGTAGGGGATTTCTCTAACAGGTCTTTGGTGTCAACGAGGTAAGTTTTAAAAAGCGAGCGCCAGATCTTGAGATGTTTTACAACATGCTGGCTACTGATCAGGTCTTCCTCTGGAACGTCATAATCAATGCATTCAGGCAAAGATAGATGCTTATATGGCAGCTTAATACGAGTAGGTAAGTTTTCGGTCACTTTCAGCGCTTCACGAATATCTTGCTTTGTAACCCGATCAATCGGTTTATCACCAACAACGTAAATCAGTACATCAAAGAAACGCTGGTTCTCGTTAGCAATGCTTGCACGCCATTTTTGACCTTTTTCTTCAACATACCGAGTCCATGCTTCGGATAGTTTGATTTCCTGGCTTGCTGTGTCTTTAAATTCCGTTGATAAAGACTGGTTTGCTTGAACAATACTTTGCGGTGAGGATTTCAGTTTCTGCTCTTCTAACTGAGCTTGCAGTGTGGCAATGAGTTGGCGATATCGCAGCAGATCATTCGAAAAGAATGCTTCATAGGCTTGCGCGACGGTCGCGCGGCTCATATCAATAGCAGCGCCCACTTGATTAGCAAGGGGCAAATCATCCTTGGAAAGTTCAAGTTTCTTCATGTGAAGACTTGCAAGCACTTCGTTTGCCATTTGATCGCTACCATTCATCATGCGTTGGAAGTGTGCTTCTGAGTAACCTTGAGCTGCCTCAATCGTATCAGAAGCTGTTAAAGGATGGTCAGGATTCATGTTTCTGTGCCATCGTCCTAACTCTGGCAGACGCTTCACTTCGGCAACATCCCTTTCGAGTGCATGTAGAAGATAGTTGTCAAAGTCCTGCTTAGTAGCGGCTCGGTAGCCCTGTATTTTGCGTTTGAACTCATCGAGGCTCATCGTTCCATTCTGCACAAGGGCAATGAAAGGACGGATTTGGTTCATGATCACTTCTGCTTGCTTACGGCTATCAGTACCGAGACTTAAGCGCACAAAACTTGTTGAATCATTTAGTCTAAAGTTAGTGTAATATGTGCGCCCACGAATCATTGTGTGTGACAGCTTGTGTGACACGTTGTTTGCCATGCTGTGTACCATGAAAGAGTTACAGATCAGTGAGTTAAGTTGATGTTTTAGTTAACTCGTTGTTTTTGAAAGTATACCAGACGCCTGTGAAGGCGACACCTAAAGGAAGCTCTATGAGCGAAAAGTTACAAAAAGTGCTGGCGCGTGCTGGCCACGGTTCTCGCCGTGAAATTGAATCCATTATTGCAGCAGGTCGTGTGAGCGTTGATGGCAAAATTGCCACGCTTGGCGATCGCGTTGAAGTGACGCCGGGTCTGAAAATCCGTATCGACGGCCATCTGATCTCGGTAAAAGAATCTGCAGAACAAATCTGCCGCGTTCTGGCCTATTACAAGCCGGAAGGTGAACTGTGTACCCGTAACGACCCGGAAGGTCGTCCAACCGTTTTTGACCGCTTGCCAAAGCTGCGTGACGCGCGCTGGATTGCCGTAGGTCGTCTGGACGTCAATACCTGTGGTCTGTTGCTGTTTACTACTGATGGTGAACTGGCGAACCGTCTGATGCACCCGAGCCGTGAAGTTGAACGCGAGTACGCGGTGCGTGTGTTCGGTCAGGTTGACGATGCTAAACTGCGTGATCTGAGCCGTGGCGTACAGCTGGAAGATGGTCCGGCTGCGTTTAAAACCATCAAGTTCAGTGGTGGTGAAGGGATTAACCAGTGGTATAACGTCACGCTGACTGAAGGCCGCAACCGCGAGGTTCGTCGTCTGTGGGAAGCAGTAGGCGTGCAGGTAAGTCGTCTTATCCGTGTACGCTATGGTGATATTCCATTGCCGAAAGGCCTGCCGCGTGGTGGCTGGACAGAGCTTGATCTTGCACAGACCAACTATTTGCGTGAACTGGTGGAGTTGAAACCGGAAACCACGTCTAAAGTCGCTGTCGAGAAAGATCGTCGTCGTATGAAAGCGAATCAGATCCGCCGTGCGGTGAAACGTCACTCTCAGGTTGGCAGCAGCCGTCGCCCGGGTGGACGCAGCAACAACGGTTAATCATGAGCAGGCCTGATGAGCAAAGCGCCATCAGGCGTTAGCGTGGAGCCGGATGCGGCGCAAGCGCCTTATCCGGCCTGCTGTTAGTAATCAATCCCCATTTGGGCTTTAATGCCCGCTTCAAAAGCATGCTTGACCGGACGCAACTCGCTGACCGTATCGGCTAACTCCAGAATATCGCGATGGCATCCACGACCCGTAATAATGACCGTCTGCTGGGCCGGGCGCGCGTTTAAGGCGTTGATCACCTCTTCAAGCGGTAGGTAGTCGTAGGCCACCATATACGTCAGTTCATCCAGCACAACCATATCCAGCTCAGGATCGGCCAGCATTCGCTTACCGTGTTCCCATACGGCCAGACAGGCGGCAGTGTCAGCTTCACGATTTTGTGTTTCCCAGGTAAACCCGGTAGCCATCACCTGAAACTCTACACCATGAGGTTCGAGCAGATTTCTTTCGCCGTTTGGCCATGTACCTTTAATGAACTGCACTACACCGACTTTTTTACCGTGGCCCACTGCGCGAGTTGCTGTACCAAACGCAGCGGTAGTTTTACCTTTACCATTACCGGTAAACACGATGATAATTCCGCGCTCGTCCCTGGCGGCCGCAACACGCGCGTCAACCCGGTCTTTTACGCGCTGTTGGCGCTGCTGATAGCGTTCTTCACTCATTGGGCAATTCCTGGTTTACGGCCCGGCTGGGCATCAAAAGTCATACCGGTTTTACGGCGGCTGTCATCGCCCATCAGCCACAGGTAAAGCGGCATAATGTCGGCGGGGGTTTTGAGTTTTTGCGGATCTTCCGTCGGGAATGCGCTGGCACGCATGCCGGTACGGGTGCCGCCTGGATTAATGCAATTTACGCGCAGATGGCGATTCTGGTATTCGTCTGCCAGTACCTGCATCATCCCTTCGGTGGCAAACTTGGAGGTGGCATAAGCTCCCCAGTTAGCCCGTCCCTGACGACCGACGCTTGAGGAGGTAAAGACCAGCGATCCTGAATCTGATTTGAGTAACAGCGGCAGCAATGCCTGAGTCAACATAAACGTCGCGTTGACATTGACCTGCATGACATCCTGCCATACCTGCGGATTTTGTTCGCTCATCGGGCAGATATCGCCCAGCAGTCCGGCGTTATGCAGCACTCCATCCAGACGTGGATAATGTGCGGCGAGGCGTTGCGCCAACTGGTGACACTCTTCAGAGGTACAGGTCAGCAGATCCAGTGTAAACCATTGTGGCTGTGTTCCGTTTTCATCGGCGACGGTGCGGGCAACCTGACGCAATTTTTCTTCATTACGTCCAAGCAGGATAACGGTCGCACCGTAGCGTGCATAGGTAAGCGCGGCTTCACGCCCGATACCATCACTGGCACCGGTGACCAGAATAATGCGATCCTGTAACAGGTCTTGTTTAGGTTGGTAATGCACGGCTACTCCTCGGCGACGCTTTGGCCATCTCGTTCGCGATAACTTTTCGGCTTTATGCCTTAAACACTGGTGTTTTTCAATCAGCCAAAGGTAATAACACCGCAAAATGAACACTTTGTCATGCTTTTTGCCGATTCAGCATCGGATGGATGAAGCAAGACGGGTTTACACGCCTGTTGTACACTGAGCGAAAGTAGCGTTGTTTAACCAAGGTGGGTCTCGTGGAATTGTTGTCTGAATATGGGCTGTTTTTGGCAAAAATTGTCACTGTTGTGGTGGCTATTGCGGTGATTGTCATGCTGATTG
The DNA here is from genome assembly GCF_046555775.1 of Citrobacter sp. U14242. Lineage (NCBI taxonomy): Bacteria > Pseudomonadati > Pseudomonadota > Gammaproteobacteria > Enterobacterales > Enterobacteriaceae > Citrobacter > Citrobacter sp. U14242. The sequence goes on from NZ_JBKGLW010000006.1 coordinate 88,790, forward strand.
TAAATGCGACACAACGTAAGCGTCAGCGTGGTGAACTACGCGTTATTAATCTTAGCGATCAATATAAAGAGATGAAGGAAGATCTGTCGATGGCATTGTTGGATAGCCATCAGCAGAAGTTATGGCATAAAGCGCAGAAAAAGAAGCACAAGCTAGAGGCCAAAACCGCCAAAGCCAAAGCAAAACTGGGGGACAGTTCGTCATCAGACAAACCTCGCGTCTGGGTGCTCGATTTTAAGGGCAGTATGGATGCCCACGAGGTCAGCGCATTACGGGAAGAGATCACGGCGGTACTGGCGGTGATAAAACCGCAGGATCAGGTGGTTGTGCGTCTGGAAAGCCCCGGTGGTGTGGTACATGGTTATGGACTGGCGGCCTCGCAGTTGCAGCGCCTGCGTGATAAGGCGATTCCCTTGACGGTAACGGTGGATAAAGTCGCTGCGAGCGGCGGATATATGATGGCCTGTGTCGCGGATAAAATTGTCTCAGCGCCGTTTGCCATTGTGGGCTCGATTGGCGTGGTGGCGCAGATCCCGAACTTCAACCGTTTTCTGAAAGGCAAGGATATTGATATCGAGCTGCACACGGCTGGGCAGTATAAACGTACGCTGACACTGCTTGGTGAAAATACGGAAGAGGGGCGACAGAAATTCCGTGAAGATTTGAATGAAACCCATCATCTGTTTAAAGATTTTGTGCAACGTATGCGTCCAGCTCTGGACATCGAACAGGTTGCTACAGGTGAACACTGGTTCGGGCAACAGGCGCTGGCAAATGGGTTGGTCGATGAGATCAATACCAGTGACGAAGTGATTCTGGGGTTGATGGATGGCCGTGAAGTGCTGAATGTCCGCTATATGCAGCGCAAAAAACTGATGGACCGTTTCACTGGCAGCGCGGCAGAAAGTGCAGACCGCTTACTTATGCGCTGGTGGCAGCGGGGACAGAAGCCCCTGATGTAAAATTGCAATTGCCGGATGGCGGCGCCGCCATCCGACAAATCATTTCTCGCGTTAATCGATCAAGTGGTACTTTTCAGAAAGCACATGCGCCAGGTGTTTAAACATATTAAACACCGCAGTGCTTTTGGGCGTTGGTAGCCCTTGCTCGTCTAAAAAGTAATCTCCGCTGAAAACCAGCACGCCATTTCGCTGCGTTACGCCGGTGGCGACAATCCCCGCCAGCGTGTCCTCATGCTCACGAATGATTTTGTTGGCTTCAATCAGCAGTGTTTCGCGATCGATGGGTTGAGTGTCTTTATGCATTATTTACTCCTTAAACAAGGACATTAGTTTACGCCGAGCCCGGCTTATGGGCAAATATTCCCTGACACAAACGAAGGTTATACGACAGGGGGCTGACTGGCGAGATTTGTTTTTGCATGCTAATAAAGTTGCGTAACGCATTTTATCAGGTACAGTGTGACGCTTTCGTCAATCTGGCAACAGATTTGCTTGACATTCGACCAATACTCCGTCGCGCTATAGCGGTTGCGTGCGAAAAAGCCTGTTAACTCAGTTACATGAGAGTTACATTACAAGCGCGAATCAGTTTAAGGGGTTGATATCTGCCGACACAGAGACCATATCGATGTCTCGTCGCCAGTGGAAGGTGAATCAACGTGCGACGTATTCTGGAAGAATCAAATTAGGTAAAGGTGAATATGGGTAAAGCTCTTGTCATCGTTGAGTCCCCGGCAAAAGCCAAAACGATCAACAAGTATCTGGGTAATGACTACGTGGTGAAATCCAGCGTCGGTCATATCCGTGATTTGCCGACCAGTGGCTCAGCAACTAAAAAGAGCGCCGACTCAACCTCCACCAAAACGGCTAAAAAGCCCAAAAAGGATGAACGTGGCGCTCTCGTCAACCGCATGGGCGTTGACCCGTGGCACAACTGGGATGCGCGCTATGAAGTGCTGCCTGGTAAAGAGAAAGTTGTCTCTGAACTGAAACAACTGGCTGAAAAAGCCGACCACATCTATCTCGCAACCGACCTTGACCGCGAAGGGGAAGCCATTGCCTGGCACCTGCGGGAAGTTATCGGTGGCGACGACACCCGCTACAGCCGCGTGGTGTTTAACGAAATTACTAAAAACGCTATTCGTCAGGCGTTTGAAAAACCGGGCGAGCTGAACATCGACCGCGTTAATGCACAACAGGCTCGTCGCTTTATGGACCGCGTTGTCGGCTATATGGTGTCGCCGCTGCTGTGGAAAAAAATTGCCCGTGGCCTGTCTGCCGGTCGAGTACAGTCAGTAGCTGTGCGTCTGGTTGTTGAGCGTGAGCGTGAAATTAAAGCATTCGTACCCGAAGAGTTCTGGGAGATCGATGCCAATACCACGACACCTGCCGGTGAAGCATTGCCGCTGGAAGTCACTCACCAGAACGATAAACCGTTCCGTCCGGTTAATCGCGAGCAAACACTCGCGGCAGTAAGCCTGCTGGAAAAAGCACGTTATAGCGTTCTGGAACGCGAAGATAAGCCAACCAGCAGCAAGCCGGGTGCCCCCTTTATCACTTCCACGTTACAGCAGGCTGCCAGCACGCGTCTGGGCTTTGGCGTGAAGAAAACCATGATGATGGCACAGCGCTTGTATGAAGCGGGTTATATCACCTATATGCGTACTGATTCCACCAACCTGAGTCAGGATGCTGTGACGATGGTCCGTGATTACATTAGCGATAATTTTGGCAAGAAGTACCTGCCAGAAAGCGCAAACCAGTATGCCAGCAAAGAGAATTCGCAGGAAGCGCACGAAGCTATCCGTCCTTCTGATGTCGCTGTTCAGGCGGAATCGCTGAAAGATATGGAAGCCGATGCCCAAAAACTGTATCAACTGATTTGGCGCCAGTTTGTTGCCTGTCAGATGACGCCAGCGAAATACGACTCCACTACGTTAACCGTGGGCGCGGGTGATTTTCGCCTGAAAGCACGTGGTCGTATTCTGCGTTTCGATGGCTGGACAAAAGTGATGCCTGCACTGCGTAAAGGTGATGAAGATCGCATCTTACCGGCCGTGGATAAAGGTGATCTACTGACGCTTGTCGAGCTGACACCCGCTCAACACTTTACCAAGCCACCTGCGCGCTTCAGTGAAGCCTCGTTGGTTAAAGAACTTGAGAAACGGGGGATTGGTCGTCCATCAACGTATGCCTCGATCATCTCTACAATTCAGGATCGCGGCTACGTTCGCGTTGAGAACCGTCGCTTCTACGCTGAAAAAATGGGTGAAATTGTCACCGATCGTCTGGAAGAAAACTTCCGCGAATTGATGAACTACGATTTCACCGCGCAGATGGAAGACAGCCTTGACCAGGTAGCGAACCACGAAGCCGAGTGGAAAGGTGTGCTCGACAACTTCTTCAGTGATTTTACTCAGCAGTTGGATAAAGCCGAGAAAGATCCCGAAGAAGGCGGCATGCGCCCGAACCAGATGGTACTGACCAGCATTGATTGTCCGACATGTGGGCGCAAGATGGGTATCCGTACCGCCAGCACCGGTGTATTCCTTGGGTGTTCCGGCTATGCGCTTTCACCGAAAGAGCGTTGCAAAACCACGATTAACCTGGTGCCGGAGAATGAAGTCCTGAACGTACTGGAAGGGGATGACGCTGAAACTAACGCCTTGCGCGCGAAGCGTCGCTGCCAGAAGTGTGGTACGGCGATGGACAGCTATCTCATCGATCCAAAACGTAAGCTGCATGTCTGTGGTAACAACCCGACCTGCGATGGATACGAGATCGAAGAGGGCGAGTTCCGCATTAAGGGTTATGACGGTCCTATCGTTGAGTGCGAGAAATGTGGTTCTGAAATGCACCTGAAAATGGGGCGTTTCGGTAAATACATGGCATGTACTAACGACGAGTGTAAAAACACCCGTAAGATCCTGCGTAACGGCGAAGTGGCTCCGCCGAAAGAAGATCCTGTTCCGTTGCCGGAACTGCCGTGTGAAAAATCAGACGCGTATTTCGTGTTGCGTGACGGTGCAGCAGGTATTTTCCTTGCCGCTAACACCTTCCCGAAATCACGTGAGACCCGTGCGCCATTAGTGGAAGAGTTGTATCGCTTCCGCGATCGTCTGCCGGAAAAACTGCGTTACCTGGCCGATGCGCCGCAGACGGACCCCGAGGGTAATAAGTCGATGGTTCGTTTTAGCCGTAAAACTAAGCAGCAATATGTCGCTGCGGAAAAAGACGGTAAAGCAACCGGGTGGTCTGCATTTTTTGTTGACGGTAAATGGGTAGAAGGTAAGAAATAACAGCGTTCTGGCTGAATTTCTCCTCAAAGGGTCGCGTAAGCGGCCCTTTTTGTTTGCGACGTATTATTTTTTGTCATACCTATACAGCGCACATATAAATGATATAGTGGTTATAGTTGACAGGCTTTTTATTATTAAATCGTATTAGCAGCGCGTGTGAGTCTGCTTTTAAACGATGTTCTGATGGCACAATTCTGGATGGCTTAACATGAAATTACAGCAGCTTCGCTATATCGTTGAGGTGGTAAACCACAACCTTAATGTCTCCTCAACGGCCGAAGGACTCTATACCTCCCAGCCAGGGATCAGTAAGCAAGTTCGTATGCTGGAAGATGAGCTTGGCATCCAGATTTTTGCCCGTAGCGGCAAGCACTTGACGCAGGTGACGCCAGCAGGGCAGGAAGTGATTCGTATTGCCCGCGAAGTCTTGTCTAAAGTGGATGCCATTAAGTCGGTTGCTGGTGAACATACCTGGCCCGACAAAGGTTCGTTGTATATTGCTACCACGCACACACAGGCGCGTTACGCGCTGCCTAACGTGATTAAAGGTTTTATTGAGCGTTATCCTCGCGTTTCGTTGCATATGCATCAGGGATCGCCGACGCAAATTGCCGAGGCTGTTTCGAAAGGGAATGCTGATTTTGCCATCGCGACGGAAGCACTGCATCTGTACGATGATCTGGTGATGCTGCCATGCTATCACTGGAACCGTTCGATTGTTGTTACACCAGACCATCCGTTGGCGGGTAAAGCATCCGTATCCATTGAAGAGCTGGCGCAATATCCGTTGGTGACTTACACCTTTGGTTTTACGGGTCGCTCAGAACTGGATACCGCGTTTAATCGTGCGGGTCTTGAGCCGCGTATTGTTTTTACGGCAACCGATGCTGATGTGATAAAAACCTATGTCCGACTGGGGCTGGGTGTCGGCGTGATTGCCAGCATGGCAGTGGATCCTATTTCTGATCCGGATCTGGTGCGTGTTGATGCTCATGATATTTTCAGTCACAGCACCACTAAAATTGGTTTTCGTCGCAGCACGTTTTTACGCAGCTACATGTATGATTTTATTCAGCGTTTCGCACCGCATCTGACACGCGATGTGGTGGATACGGCGGTGGCGTTGCGTTCCAACGATGACATTGAAGCTATGTTCAAAGATATTAAATTGCCAGAGAAATAATAACGCAAGTTGCCTCGTTGGTATCCTGGTTCTCCAGCCATACCAGCGGGGCGATTGAATGTATTCATGATTTATTATTTGTCTATTATCCTTATATTGTTTATGGAAAATATTCTCCAAAGTCGTTGCAAATGAGTAAGTCTGCCAAAATCCCTTTCAAATATTTATAACCGATCAAACAATTAAGTTATTTATAAAGCTGGGTTCGAAAATTATCTGGCTTTTTCAGGATGTTTTTATTAGGATTCCTCTTATCTGATGATTAATTGTACCGATTGTTTGGTGCCTAAATGATAAGTGATTTCGATAGTTTGAGGTTAGCAATGCCTTCTGGAAACCAGCCTGCGCGCAGAGATCCCGCGATGAAACGTAAAGCATGGTTCACCGTGTTTCTGGGCTCCGCCGTGTTCTGGATCGTGGTTGCTCTGGTGGTCTGGAAAGTGTGGGGGTAATTGATGTCCACACAGGAACAACAGTCCACTGTTACACCTGCTCATCATGATAATGAGCAAGCGAATGAAAACGTTGTAGAAAATAAGCAGGATATTCCCGCTTCGTGGGATCTTTCACCTGAACAACGGGCATTTATTGATCTGTTTATTGAAGATGATAAGCAAGAACAATAAGCAATACGTTTTTTATAATAATAAGTATTAACGTGCTTATGTAATTCAGTATGAATAATCACATCGCAATCGTGGTAAGCCATCTAAACAGTGTATTGTCGGTTGCATCGATGTATTGGGTCTGTTCATTTACCGTACTTCAATCTTATTCCCCGCCACTTGCATCGTTCGTTACCTTTTTGTCGTACTCCTCTTTTATCAATTTGAGTTGTTATCAAAGCGTTACATTTTGTTTGTGTTATCTTTAATACTAACCCTGAGGAGAGTCAGGGGATCCAACCCTGTCATTTAAGGAGGAGCTATGTCGTCTACCCTACGAGAAGCCAGTAAGGACACATTGCAGGTTAAAGATAAAACCTACCGCTACTACAGTTTGCCCCTGGCTGCCAAATCACTGGGTGATATCACCCGCTTGCCTAAATCACTAAAAGTATTGCTGGAAAACCTGCTTCGCTGGCAGGACGGTGATTCTGTTACCGAAGAAGATATTCATGCTCTGGCGCAATGGCTGAATACAGCTCATGCCGATCGCGAAATTGCCTACCGACCCGCTCGCGTTCTCATGCAGGACTTTACCGGCGTTCCGGCGGTGGTCGACCTGGCTGCCATGCGCGAAGCGGTTAAACGCCTTGGTGGGGATACAGCAAAAGTAAACCCGCTTTCACCTGTTGATCTGGTTATTGATCACTCCGTTACGGTCGATCGTTTTGGTGACGATGATGCTTTTGAAGAAAACGTTCGACTGGAAATGGAGCGCAACCATGAGCGCTATGTGTTCCTTAAATGGGGGCAGCAGGCTTTTAGCCGATTCAGTGTCGTTCCACCGGGAACAGGAATTTGCCACCAGGTAAACCTCGAATACCTGGGCAAAGCGGTGTGGAGTGAGTTGCAAAACGGCGAGTGGGTAGCTTACCCCGACACGCTGGTCGGTACCGATTCCCATACCACGATGATTAATGGTCTCGGTGTGCTGGGCTGGGGTGTGGGAGGGATTGAAGCAGAGGCCGCCATGCTGGGGCAACCGGTTTCAATGCTGATTCCGGATGTCGTAGGCTTCAAACTCGTTGGTAAACTTCGTGAAGGGATCACCGCTACCGATCTGGTACTGACCGTCACTCAGATGCTGCGTAAACACGGTGTGGTCGGTAAGTTTGTTGAGTTCTATGGTGATGGGCTGGACAGCCTGCCGCTCGCTGACCGGGCGACCATTGCTAATATGTCGCCGGAATACGGCGCAACCTGCGGTTTTTTCCCGATTGACGGGGTAACGCTTGAGTACATGCGTCTGAGCGGGCGTAGTGAAGAGCAGGTTGAATTAGTCGGTGCTTATGCTAAGGCACAGGGGATGTGGCGTAACCCAGGTGATGAGCCTGTGTTTACCAGTTCACTGGAGCTGGACATGGGCACTGTGGAAGCCAGCCTGGCCGGGCCGAAGCGCCCACAGGATCGTGTTGCATTGGGTGATGTACCGAAAGCATTCGCGGCGAGTAATGAACTTGAAGTGAATAGCTCGCAAAAAGATCGTCAGCCGGTCGGCTATGTAATGAGCGGTCATCAATATCAGCTACCGGATGGTGCCGTAGTGATTGCAGCGATCACGTCATGTACCAACACGTCGAATCCCAGCGTTCTGATGGCGGCTGGATTGCTGGCGAAAAAAGCGGTCACGCTTGGTCTGAAGCGCCAGCCGTGGGTGAAAGCGTCGCTGGCACCTGGGTCAAAAGTCGTTTCTGATTACCTGGCGCAGGCAAAACTGACCCCGTACCTTGATGAGCTGGGTTTTAACCTTGTTGGTTATGGCTGTACGACCTGTATCGGCAACTCTGGCCCGTTACCTGATCCTATTGAAACGGCGATTAAAAAAGGGGATCTGACGGTAGGGGCGGTGCTTTCTGGCAATCGTAACTTTGAAGGGCGTATCCACCCGCTGGTGAAAACAAACTGGCTGGCTTCTCCGCCGCTGGTGGTGGCGTATGCGCTGGCCGGGAATATGAACATTGATCTGACGAGAGAGCCGCTGGGTCATGACAGAAAAGGCGATCCTGTCTATCTGAAAGATATCTGGCCGAGTGCGCAGGAAATCGCCCGTGCTGTGGAACAGGTCTCTACTGAGATGTTCCATAAAGAGTATGCCGAGGTGTTCGAAGGCACGCCGGAATGGAAGTTGATTAATGTTGATCGTGCAGATACCTATGGCTGGCAGTCGGACTCAACCTACATCCGTTTATCACCGTTCTTTGATGGTATGCAGGCGAAGCCGGACCCGGTGCAGGATATCCATGGTGCACGTATCCTGGCGATGCTGGGCGATTCCGTCACCACCGATCATATTTCTCCTGCGGGGAGTATCAAGCCAGATAGCCCGGCCGGGCGTTATTTGCAAAACCACGGTGTCGAGCGTAAAGATTTTAACTCCTACGGTTCTCGCCGCGGAAACCACGAAGTAATGATGCGTGGTACGTTTGCCAATATCCGTATCCGTAACGAAATGGTACCGGGTGTGGAAGGGGGGATGACGCGTCATTTGCCAGGTACAGAAGTGATGGCTATCTATGACGCCGCCATGCAATACCAGCAAGAGAAGACCCCGCTGGCGATTGTTGCCGGTAAGGAGTATGGGTCGGGTTCCAGTCGGGACTGGGCTGCGAAAGGCCCGCGTTTGTTGGGTATTCGCGTAGTGATCGCCGAGTCCTTTGAGCGAATTCACCGTTCTAACCTCATTGGCATGGGGATCCTGCCTCTGGAGTTTCCGCAGGGGGTTACACGTAAAACCTTGGGCTTAACCGGAGAGGAACTCATTGATATTACGGACTTACAAAATATTAAACCCGGAGCGACCATTCCGGTGAATATGGTCCGTGCGGATGGTCGCAAAGAGGTGATTTCGTGTCGCTGCCGTATTGATACCGCGACAGAGCTGACCTATTACCAAAACGATGGTATTTTGCACTATGTTATTCGTAATATGTTGAATTAAATTATAAAAAAGCCTGCGCAAGCAGGCTTTTTGCATCGTCAGCAAGCGGGAATGTCACTCGCTTAGCAGATGCCCCATTTTAGCGGCTTTGGTATCCAGATAGTGTTCATTCTTCGGGTTACGGCCAACAATGAGTGGCACACGCTCCACAATATTGATCCCAGCTTCTGTCAGAATTTCCACTTTCTTCGGGTTATTGGTCAGCAGACGGACTTCATCCACGCCCAATAATTTGAACATATCAGCACACAAGGTGAAATCACGCTCGTCCGCCGCAAAGCCTAACTGATGGTTGGCTTCGACGGTGTCATAACCCTGATCCTGCAACGCATAGGCGCGGATCTTATTCAGCAGGCCGATGTTACGTCCTTCCTGACGATGGTAGAGCAGAATACCGCGCCCTTCTTCAGCGATATGCGTGAGCGCCGCTTCCAGCTGGAAGCCACAATCGCAACGCAGGCTGAACAGCGCATCGCCGGTCAGACATTCGGAATGAACACGTGCCAGAACAGGCGTCTGACCTGAAATATCGCCAAAAACCAGTGCGACATGATCGTGTCCGGTTGCCAGTTCTTCAAATCCCACCATCAGGAAATCACCCCAGGGGGTTGGCAGTTTGGCTTCTGCCACACGTTTAAGCTGCATGTAATTCTCCAGATTATGCTGGCACTGTGCGTGCCGTCGCCTGTTGGCTTCTGTATGGAACTATTTTGCCATAAGGCAAGGGTGTTCACCTAATTGCAGCAACGCATTCATTTTCGAATGGCACAAAATTGTCAATTTTCCCGGTGTGTGGATTTTTCAGTTATGATTGTGGGACTTATCGACGAAAGGAGAAGCAATGCTGTCTATTGCCAAGCGAACCACTGTAGGCGCAGTACTGTTACTGATTATGCCGGTTTCTGTATGGATATCCGGCTGGAGCTGGCAGCCTGGGCAGAATGTCTGGTGGTTAAAATCCTTATACTGGGTAACTGAAACGGTGACGCAACCCTGGGGAATTATCACCCATGTTGTTCTCTGTGCGTGGTTTTTGTGGTGCCTGCGATTTCGTCTGAAGGCCGCGGTTATGCTATTTGCGATCCTGGCGGCGGCTATCTTAATTGGCCAGGGGGTGAAATCCTGGGTTAAAGAGAGGGTGCAGGAGCCCCGACCATTTGTTCTGTGGCTGGAAAAAACGCACCATGTTCCGGTAGATGAGTTCTACACTTTAAAACGTAAAGACCGCGGGCACTTAGTAAAAGATCAGTTGTCCGGGCAGCAGGATATTCCATCTTTTTTACGTAAGCACTGGCAAAAAGAGACCGGTTTTGCTTTTCCTTCAGGGCATACCCTGTTTGCTGCCAGTTGGGCGTTACTGGGGGTCGGGTTGTTATGGCCACGCAGGCGCACGCTGACGATTGTTTTCTTACTCGTCTGGGCTACTGGCGTCATGGGGAGTCGTTTGCTTCTGGGCATGCACTGGCCGCGCGATTTGGTTGTTGCGACGCTGATTTCGTGGCTGCTGGTTACGCTGGCAACATGGCTTGCACAGCGAGTATGTGGACCTCTAACACCTCCCGTCCAGGAGATAAAGGAAATAGCGCAGCGTGAGCAATGACGCAGACCGTGATTGATTTTTCAAATTTAGCCCTCAAATCATACCGCGTAGGGCGCTTTTCCGTTTCGCACTCGTCGTGAAAATGGTAATTTAAAGGGCTTAACGCGGTAAGTTGTACACGATTTATTCGCTCAAACCACATAACGGGAAGTAATGTGAAATATTTACTCATTTTCTTACTGGTGTTGGCGATTTTTGTTATTTCGGTGACATTGGGTGCGCAAAACGATCAACAGGTTACGTTTAATTACCTGCTAGCTCAGGGTGAGTATCGTATCTCTACGCTGCTTGCTGTATTGTTTGCTGCAGGTTTTGCGATTGGTTGGTTAATTTGCGGCCTCTTCTGGCTGAAGGTCCGTGTGTCTCTTGCGCGTGCCGAACGTAAAATTAAACGCCTGGAAAACCAGCTTGCGCCTGCGACCGACGTTGCGGTAACTGCCGACTCGTCGGTTGTGAAGGAATAATTATTTATGTTGGAGTTGTTGTTTCTGCTTTTACCTGTAGCCGCTGCCTATGGGTGGTATATGGGTCGCAGAAGTGCGCAACAAACAAAGCAGGATGAAGCTAACCGTCTTTCGCGCGACTATGTCGCCGGGGTTAACTTCCTCCTGAGCAACCAACAAGATAAAGCGGTAGATCTGTTCCTCGATATGTTGAAAGAGGATACCGGCACCGTTGAGGCTCATCTCACCCTCGGAAACCTGTTCCGCTCACGCGGTGAAGTTGACCGCGCTATCCGTATCCACCAAACCCTCATGGAAAGTGCTTCGCTGACTTACGAGCAACGTTTGTTGGCTGTACAGCAGTTAGGACGTGATTACATGGCTGCCGGGCTGTACGACCGTGCGGAAGACATGTTCAATCAGCTGACTGATGAAACGGATTTCCGTGTGGGGGCATTGCAACAACTGTTGCAAATCTATCAGGCAACCAGCGAATGGCAAAAAGCCATTGATGTTGCAGAACGTCTGGTGAAACTCGGCAAAGATAATCAGCGTATTGAAATCGCGCATTTTTACTGTGAACTGGCCTTGCAGCAAATGGGCAGCGACGATATGGATCGCGCCATGGCATTGCTGAAAAAAGGCGCCGCCGCAGACAAAAACAGTGCTCGTGTCTCGATTATGATGGGGCGCGTTTACATGCTGAAGGGCGATTACGCGAAGGCCGTTGAATGCCTGCAACGTGTGATCTCCCAGGATAAAGAGCTGGTCAGTGAAACGCTGGAAATGCTTCAGAGCTGCTATCAACAGCTGGGCAAAAACGATGAATGGGCGGAGTTTTTACGCCGTGCGGTCGAAGAAAACACCGGTGCTGCCGCTGAGTTGATGCTGGCTGATATTCTTGAGGCGCGTGAGGGCACTGATACTGCGCAGGTTTATATTACCCGTCAGTTGCAACGTCACCCGACGATGCGCGTGTTCCATAAGCTGATGGATTACCACCTTAATGAAGCGGAAGAAGGGCGCGCAAAAGAGAGTCTGATGGTTCTGCGCGATATGGTTGGTGAGCAAGTGCGTAGCAAGCCGCGCTATCGTTGCCAGAAGTGCGGGTTTACTGCTTATTCGCTGTACTGGCACTGCCCATCGTGCCGCTCCTGGTCAACCATTAAGCCCATTCGTGGACTGGACGGGCTCTAATTTTTAAAAAAACCTTTTTTAGTTACAACATACTTGTTTATTTTTTTTCATCCAACGCCCAGGCGCCTGCGCGACATCGCTTCGCAGAAATGTAAACGCGCCTGTTAATTTTCTATTACCACAGGTAGAATGCACGCCGTTTACCCATTTTGCGCCGTTCGTGCGCCCATCATCAAGAAGGTCTGGTCATGACGTTTACTGCTTCATCTTCTTCCCGTGCTGCTACTGATTCTCCCGTTGTTGTCGCGTTGGATTACTCAAATCGTGATAAGGCGTTAGCTTTTGTCGACAGAATTGATCCCCGTGATTGCCGTTTGAAAGTGGGCAAAGAGATGTTCACACTTTTTGGACCTCAGTTGGTTCGGGATCTGCAACAGCGTGGTTTCGACGTCTTTCTGGATTTGAAATTTCATGATATTCCCAACACCACGGCACATGCCGTCGCGGCAGCAGCCGACCTTGGCGTCTGGATGGTAAACGTGCATGCTTCCGGTGGGGCACGAATGATGACCGCCGCCCGCGAAGCCTTACTGCCTTTTGGTAAAGATGCGCCACTGTTAATTGCAGTGACGGTCCTGACCAGTATGGAAGCCAGTGACCTTGCCGATCTTGGTGTGACGTTGTCACCTGCGGAGCATGCAGAAAAGTTGGCTTGTTTGACGCAAAATTGTGGGTTGGACGGGGTAGTATGCTCGGCACAAGAAGCGGTGAGGTTCAGGCAGGCGTTCGGTCAGGCATTTAAGCTGGTGACGCCAGGCATTCGTCCTGAAGGTAGTGAAGCGGGTGACCAGCGCCGTATTATGACGCCACAGCAGGCGCTGGCCGCTGGTGTGGATTACATGGTGATTGGTCGTCCAGTCACGCAGTCGGTAGATCCGGCGCAAACGCTGAAGATGATCAACGCCTCTCTGAATCGAGGTGCATAAATGAGCGACTCAAACTCTCGACTGGTTTATTCAACTGAGTCCGGGCGAATTGATGAACCCAGAGTGGTAGCAGAGCGTCCGAAGGGCGATGGCATTGTTCGCATCCAGCGTCAGACCAGCGGTCGTAAAGGTAAGGGCGTTTGCCTGATTACCGGTATTGATCAAGATGACGCAGCGCTGGTTAAATTAGCCGCAGAGCTGAAGAAAAAATGTGGTTGTGGCGGTGCAGTGAAGGACGGCGTCATTGAAATTCAGGGTGATAAACGCGACCTGATAAAATCGCTGCTGGAAGCTAAAGGAATGAAAGTTAAGCTGGCAGGCGGCTAATAAAAAAAGCCACGGATATTCTCCGTGGCTTTTCTAATAATACAAACCTGAAAAAGTAAACGTATTATTATATCGAGCCGTTCAACCGTAAATTATTTACCCACCTGGTGGCCGATAATACCACCCACTGCAGCACCACCCAGCGTACCCAGCGTGCTGCCGTCAGTCAGGACTGCACCGCCTATCGCACCTGCACCTGCACCGATTGCAGTGTTACGGTCACGTTTGGACCAGTTAGAGCAGGCACTCAAAGACATTGCTAGTGTAATCGCCAGAATGGCAGCGGTCATTTTTTTGCTCGTTACTAACATAATACTTTCTCCTGAATTATTGAATCACGGAATCCAGTTCACTTTAATGATAGCGCCAAAATAGGACGGCTAAAGATATTTCCGCGAAACCGTTTAGCGCAGGGCATTACAATCAAATCCTGAGGTGACTGTTCGCTCCTGTTATATCGCTAACATTAATTCTACGACTTTATCCTGTTAACGACAGGTAAAAAGTCTTAATTGGACTGTCGGATAAGTCTCAGAGAGAAGATGATCTGCCCGCAGACAAATCATCTGATGAAGTATTATGCGTGGGCATCAATGATATTGACGGTTAAACCCGAGTGTTCAAGTTGCATTTGCACACTGGCGCTGAGTCTGGAGTCTGTGACTACGCGACTGAATCTGTCCAACGGGCCCAGCGTGTAGGGATGAATGGCCTCAAATTTAGAACTATCGGTGAGTACAATCACCTCAGCGCCTTTTTCCAGAACCGCATTAACCACATCAGAGCGCATCATATCACGCCCGGTGAAGCCGGTGTCGGCCTGCCAGCCATCAATACCAATAAAGGCTTTACTGAAATGTACCTGCTGAATAAATTGGCGAGTCAATGGTCCGACCATGCTTTCGCTTTTTTTCTGATAGATCCCACCGAGGAGAATGACTTCACACGGCGTTTCTTTGAGCAGGTGCGCGATGTAGCTACTGACCGTGATGATGGTGACATCTTTTTGTTCCGCCAGCGTTCTGGCCAGCAGTGCATTGCTGCTGCCATTTTCAATAAAGACGGATTCTCCTGGATTGACCAGCGACGCCGCAAATTCGGCCAGTTCACGTTTAAGGGTGAAATTGGTCATCATACGCGTTTCGACATCATCACTGTTCAGTGAAACCGCAAAACCGTGCGCACGGCGCAAGTAACTCTGTTTTTCCAGTGTGTTCAGATCCTGTCGAATCGTCACTTCGGATACACCGGTGATTTTAGCCAGATCGGCCACGCTCATCTGACCTTTATCAGTCACCATCTGCAAAATAGATTGTTGTCGGGAATTCATAGTATTAATTTTTATAGCGATATCGTATCGGGAATTAAACGGTAGCTGTGTTATCTGAAATCTGATGGCTACAGCGACATAACGTGAGTAAGGTCATCAGATCTCCCACGGGGCCTTCGGTTTTTTTGACACAGACGCGGCATCCTCTTTGACCGTATCTAACAGTTCAGCCTTGAGAATTTCGAGGTTATGGATAGCTGAGTGGTAATCGCCTGCAACGAGAATATCCAGCACGGTATCAATGCGCTCGGCCAGACGTTGTGCGTCGATATCAGACATGGTCATCATCCTAATGTCAAAAAGGTTTGAATTTCATGATGCATAAATTCATGCCAAAAGAGAAGGGAAAAATAGTATTAACATGAATGATTGGAGAATATTATATATTCTGTGATTACATACAGATATGATCATCACGCAGTGTCCATTTTTGGCTATTTTTCACGTTTATCCCTTCCACTTTTCTTGTTGTGTTATCGCAATTTTTTATTCAGATGACGTTTATACCAACGTTCAAAAGCAGCGGCTGGCATTGGCTTGGCGAACAAAAAACCCTGACGTTCATTGACGCCATTTTTGGTCAAAAAGGCATCCTCTTTCGTACTTTCAACGCCTTCAGCTATCACCTGTAGGTTAAGCGCCTGCGCTACCGCTACAATGGCGCGCACCAGCGACTGTGAAATGGGTTGTTTATGAATATCCCTGACGAACGCCTGGTCCAGTTTAATGGCATCAAGTGGGAAGCGGGCCAGTTGAGACAACGATGAATAACCCGTCCCAAAATCATCTAAATGGATCTGTGCCCCAAGCTGGCTAAATTGCTGAATAACGGACAGTGCCAGTTGTTCGTTTTCAATTAAACTGCTCTCGGTCAATTCGACATCGATAGGGCAATATTCAAAATTGAGGTCGTGAAGCACCTGTTTCAGGTCGGTAAACAGCGTCTGATCGGCAAGCTGGCGAGCAGAAACGTTCACTGCCACTCGCAGATTAATCCCTTTATCGCGCCACTTTGCGACCTGACGAACAACGTCGAGAATAACCCAGCGCCCCAGCGGCACAATCAAACCTGATTCTTCAGCGTAGGAGATAAACTCCAGCGGGGGAATGAGACCACGTTCAGGGGACTGCCAGCGCACCAGCGCCTCCAGACTACGTACTTCACCACGCCATGTTATTTTCGGCTGGTAATGAATCAACAGTTGATCGTTTTCCAGCGCCTTACGCAAGTTGGTATCAAGCCAAAGATACTCAAATACTCGCTGGTTCATTTCCGGAGAGAAAACGCAGAATTGCCCACGTCCGCCTTCCTTTGCGGTATACATGGCGGTATCGGCATTGCGAATAACGCTCTCGCAGTCGTGTCCATGCTGTGGTGCAAGGGAAATTCCAATCGAACAACCGGTATAAACCTCAATCAGGCCAATTCGGAAGGGCTGGCGCAAACGGGTCAAAATACGTGACGCCGTAGCTTCCAGCGCCACTTGAGATGTTTGAGTCGCAAGGACAATAAACTCATCGCCACCAAAACGGGCCAGTAACTGGTTATCATCAAGACAGCTGAGAATCGCCAGCGATACGCTTTGCAACAGTTGATCGCCGAACATATGCCCGTAGGCATCATTTACTTTTTTGAAGTTATCCAGATCGAGGTACACAATACCAACCTGGGTATCTCCTGCATTATCAATTGCTTCAGTAATCAGTTCATGAATCGCATTCCGATTAGGTAATCCGGTAATGGAGTCGGTATTTGCCAGAACTCTCAGGCGTTCCTGAGCACGCCGTTCTTCGGTGATATCGGTACCTGAGCAGATCAGAAATATTTCGTTCTTACCGCTGCCGTTGTGCACAAATTTATTGCGAAACAGAAACAGTCGCTGACCTTTACAGGTCTTCACCCAACGTTCGACTTCATATGAGTTGCCTTCGCGAAAGAAAACATCGATGTTGCGTCTGGAGGCTGCGGCTTCACGTCGACTCATAAACAGCGTGAAGACACTTTGACCAATCACTTCGCGTTCTTTGAGTCCGGTATATTCCTCACACAGGCGATTAAAACGCTGAATGTTGCCCATGCGATCAAGGATGACAATAACGGAGTTGGCTTCAGATACCACCTGTTCGGCAAAAGAAAGGCCTTGTGCCAAATCACGGGCGACCGAAGGGGTATCATCCCAGGCGGATGCACTTCCGGCCCATTCGCGTTTATTGATTTTCCGCCCAACCAGGTGAACAGGGATATCGTCGTCTTCAATCGACAGTGTCATTAACAGGCTTGACGTGATGACCGTCATCTCCCGAATGCGGTCGGCTTGCTCAGATGATAATTCGATGTTCTGGTTCGTTTCTGCCGCTTCGTCAATAGAGAAATGCAGGATGTTGCAATCCTCTGACAAACGCCAGTAGGGGTTATGGGTGCCCACATAGCTATACAACGTAACCAGCTCCCGGACGTCTTTCATGATGTGTACTATCCCGTTTAAAGCGCATAGAGCCTCAAAAGTAAGGGTAGCCATGATTCAAAGGGTAATGATGGCTGAACGTATTGTTTTATTTATATATTTATGTGTAATCCAGATTCAGGAAAAAGCAAAGCTGGCGAACTGAAAATAGTCAAAAATAAATCTGACTGGATGAAAGAAGTGTAGTGCGTGGCAGACAATTGGGCGGGAAAAAAGAAAACGACCTTTCACAAAAGAGAAAGGTCGTTGAGCTAATGCGTATTATACGGCAGGGCGCGCGATGACGCTGCGGGTTTCCATCCGCACTTCGGCGATGGTGACGTCAATGACATCGGTAACTTTGTAAACCACTTCACCTTTGATTTGTACCGTCCCACTTTCCTGGCTACACACCAGTTCATCACGAACTGCGTGCAGGAAGGGGGCTGGAATAAAGGCTACCGCGCCGTTATCAATTAAACGTACACGCATACCACCACGGCTGACATCAATAATCTCGGCCGCAAAGCGGGTGTCGGTACCGGCTTTGTCATTCAGAAAACGTGCATACAGCCAGTCACCCACATCACGTTCAGCCATGCGGTTCAGGCGGCGACGTTCAGCCATCTGCAAAGTCGTATCATCCTGCGGGCGGGCAATTGTCTCACCTTTGATGACGGCCTTAAGCAGGCGATGGTTAATCATGTCGCCATACTTACGGATAGGAGAGGTCCAGGTGGCATAAGCTTCCAGGCCCAGACCAAAATGCGGACCTGGCTCGGTGCTGATCTCAGCGTAGGACTGGAATCGACGAATGCGGCTGTCAAGAAAACCGGATGGCTGTGCATCCAGTTCACGACGCAGTTTACAGAAGCCTTCCAGTGTCAGGACCTCTTCAGCATCAACGTGCATACCATGGGTTTTCAGTAGGGCAGCCAGTGCTTCTGCGTTAGCCGGATCGAATCCCATATGCACGTTATAAATACCAAAGCCCAGTTTGTCGCGCAGTACGCGTGCCGCGCAAATGTTTGCTGCAATCATGGACTCTTCCACAATGCGGTTCGCGATGCGGCGTGGTTCCGCCACGATATCCAGTACTTCACCTTTTTCACCGAGAACGAAACGGTAATCAGGGCGGTCTTTGAATACCAGAGCATGATTATGGCGCCATTCGCCACGACGTAGACAGATACGATGCAGCAGGCGGATCTGCTCTGCAATTGCGTCATTCTCCGGCTGCCAGTCACCTGAGCCTTCAAGCCAGTCAGAAACGTTGTCATAGACCAGCTTCGCTTTAGATTCGATTGTTGCCGCGAAGAAGGTGATATTGTCTTCGATCGTGCCGTCAGCAGTGATGCTCATGCGGCAGGCCAGAACCGGGCGAATTTCGTTAGCGCGCAGAGAACACAGATCGTCAGAAAGTTCGCGCGGCAACATTGGGATGTTGAACCCCGGCAGGTAGTTGGTAAATGCACGAATTTTTGCAATGTTATCCAGCTTACTGCCTTCAGCAATCCAGGCGGTAGGATCGGCAATCGCGACGGTTAACTGTAATTTACCATCCGTTTGTTCTTCAGCGTAAAGCGCGTCATCCATGTCCTGCGTACTGGCGCTGTCGATGGTGACGAAGTTCAGTGCGGTTAAGTCCTCACGCACCAGGCCCTCATCCAGCATCTCAGTGGCGACGCCATCTGGTGCTTCTTTTTCCAGATTATGGCGAGCCAGTGTGACCCACCACGGAACGAAGTGATCGTCAGCGAAGGTAATAAATTGAGTTAACTCGGCGTAGAAGGTGCGGTCGCCTTTTAGCGGGTGGCGGCGCATTTCTGCTACAGCCCAGTCACCTTCTTTAAATTCATGTTCAACGCCACGAGCGGCGCGGCAGGGAATGGCATCTTTCAGGAGCGGATGATCCGGCACAATGGACAGGCGGTCATTCTTACCCTGAACTTTGCCCACGAAGCGCGTCAGGAACGGCTCGATCAGTTCTTCCGGTTCGGCAGATTCGCGATCTTTTTCCGTATGGATAACCGCCACAATGCGGTCTCCATGCATCACTTTTTTCATCTGCGGCGGTGGAATGAAATAGCTTTTTTGTGCATCGACTTCCAGGAAGCCAAAGCCTTTTTCCGTGGCTTTTACCACCCCTTCAGCACGTGGCGTCTGGGAATGTAGTTGCTGTTTAAGCTGCGCTAGCAGCGGGTTGTCCTGAAGCATAATTGTCTATTTTCGTGGCTGAAAGAGCGGCTGACAGTTTTACGCGAATCTGCCAGTCGCAGCAAGCGCTCTTTCAGCAAGTGGATCGGTTAATAAGTCTCGCCCAACGCGATCTTCAAACGATTTAACCATCCGCACAATCCGCTCCAGGCCAGTACGTTGATTGCCTGTTCTGAAGATATACCCTGATCGAGCAACGGGGTAAGCAGTGCGGCGCTAAAGCGATCGGGCGCCCGGGTTAGCCATTGTACCGCCTGCAGGGTGACGCGCTCAACCGGATGTCGTTGCTCCCAGCGCTGTATTTGGCGCTCATCCTGGCGAAGTACGGTAATAAGCTCAGTGAGCTCAGTGGCGGAGAGGGCGTACTCATTGAAGCAGGACACGCTACCGTTAATCCGCGATGTGAGCAGTGTGGCCAGAGAAAATGCCCGTGATTGCACATCGCTATGTAATGTGCTGGTAAAAAGCACTTCAAATAACGCCAGTTCTTCAGGTGAGTGTTGCAGTAATGGCCTCAGCGTTTGCAATACAATGGGAGTATGGCTGACATGTATTTCTGCGCTGGCAAGATGTTTTTCAATCGGCATGTCGGCGATGTGCCACTTTGCTTCTTCTGCACTAAAGGGGGATGCCTCGGCAAATTGCTGAATATCGAGGCCAGGAATGCGGCGTACAGGATGGCCAAACCACGCCTGAAACATCGCAACGACGCGGGCCTGAAAGCCGACAAAGCCAATGATTTGATTCATCAGCATACTGTCGCTGGTCGTGAGGCCAACCGCCTCCAGATGCTGGCGATCGCGTGAGCCTATGACGGCCGGAGAGCTGGCGAGCTGGCGAGCATATTGGGTGATTTGCGCCAGTCGGTGGTTGCTTTCCCTGGATGAATTAGGGCCAGGAAGGGGAGTCAGACGTGCAGCATAATGATTACATAAACGCTGCACGCCACAAACCTGTGCGACGGTTAAGGCGGTACTCATACGCTCATAGGCGCTAAACGTGTGCATGGAGTCCAGAGCAACATGCACAGGGAAGAGAAGGTGAGCAAGTTTACGGGCAGGTTCTAACCAGGACTGAAAGGGTAAAAGCGCAACGGCAGGTATCGTCAGATCCAGCAAAAATCGGTCCTCGACGTGTGCGGCTTCTGGCACCAACGGTAGAACATCTTGCGGATATGTACTGGACTGTGTCTCATGATACCAGTGGCTTTTGCCTTCAATTCGGCGTTGTTCCATGGGCGTTCCTTGGTCTAAAAAGTGGCGACCCGGATACGTCGTCATACCTGTACGCCGGATCGTTTGCGCTGCGATATCCTGACGTAAGCGAATGAGGTGATGAAAGATTGTTAAGTGATAATAAATATCAGAAAAGCATATATCGCGACGGGCGAGGGAAAAGGGAGAGGAAAATAATGGGCGACGGAGCGTCGCCCATAGAGGAAGTCTGAAGGATTATTTCAGTTCCAGTTCGTTCATTGCGGCGATGCTGAAGCCGCCGTCAACGTGAACGACTTCACCGGAGATACCGGCGGACAGGTCTGAGCACAGGAATGCCGCAGAGTTGCCCACATCTTCAATGGTAACGGTACGACGAATCGGCGTAACCGCTTCGCAATGTGCCAGCATTTTACGGAAATCTTTGATACCGGAAGCCGCCAGAGTACGGATTGGACCGGCGGAGATTGCGTTCACACGTACGCCTTCAGGACCCATCGCGTTAGCCATATAACGAACGTTGGCTTCCAGAGAGGCTTTCGCCAGACCCATTACGTTGTAGTTCGGAATTGCGCGCTCTGCACCCAGGTAGGACAGCGTCAACAGAGCAGAACCCGGGTTCAGCATGGAACGGCATGCTTTTGCCATTGCAACAAAGCTGTACGCGCTGATGTCATGAGCAATTTTAAAGCCTTCGCGGGTGACCGCATTCACGTAGTCGCCATCCAGCTGGTCAGCAGGAGCGAAACCGATGGAGTGTACGAAACCGTCGAATTTCGGCCAGACTTTGCCCAGTTCAGCGAACATGGTGTCGATGCTGGCGTCTTCAGCCACATCACACTGCAGTACGATGTTGGAACCCAGTTGAGCGGCAAATTCTTCCACGCGGCCTTTCAGTTTGTCGTTCTGGTAGGTGAACGCCAGTTCAGCGCCTTCGCGGTGCATCGCCTGAGCGATACCGTAGGCGATGGACAGTTTACTGGCAAGACCGGTCACCAGAATGCGCTTACCGGAAAGAAAACCCATAGCTTTAATCCTTATAGTCATTACTTATTTTTTTAGCAATCAATGAGTTATGATTGCAATTTCAAGGTCACTCGAAATTGGTGTGAAATTATATCCCACTCTTTGCCCCTTGTGTCACGATCTTTCTCTGCTATTCACCCGTCGGGGAGCAGCAGTAAACGGCGTTTCAGTGGGCAGGGAAGGGTTGTCAGCACCTGGTGGCCTGTCACTATTCATTGCACGTGAGGAGTATATCACTCCCCCCAGGTTCTGCCTCATCCAACCAGAGAAGAGCTGGGGGATAAGTTGAAAATACAAGGCGTCAGAGGGTTAAAATGGTATGATCTGACCTCTAGTCGATGTTTTAACACATATCAATGTAAGAACATTCTTAAAACAAAAAATATGACCATATTCATTTAGTTATGATATATTGTTTTTATCGATCAATATCGATTCATTGATCGATATTATTGATTGATTATGATTAGAAGTGCATTATCAGTACGTTATGATCAATTGGAGTGGTCTTATGTACTATCATTTCATCGCGGAACCGATGAGAGACACAACAGATAAGTTGCTGGGTGTTGAGATGCTCGCCCGCTTCGCTTCTGAGACGGTTCATCCGTTACATGCAGATTCCATTATTTCGGCATGGAGTAGCGAACAAAAACGTAATTTCATGCTTGAGCAAATTCGGTTAATTGCAGAAAAGCGTGATTGGTTCGAGAACAATAATCTGCTCTGTACGCTAAGCCTTGTTGATGAAATGGCGCTATTAGCCATCGGTGATCCTGTCATTAAGTCGGCTTTACATTCCATGCCCTTTATTGCGCTGGAACTTTCAGAACGCTTTCTGTCGAATACAGTTTGCCTGAACAATCTGCTCATTAATTCGCTGAGTGATGGCCCAAACGCGTTGTGGCTGGGCGATCTCGGCTCTGGCAGTATTGGCGCGAGTCCGCTGGTGTGCGGCCGTTTTGACGTTGTGAAAATGGATCGCGACTTCTTTCTGTCACAGATAGAAAAAACAATATTCCCGGTGTTGATTAAAAATATCAGGGGGTATTGCGACCGTGTTGTGGTTGAGGGGGTAGATACGACCCATCTTATCGAGGCGGTCTGCACCGCCGGCGTTTGGGCAATGCAGGGGGAAATTTTCCCGTCAGTCACGTTCTCTGAGGTTGACGCGCTACTCTTGCCCCGGCTTTGTCACTGATGACTGAACGGATAGCCCTCCCGTCCCGGTGGGCTATTATCTCATTAACGGTCTTTCCGCCAGGCATCGGCAGTAAGCGCCTCGCCAAAATGCCCTGCGATAAGACGACGAGTCAGCTCATGTAGCGGAGAGGCCAGCACATCCGCCGTACTGCCGCGCTCGACAACTTCGCCCTGATGCATGACTAATACCTGGTCGCTGATGTGTTTCATCATCCCAATGTGTTGGGTCACATAGATATACGAAATCCCCTGTTTTTCCTGTAATTCCAGCATCAGGTTGATGAGCTGCGACCGCATCGACATATCCAGAGAGGCTAGCGCTTCGTCGGCGATAATCACTTTGGGGCGCAAAATCAGCGCACGGGCAAGTCCCAGGCGTTGTTTTTGCCCTGGTGCAAGCATATGCGGATAGTAGCTAACATGATCGGGTAGCAGACCCACCATACGCATGGTTTCCACAATCTGTTTACGGCGCTGTTCAGGCTCCAGATCGGTATTCAGGCGTAACGGAAAATCGAGGATTTGCGAAATACGTTGGCGCGGGTTAAGCGACGTGGACGGATCCTGGAAAATCATGCGAATACGCTGACTACGAAATGAATAATCGCCATATTTTAGCGGATGATCGTCAATCAGTAGTTCGCCGCTGCTCGGCTCAACCATCCCAGCCAGCATTTTTGCCAGCGTGGACTTGCCTGAGCCGTTCTCGCCAATAATGGCGAGCGTTTGACGCTCACGCAGCGTAAAGCTCAGCGGTTTAACGGCTTCGACGGTCTGGCGGCGAAATAATCCCGTCCGGTAGCGAAAGGTTTTACTCAAATTGCGAACTTCGAGCAGGGTTTCTACCATCTCACTCTCTCTCCATGTTCAGGGGGAAATGACAGGCGTAGAGATGATTCTTTGCTCCGGTCAGTCTTGGGGTTTCAATGCATTCGCGCTGCGCATAAGGGCAACGCGGCCCCAGACGACAGCCGATGGGCAATTGTTCTAACAACGGAATTGCTCCGGGCATGGTATTCAGGCGGCTTTTATGCGGCATTGCGCTACCAAAATCAGGAATGGCGCGAATCAGCGCTTGCGTATAAGGGTGATGGGGTATCGTCACCAAATCTTTACTGGGCGCGGTTTCCACCGTTTGTCCGCAGTACATTACGTTGATTTTGTCTGCCCATTGGCTGAGCATTTGCAGGTCATGGCTGATCAACAAAATGGTGGTATTGCTGTTTTGATTCAGTCGGGTCAGTAGACGAAAAATTTGCGCCTGTGTTGTGGGTTCCATTGCATTGGTGGGTTCATCTGCAATCAGCAGACGAGGTTGGTTTGCCAGTGCGATGGCGATCATTACCTTCTGGCACTCACCGTCGGTCAGCTCATAAGGGAAACTGCGCATTGCATCTTTATGATCTTTTATCCCGACGCGGTGCAGCAGTTCAATCGCGCGGCGTTTGCGCCAGCCAATACGTTGCCACCAGCGCCCCTTGTATGTCCAGGCGGGAATGTTTTGCATCAGTTGACGTCCAATACGTTCGGACGGATCCAGACAAGACTGTGGCTCCTGGAAGATCATGGACACGTTATGGCCGACCAGCTTACGTCGCTCGCGGGCGGAAAGGCGCAACAGGTCGATATCATCAAAACGCATGCGGTCCGCGGTAACGCGCCAGTTATCTTTGGCGACGCCGCAGATGGCCTTAGCAATCAAACTTTTACCTGAACCCGATTCGCCGACCAGTCCGCGGATCTCACCTTCGTTTAGCGTCATGCTGACGCGATCAACCGCTTTCACCCAGTCGTCACCGGTCCTGAACTCGATAGTCAGGTTGCGGATATCCAGTAATGGCATTATTCCACCCCCGCAATAATCGCGCGGCGCACGCCGTCACCTAACAGGTTTACCAGCAGCACACTTATCATAATTGCCGCTCCGGGCAGCATGACTGTCCATGGCGCAACATAGATCAACTCCAGCGCATCGCCGAGCATGGCTCCCCATTCTGGGGATGGCAGTTGCGCGCCGAGATCAAGGAAGCCCAGGGCGGCGATATCCAGAATTGCCATTGACAGTGCTCGGGTGATTTCAGTGATAAGACCGGCAGTGATATTCGGCAGAATCGCAAACCACAGGATATTGAGCGTGCTCGCGCCATCCAGACGAGCGGCAATGACATACTCTTTTTCCAGCTCGTCATGCACCATGCTGTAGACAGAGCGCACCATACGCGGCAGTAAAGCCAGCCAGACGGCGAACATCGCATGCGTCAGATGTGGCCCGGCAAAAGCCACCACAATAATGGCCAGCAGTAGCGATGGAATTGACAGCAGGGTATCCAGAATATGGTTCAGTACCGCTGAGCGTAGTCCGTGTGTTGCCCCGGCAACCACGCCCAGCAACAGACCGCAGAGTGTGGCGGCGAGGGTAACGACAAACGCACCACCTACAGTAGGGGCCGCGCCGCTGAGCAGACGGCTTAATACGTCGCGACCGAGATCGTCGGTTCCGAGGAAGAATGACACTTCGCCATAGCGCGACCAGGACGGGGGCAACAGTTGGTAGCCAAGAAATTGCTGATCGATGCCGTAAGGGGCAAACCAGCCACCAAACACACACAGAATGACCAGTCCCGCACAACCGTACAGACCCACCATCGCGGAAGCATCGCCATAAAAATTACGCCATGCGGTGCGTAGCGTACCGGGCGGGCGCTTTTCGCTATATACGCTATCGTAGGGCATATGTACTCGATTTAATTTTGTTGAACATGCTTTATGTCTTTTTAAATTTTCCAGTGCTGGTGTGCCTTCACTGCCTACTAGCGCTTTAAATTGGTTTATTTCGTTTTAATTCGAAGGTTATCAATTTACGTAAAATGTGTACACTGGTGTGTATATCCTCTCCCGGAGTGTACACATTGCTTACCGATACAAAATTAAGAAAAGCTCTTGGCAAGAAAAGAGACAAGATCGAAGTTATCTCAGATGCTCACGGGCTTAATATCCGGTTGTCCACTTCCGGCAGTATAACATTTTTTTACCGCTACAGATGGAACGGGAAGGCCGTTCAGCTGACGATCGGCGATTATCCGTCCATATCTTTATCTCAGGCAAGAGAGCGAAGGCAGCAATTCAGGGCATGGCTGACTGAGGGGTTCGATCCGAGGCGCCAGGCGGTGCTTGAAAAACAGAAAAAGATTGATGCAATAACCGTCAGGGATGCCTTCGATTACTGGGAGAAGTATTACTGTATCCCTGAAGGCCTGGTAAAAATAAAAGTTAATCGACGTGATTTCGAGAACCACATCAATCCGGTTCTCGGGAACATGATTGTTGATCAGACAACCAAGGCGCACTGGCTTAGCCTTTTTGATGGTATGGGAAGGCGAGTTGTTACTGGGCAAATGCTGGGTTTGATGCAACGTACCTTTCGTTTTTGTTCTAACCGTGGGGTGATTAGCGTTAACCCCATCGAAAGCCTGAGACGGTCTGACGTCGGTTTAGCCGCCGCGGTAAGGGACAGAAAATTAAGTGATGATGAAATCAAAACCGTCTGGAATACGCTGCCAGAACTAAAAGAAAGGCAACAGCTGATTATGAAGTTCCTCATCATGACCGGTTGCCGTAGCACAGAGATCAGGACAGCTAAATGGGAATGGTTCGATTTCAACGAACATACGTGGACAATTCCGGCAAGTGATTATAAAACCGGAAAGACCGTAAGAAGGGCTCTTCCTGAAGCTGTAGTTAGAATGATGAAAGAGGAAAAGGAAACGTCTCTCTCAAATCATGTCGTCACGCTGTCACGATATAAAGGACCAGAAGATGACCGGCCACCTCTTCAGCCAAATGTTGCTATGTTTTCAACCCAGATAATTGCAAAAAATGGAATGAAAACGTGGTCGCTTCACGACCTGAGAAGAACGGTTGCGACGCGCCTATCCGAATTAGGCGCGCCACCACACGTAGTAGAAAAACTGTTGGGTCATCATATGTCAGGCGTTATGGCGCGGTATAACCTACATGATTACCTGGATGATCAGCGGCATTGGCTCGCAGTATGGCAGGATCATCTGGAAAAACTGATTGGTCAGCCTCTGGTTTAATGCCTACGTTTTCCTCCCATGCCAGCAAGTCTGACATTCTCCATCGTTTGGGACTGCCATTTATTCTCGGTTTCGGAAATGGCTGAGTAAAGTAGGATGGCATCCTGGACGGAGTGCTCCAGAAATACAGTGTGCTGCGCGATATCTTATACCGGGACAAAACTTCATTTGTTATTAAAATAGCGTCTGCCTGCAATGCGTTATCCATATATTACCTCTTAATTACATTGTCCCGGCAGCGCACGCAGCCGGCGCATACCAGTCATAGCCGTGGCCACGTAGCTTGCCTTACGGTTAACCACCTCAACCCATACCTTCACGCCTTCAACTCTCACAGTGTATGTCTCCTTCATCTTGCTGCGCCCGTAGTCGCCATAGCGTTCGTGATGAGTGGCCAGCGCGATGTCGCATGCCTGACGTGCTAACGGGGATTGCTGATTGCCTCGGTTAATTAGTCGCATACCCACCTCACACAAACACATCAATAGGGTCACCGGCGGCGCGTGCGTTATCGTTCGCCTCCCGCCGCAGTCCCAGCACATAGCCAACCGGATCCCAACTTGACATGATGGCGGCAAGCTCTTTCTGGCTGTGCCAGGTCGTCAGGCGCTTCTTCAGCTCAACGGCGCAGGCGCGGACGTTCGCCCGGGTCGGCCCGGCGATCTTCATGCACAGGCACATCGTCAGCAGCAGGTCGGAATACTCATCAGCTGCAACGCGCAACGCTGCTGGATCGATAGTGGCTTCGATTTCGGGCAATCTGTGTTTCAGGCTCATTGTTCGACTCCTTTCATCTGTGATGCCGCGTGCAGCCTTTTAACTTCCCTGATTAGCGACTTAACGCGCTTCTCCTCGTGGTGGAGCCTGCGATATAAATCCCTCCGCACATCGTCGTACTTAATGATTTTTTCGTACTCCCAATACGGGTAAACGCAGCCCGTGTAGGATTCACGGAGGGCCTGAAAATCACCAGGCGTTATAGCCATGCCGCCGAAAAATACGTAACACTTCTGGAGCGATGCCTGGTCGCATGCGGTTACGTCTCGGTGCCCAGGTAGGCAGCCTGACCACCAGTGATCTTTAACTTTTCTTTGGCTTCCATCCCGCATATTTAGCGTCATCTCGCTCCCAGCAAACGCTTTGAATGCCGAACTTGCTGGTGAATACAGGAGTGGACGCTTAAATGGACCGTCGCTGCCAATTAAATCCCTGCCAATCTCGTCGTAGATAAAATTGAGCGGGCGGTTTAACACCAATGCTTCGCCACTGTTGAACTGAACCACTGCGACGATTTTTAGCTCTTCATTCTGTAATTTCGCCATGTTGTTACCGGGAGGGCAAACCCTCCCGCCTCCCTTAGCCCACGTATTCCGGTTTCATATCTGCTAGGGTGATGCTGAACTGATCGTGCAGCTCGTCGCCCAGGTGACGTTTTGCAGTTGCAAGAACTCGCTCAACTTCCCCGAAACGCGTTGCTGCATCCGGTTCGTCCGGAGACGGCAGGGAGTTGATTGCGGCCTCAACCTTGTTGCGTGAATCAACCAGGTAGTAGCGTTTCACTGCCTTATTCTTCAGCTCGGTGAACAGGGCGGAACCGAGCGTGGTCTTTGCACTTTCGATATCAGCCCGGACCGTTTTGGCGCTGTCTACATCCTGCGCAGCATCGATGCGTTCGCGGAACTCATCAGCCAGTGAGTCGATATTTGCCGGTGATTCCTGCGCGCTTTGCGTGGTTGTGACGGTGTCACCTGAGATATCAGCCAGGTTAACGTGTTTCGGTGCTGGGTTAATCTCTTTCTCAGTGCGTGGCTCAACGTCATCTGGACTGTAGACGCCGAGGATGACTTCTGGGCAGTACAGGCGAGCCCAGTACTTCACTGCCAGATAAGCGATCTGCTGCTTCGGCGCTGTTTTCCACAGTGGCGAGTTACGTGTGGTGATATCTGCAAGGTAGATTGGCTCACCCCAGGTAATTTCATCTTCGCCTCGCAGTACGGCACCGACCCTGATAAACAGGCCTAATTCATCGCGGCCGTCTTTTTTGCCGGCGATCTTCTCCCAGTCACCGCCGTATTCGTAATGGAAGCGACCAACAATGGCGCTGGAGCTGGAGATTACTGCGTTAACCAGCTGCGCTTCGTAACCCAGAACGCCATTCACCAGGTGCGTTTTCTGGGCAACCGCATATGGGTTCATTCCCCACTGCATAGCCTGCATGACGATAGCCATACAGTCGGCGGGTTTCCCCGCCAGGTGTTTGGGGACGGTGACTGCAGACTGCGCCATCAATTCAGCGAAAGAGCTAAGCTGGCCGAGTGCCTGCACGTTGAACACAGCGTTGCTGGCGGAAATGGTGTTTGGTGCCTGCTCGGTCGTAATGATGTTGGTATTTTGCATGGTCAAATCCTCCATTAAGCCAGACGCAGCGCTTCAAGGCGGCGCAGGTCGAAGTCGTTCAGTTCGTCGGTGTAATCAGCGGTGATCGGCGCTGGCCATTCGCCAGTGTCAAAGCCGGTAGCGATGGCGCGCATTGATTTGCGGTACTCAAGCATGCCCAGCTCCAGTAGTTCGGCGGATGCCTCGATGATGGCGATCCAGTGGTAGTTCTCGTCTTTGTTGACGAAAATCCAGAAGAACTGGTCCAGTGCTGCGGTCTCGCAATACATTGCCGCGCTCAGGTGGTAGTCACGGTCGATGATTTCGCGGTGCAGTTTGGCGCGCAGGCCTTCCTGCTTAATGTTCCACATGCTGATGGTTTTCAGGTCGGCGCCGATGCGCACCCCGTCAAGGTCGATTTCCAGATCCGGGCGCACACGGACTTCCAGACCGGTTTCGTCGTCGAAGCCAAAGTAGCTGACTTCTACTGCGCGGCCCGGGTGTGTCAGTAGCTTGCCCGCGGTCGGGTGCCGGAGCAGGGCTTTCTGAATGTTCAGTGCAGTGCTCAGTTGCTGGCGGGTGACCAGCACTTTCCCATGCGGATTCTCGCGCCACGCATCCAACAGTTCGTCGGCGAAGACGGCT
The DNA here is from genome assembly GCF_046555775.1 of Citrobacter sp. U14242. NCBI lineage: Bacteria > Pseudomonadati > Pseudomonadota > Gammaproteobacteria > Enterobacterales > Enterobacteriaceae > Citrobacter > Citrobacter sp. U14242. The sequence goes on from NZ_JBKGLW010000006.1 coordinate 118,882, forward strand.
TCCGGATTAACAGACTTCACGGCCTGAATCAGATCCGCTTTGGTACCGGATACTTTCAGCGGCGCCAGTTTCTGCGCTTCCTGTGCAACCAGGTCAGGATTGATGATTGCCAGCTGCTCGAGTAACGCGTCACGGCTACCACTGGTTTTCACCTGTGCAGGCAGAGTGGCGTTGTATTCCTTGATGCAGGCTTTCATTGCCGCTGCGGTCTGCTTCTGATCCGCTTCGATACGCTGGTACTCTTCGGGCAGCGACATATAGCTCTGGCCGGTTTCCTCGGCTGAACCACCCAGCGGCACCTGTGCAGGCAGAGTGGCGTTGTATTCCTCGAGTAAAGCTTTGATATCGTCTGCACTCAGCAGCGCTGGCAGGCTGGCGTTGTACTCATCAATAAACGCGCGGATCGTTGCCGTGGTGGTAAATGCGCCTTCCGGAATTATGGGTTCAACGCTAAATTCTTCATCGAGCTGCTCTGGTTGCAGCGCCAGCGCATGCACCAGGTTGCCCATATCCAGAACCGGAGAGCGCTCTTTCGTGATGGTCTTCTCGATGTGGCGCGCATTGAAGTACATCAGCGACACACGTGCGTCTTTCACCTGGGTAGAGCTGATACCGTTGGCTGCGTGATAAACCTCGTTAGGCAGGCCTTCATAGCGGCCAGGCTCGAAGAAAGCGGGGTAAACTACAGCTGGTTCGTCAGATTGCGCTTCTGGCTCGGTTTGTGCCGAAACTGGTTCGGTTTGGTTTACAGAATCGCTGTTTTGGCTAACAGAATCCGTATTCTGGTTTACATCGGCCTGCTGGCCGGTATCTGACTCTTCACCAGTTTCCAGACTGCTCTTGCCTGTATGCAGCGCATCACCAGCCTGTTTTTCATCACTGACAGTTTCTTGAACCTGCACATTGCTGGTGGTCTCCGTAGCCTTTTTTGTGCCATGAGTTGCTGAGTTCTGCAGCAAAGCCGTAACGTCGAATATTCCGTTGCCGACATTTTTAACCAGTTCTTGTTCGACTTTCTGCGGTTGTGCTGTCGCTTCCTCTGCGCGGTGGCGTGCTCCTTCTTCACGCACGCGTTGCAGGTTATCTTCGTGAGTGCAGAAGGATTTGCGCGGAGGCTCCTTACTTTCAGGTTGGGGTATTCCCTGTGTTGCGGGTTCGGCTTCATGCAATGGCAATAACTCGATCGCGGAATTAAACGCTGCAGTCATGGTCTGGTTAACAAATTCCAGGTGAGCGACAGGAGTTAGATGAATATTTTCCGGCGCGATACGTACCAGGTTAAAAATAGCCGTGCGGTTAACGCCAAGAACGCCAGGCTGATTGCGCAGAATGCTGCTCCATGATTTCCACGGTTCCTCTTTTTTGGTCACGATTTCTTTAGCGCGACGAAGAATGCTGCCCGGAATTTCGAAGTGGTTGAAGTCCATCGGCAGAAGGGCGCAGGTAATCTCTAAATCCAGTGTATCCAGCGTGTGGTGTGCGTCCTCGCCACGGTCAGTGACGTAACCGCCGTCGGCATTGGTGCCGGAATCAGTACGCTGCACGCTACTGATGCGATTACCTGCAGCCCATTCGCGAACAAGGATACCGCGGTCAATATGATCCGTAGCGAACCACAATTTCAAAAATTGAATTAAGGTCGCGAGTTCAGGGATTTTTCCATCTACAGGGAACGCTTTCTTAACGGCATTCACCACTCTGTGGATATCGATCTCCTGTGCTTTCTTAAATGGTTCTACGTTTTCAGCAGCCAGCAGCAGGTTCTGGATGTACGATTCATCAGTATCCATTTCGAGGCCAACGATTTCTATTTTCTGCGCGGCATCGACGTGATAGAGATATTTACCATCACCGATGAACTGAGCCAGTACGCGATGACGGAAAGGCATGGTGGCGATAACAGTGAGAGCAGGCGTCGAAGTATTGCCTGTGCTCTTGCTGTCAACAGCACCTGCGCTTTCCTCCAGGATTTCGCCGGTTTTGGTATCCACGCCGTTAACGATATGCTGACGTGCTTCGGCGGCGGCATCAGAAGAGGGCAACGTAACGCTGGGGATTTGTTCCCATGTCATGTTGTCGTCGCGGAGGCGGTAGAAATCACAAAATGTTAAGCTGAGTTCACCTTCTGGAGGCAATTCGTTAACGACAGGGAAATTAGTGGACACAGCTTTAAAATAATCTTTCAGCTTTGCGCCGGTTTTAATCAACAAATAATCCAGCGTTGCATTTACAGCCTCAAAATCATCGCTGCACCAGAGCACCGCATCTTTATTACCGGATTGTTTTTTTGCTCTGCGGACTAAAAATACAGGATTAGTTCCACTCATTACTTTATCCTCGATTCGTGTAGAATGGATGTGCCTTAACAGCACCCCGATATATCAGGTTGTTATGTCCGGTACGCTTTGGTCGGTTGGACCGGACAGGGCACGCCCGCTTCGGTGGGCGTTTTCTTAATGAACGGTGATGAAAACTCTTTCTGAGTAATCGAGTTTGTAGCTGCGGTAGTTACCAAACCCGGCCTTATCGCCATCGTTTACCTGAACCGCAAGCAGTGAAATAGCTGTTACTGCACAGTGAGGGCAATCGAACTGACCGAACACATAGCCGCCATCGAGAACTACGGTTGTTTCACCGTTTTGGGCTGAGTGAATAACGCCAGACACTTTCTTTTCGCAGTTGAATAATGCGATTTCTTTATTTACTGCTTTCAGATTTAATTCGACTTTTACGATTCGCATAAATTATTCCTGTTGGTTTATTCAGGGTGTAAGAATCCACGCCAAACTAATGGCGAATTTTTAATTTCATATTTCTGGACTGCTATTTAGCCTTCGTGCGCCATCTGGTCGTGCGAAGCGCAACGTCTGGAGCAATACTCTTTCTCTTTGCGCGCCAGCTGTGAGCCGTTGCGATAGAGAAGGGTGCTTTTGATTACTTCTTCCGGTTTAACCGGCTTGCCGCAGTAACCGCATTTCTTGTCTAACATGACATCCTCCGCTAGTGGCTGAGTCCATGCCCCAGACCGTTCAGATAAACTTCAACCAGCAAATCCTTGGTGTAAGTCATCTCCACGCCGCGATGCAGATACAAACGTCCGCGAGCGTTAGCTGATGCCGTCCAGGTTGAGTCTTTGTGTTTGACGAGCATCCCCGGCTGAACTGCGCCGCGGTTTACTGTCTGTGTACCGTAGTGCTGATGAACCATGATGTTCTCCAGTTTTTCTGAGTGAACTTCGCTGGTGGCGCCGCGGCGCTGATCTTCACGGTTGAGCGTTTTAACTCTGCAGTTCACCACCGCGAAGCTCACTCTTTCCTGTGCGCCTTAAAGCCGGCCAGCTGAGAATTTGAAGTCTTATGCGCTTAGTGTTTCGCGATGGGATGATAATGTACTATAAGTTCACCAATGTAAAGTACCAAAAGTACAATTAGATGATTTGACAAGTTCATAAACACATAACAATATGAACTTTAAGATTATTTATTTTTTTCTCTACTCTTGCTATGCACAAAAAAACACCAAGTAGGGTATTGTTATGGGCTTAGGTATAGATATGTCACGTGATGAACTGCTGGAAGATCGCGCAGGTTTCATAGTTGGCGAGATTGGTGGGGCGGTGGTTGAATTAATAGTCGACAGGATGGTGATAGAACGCGATGCCATTGTCGAGAGACTGGAAGCGAAGCGAAAAACCGTGGGCAATATGATTCACAAGGGAGTGCTAAGGGATGCTGCGGAGTTCGTGAGGAAAGGGCAGTAAAAACCCGGCGCGGTGGCCGGGTTGGATATTATTTTCTAGATGATGTTGGGGACCAAGGTAACGTTATAGTATCTAATACTGTGTTTTTAAACATATTTTCAAAAACTGTTTTTGTACACACATATACATAATTTTCAAAAAACCAAGAATTTTCATTATAAAAATCCTCAGTTACTTCTTCGTCGAGGTCACACTCAAATGTTAGTGTCAAGGTAGCCTCTGCCTTGAACAATACATCCTCACCATCATCAAAATCTTTTTTGTCGCGAGGGAAACCTGTTATGGATGGCTTAACTTCAATAAAGAGCCAATTTCCATCTTCATCTTTTTGAGGAACAACGTGATGCTCAGAAAATTTTAAGCTATATTTTCCGCCTTCAGAATTATCACTGTCGTCGATAAAAAGGGAAGAACCCTCGAGATCAAATCCCTTAAAGCGAATTTTATCAAGCATCAATGTGGCACTCCGTTGTCTACTGAAACTTCCCAATAGGTCTCTTCTGTACGTCTACGGGATGAAAAGAAAGTAACTTCTCTAACATCCCTCGGTTTCTCAAAGTGGTAGTGAACCTCTTTTTTCCCATTAACTGACTCACTGACAGCCTGTTTTACATAATCGTTTAAAGTCATATTCTTAGCTTTAGCTGCTAAATATGCTTTTTTATGCAGGGATTCACCTATCCGGATGTTAAACGAACCACTCATTGTCTTATCTGGAGATTTTCCTATCTCTTCACAAGTGGAGAGGTAATCGTCCACGGCCTCCTCAAAGGCTGCACGAAGTTCTGCAACCGTTGCACCCTCATAAGTGACGAGATCATTTATACATTCGAGTTTTCCATGCATCACTCCATCTTCAAATGAAATGCTGGAGCTACCATAGTAACCTTTGTATTTCATCAAGTTATTCATGATCATCAATCTCATCTAACAGCTGTTTAACTTCTTCCAAGACGTACCTTTTGAGGGTGTTTTCAGGATGAGGCTCATGAAAAATGACCAATCTATCAACACGTTGGTTGTAAAATTTACGGCCAGAACCTCGTTTAGCATTCAAAAGCTTGAAGCCATACTGGTTCATGAGAGTAACGAACTCATCCCAAGTAAAATTTTTGGGTAAGTCGTCTAACTTTGACTTTAGCTTTTCCTTTCTTCCCACGAAGGATACATCCTCTGTTAAAGGTAGTGCAACTGAAATCTAGTTGCAAGCTATGCTATCTATAGACAAAATGTTTCATTGTTATATCAGAAGATACCCGATCTGTTTCACCTTCAACTACTATAATTTGTTATAAGCTATCAATCGGTGGATCTGCGACTTAGCCGCTGGGTGTTGCATATCCATCGATGATAAACCACACCATAAACCCCACAGCTACGATAAACACCAAGATCGGAAACACTATACCAATTCTCATGATTTTCCCTTTCTACCCATGCTTCCTGTAGGTCTGCGGCATGCTGCCGATCACCTTTCCGAAGACGAAAATCTTGTTCATCTCTTCCTTCTCAATGGGCTCCCATGGTCGATAGGTAGGGTTGTCGGAGATGACCAGTAACTTATCTTTCATCTTCTGCAGGCGCTTAACATGAGCTGTTTCGTCGTACAGGAAAGCGTAAATCCCATCACCATCAAAGTGCTGAACGCTGATATCGACAAAAAGCAGATCACCCGGCTCTATCGTGCCAGACATGCTGTCGCCGCGGACGTTAATGATGCGGATTTGTTCCTGCTTTCGTCCGTTGAACATTTGGCACGCATCTTCAACTGAGTATTCCACAGAGCGAAGCACCTCAACGAACTCGCTATTGATCACGCCCGGGCCTGCACTGACAGATACATCGAGCACATCTATGCGAAATATTTCTGTCGATTTCTGCAAGCGCCCCTCAGAGATTCCATCGGCCTCGCTGTCACCTAACAGGTAAGTTGAAGTTGTACCAATACTCGCAGCAAGCTCTTGCAGCTTCCCGCGCCTTGGAATTGATTCCCCGTTAAACCATTTGCTTACGGCCTTTGGTGTCAACTTCATCTTTTTGGCTATCTCAGCCTGACGACCATGAACCGGCAAACCAGCTTTATCGCAGGCCAGCGCTAGCCTATGGGAAAAGTCTTTTCGCGCTTTATCTTCCTGAACCATAGGTTCAATCATAATATCTCTTGCGTGAACTATCAGTTCCGATACAATATGTACTTACAGTTCATATCGAGGGTTAAAAAATGCAACCAACAAGCCTTGGCGAAATCATCAAGTTGATTCGCGTACCCGTGGTGGCCAAAGCATGCGAGCGGACTCCGCGAGCAATTTACAAGTGGATCAATAGTGGATGCTTGCCACGTACTGATTACACCGGTGAGACAGCTTATGCATCGAAAATTGCTGAGGCCTCAGGTGGTCGCTTTACCACCACCCAAATTCTTGAAATCAGCAAACCAAAAGCAGCCTGACAGGCACTTTAACAACGAAAGGGAAGGCACTATGCAATCACTTACGTTTTACCAGGATACAGGATCGCCGCAGCAGGCAATGATAAATCGCGCTCAAACGCACAAGGGACCGAGTCACGAAGATATTCGTGATGCCGTTCGCTCATGGGCGGGTGTAGATGGTCAGGATGTCGTTTCTGCTCTGATCATCGAAGAGTACCTGGCGCAAGGGGGGGACGAGATCACTTTCCCTGACGATCTCTGCCGAAAGCGTCAGAAGCTTTTCCGCTTCCTGGACAACCATTTCAACAGCGAACGATACCGCGAGAACGTTCGCCAGCTGACTCCTGCAATCCTTGCTGTTCTGCCGATTGAGTTTCGCAACCGCCTGCTGCCAGAAGACAACGTTATGGCCCGCCTGGCTCGGCTGGAGAAGGAGACCAGTGAAGCGAAGATTGCCGTCGCTATGAATGCGCCACGGCATCAGAAGCTGAAAGAGTTGAGCGAGGGGATCGTGGAGATGTACCGCGTTGACCCTGGCTTAACCGGTCCACTGATGGAGATGGTGCAGATGATGCTGGGGGCTATATGACGGGTTCAAAAAAAGGTAAAGGCCGGACCGCGCCAACGGAACCGACCTTCAGTGTAATTCCAGGCAGAAATTACGAGGTAAGTATGTCAGAAAAATCAGCCTTCAGAAAGATAGATGGGCCACCACTTTAGCGATTAAGAGGTCTTTATGCGTGATTACGCAACTGTTGCACCTCAGTTCTGGCTTGGAATAACAGGTCGTGAACTGAGGAAGCTAGGCGCGGAGGCGCAGGTGGTTTCGTTCTATCTGATGACCTCGCCACACGCAAACATGCTCGGGTTGTATTACCTGCCAATTCTGTACATAGCCCATGAAACGGGTCTGGGCTTGGAAGGGGCTTCGAAGGGGCTAAAAAGCTCCATTGAAGCGGGATTTTGTAGCTATGACGAGGACACTGAGATGGTTTGGGTGCATGAAATGGCCGCTTATCAGGTGGGTCGATCACTGAAGCCAGGGGATAACCGTTGTGCTGGCGTCAGGAATGAGTATGTTTCATTACCTGAAAACCCTTTTTTATCATTGTTTTATGAGCGTTATAAAACAGATTTTCACCTTAATTTAAAACGTGAATCGCGCCAAATTTCCGAAGGGGCTTCGAAGGGGCTACGAAGCCAAGATCAGGAACAGGATCAGGAACAAGATCAGGATAAAGATATTTCGGGGCATGGCGCCGCCACACCCCAGGGGAAAAATACTTATCCGGATGATTTTGAACTGGCGTGGCAGGAATACCCAAAACGCGCAGGTGGTAACAGCAAGGCTGATGCGTTCAAAGCCTGGACTGCGCGTATTAAATCTGGCGTAACAGTGCAGGAACTTATCGATGGAGTTCGGCGATATGCGGATTACATAACTGCTGCTGGAAAACTTAACACCGAGTATGTGAAACAGGCATCCACGTTTTTTGGACCCTCAAAGCACTACGAAGAGTCGTGGTCTTTTGCGGCGTCAGATGGAAAAAGAGATCCGAACAAAATTTCTCAGCCAGATAAAGCGATTCCGAGCGGATTCAGGGGGTAGCGATGAAAAACATGGTGGGTACCGGAAGTGCGCTCGAACGCCTGAAAAAACTCATTCCACCTGGGGTTCAGCCGAAGTTCACCAGCGCCGCAGAACTACTGGCGTGGCAGCGTGAAGAGGGTCTGAAGCGGTGTGAAGAACTTGACAGGCTGAACCAGAAAGCCAGGACAGAGAAAATTTTCGGTCGCTCAGGAATTCAAAGCCTGCACCGCAACTGCACGTTCGCTAATTACCAAGTAACCGGGGAAGGGCAGCGCAAAGCCTTCACGATGGCAAAGAGCTACGCACAGAATTTCGGTGCCGGATTCGCAAGTTTCGTGTTTAGCGGTAGTCCTGGTACCGGGAAAAACCATCTGGCGGCAGCGATCGGAAATCATCTGTTGTCTGGCGGACATAGCGTGCTGGTAGTGACTATCCCTGACCTGATGCTGCGCGTTCGCGAGTGCTACGACGGTGGACAGTCAGAGGCTTCGCTTCTCGATGACCTCTGCAAAGTCGATCTGCTGGTGCTGGATGAAGTGGGTATTCAGCGCGGTAGCAGTGGCGAGAAAGTCATTCTGAATCAGGTTATAGACCGTCGCCTGTCATCGATGCGTCCTGTAGGCGTTCTCACAAATCTTAACCACGACGAACTTCTCGGTGCGTTGGGAGCGCGGGTTATCGATCGCCTCCAGATGGATGGCGGGATGTGGGTGAACTTTGACTGGAAAAGCTTTCGCAAGAACGTTAGCCATCTCCGGATCGTTAAATAACTTCGAGGGAAAAACACTATGGCAAGCAAATCACTGTGGGCAATTGTCGATTTTCTTCGGGTTAACCAGACCATCACGCCGCGTCAGGTTCAGAACCTGCTGGGATGCGACTGCAAGAAGGCACACAACCTGTTGCTTCACCTGGTACGCAGAGCTGTAGTAATCCGCTCTGGCGAGCCGCATCGTCCAGTCTACACGTTTCAACCTGGCGGGGAGCAGAATATCAAGCAGCTCAAATCGAACATGAACAAAAACATGGTCACATCAGTATGCCGCACAAGTCCGGCTATGCAGCGTGTACTGGCATTTTACGGGAGAGCATCAGCATGAAACCAACCTACGAAGAACTGGCAGTACAGCTCGCTAATGCCGAGAGCAAGTGCAGGGGGCTGGCGGCGGAGAATGCTCATGCGCGTGATCGCCATGTATTCATCCGTGCGTTGGCAGTTTCGATTCTTGAGCATAGCGGCGGCCGCATGGACTGGCGTGGCGCGATGGAGGACGCAACCGAACTACTGCAAACGGTGGATTCAGTGTATGCAAAAAAACCAGCCACTGACGCTTTCCTGGCTGAAGTGCTGGCAAGTGCAATCCCTGAAGGTTACACACTCGTACCTCAACAAATCTTCCTTGACGCATCCGACATTGAGTCTATTTGCTCGCAGTGCGGAAACGGTGGCGAAAACTACGGCGATTACACAGACGGAATATTGTGGGTTGGTGATATTCAGGATGATGAAGGCAACATCACACACGGCCTGCATATCTCGTCAGCCGATTACCCAGAGGAGGGTGGCGTAACAATCTGCGAGTTCGCCACCCAACTTCGCAAAGGAGCCGCGCAGTGAATAAATCAATATATGGGCTATCTCAGAACGAATTGACTGCTCTCTACGATAGCTTTGTTTTATATCGTGACCGTATTTGTGCGGGCTCGGCAGAAATGAGCGTAGCGGAGTTTTATCAAAAACACGGGATAGTTGCAGCGCAAAAACAGGAGCGTACAGCATGACAGACAAACAGGCGCTGCGCCAATTAGCAACTGATGCGCACGAGCTTGGCATCATCAAGCGTTACACGAAAGGCATCGAGGCCAATAAGAGATTCGCTGCCATCGCCACTCCTTTGACCTTTCTGGCGCTGCTGGATGAACTGGAAGCAGCTAAGCAGGATTCAGCAAGATGGTTCAAGGCATTTGAAAAAGCCGTTTCCATTGGTGCCCGCTATGAGGAGCGCATAGCAGAAATGGAGGCGCGTGCATTCAATCCCGCAATTCTGGATGTTATAGCCGAACGCCATCGGCAACAATCGGTTGAAGGATGGACTCCTGAGCATGACAACGCATATCAAAATAGCGAATTAGCAGATGCAGCGGCTTGTTACGCAATTCATGCGCACAACCAAGGCTTCTCCACTCCAGCGTATTGGCCGTGGTCGCCTGACTGGTGGAAGCAATCAGGAGCACGCCGCGACCTGGTAAAAGCAGGCGCGTTAATTCTGGCAGAAATTGAACGCATTGACCGCGCCGCTGGCATTGGCGTGAAGGGGGAGTGAGATGGCACTGACGAAAAAACAACGTGCAGAGTTGCGCATGAAGTTCGGCGGTCGCTGTGCTTATTGCGGCTGCGAACTACCAGAGAAAGGCTGGCATGCTGACCATGTTGAGCCTGTTATCCGGTTCGGCAACCAAATGACCCACCCTGAGCGAGATAATGTGGAAAACCAGGTTCCCGCGTGTCACCCATGCAACCTGCATAAATTCAGTCAGTCGCTCGCTGATTATCGCCGCGTTATTGACGATGGTCGCCGGGAGTTTCTGCGCTCAGGCAAGGGAAAGGCCCTAGTGCGTATGGGGCTTGTCGAAATGAAGCCCGACCCGATTGTGTTCTGGTTCGAAAAATATCAGGCAAAAGGAGCGTCAGCATGACAACTAACAACCACCCGGCGCAAGGTCCTGTATCACTCGATCGCCTGCACCAGATAAGCGAAATACTCAGCAAAGCAGCAGCGCAAAGCGACGGCGGTAATCTCGGCTACGCAATGGTTGATGCAGTGAAAGTGATTGATGAGGTGCTGACGTCGATGGCTCGTGAGCAAATAAGCCGCGGGCATACAACATGAACATAGGTGAAGACCCCATTGGTCTAATGACGCACTTTTCTAAAGAGGCGCTCGATGCTTCAGCTAAATCTGGCGAGTTTACATACAATTCCTGATCTATGGTGTTCAGAGGTGCAATGGAAAACCCGATGAGTTCATTCCGAAGGATGTTGTAGAAAAACTATCAATAAAAGAAACCCGACCAGAAGGTCGGGCTGGAAGACTCGATTACATAGCGTAGATATCACGCTTCAGGTTGTGGTCCATCAGGCTGTTGAACAGGTATGGTTCCAACTGGCGTTTGATCTCGTTTAGGTCTTGCTCTGCTTTTCTTGCCAGATCTTGGCTTTCCTGGATCTGGTTTTCCAACATTCTGTTGAGTATCTCCATCTCCGGTTGCAGATTCTTTGACATCGGTATCTTCCTCTTCGTTATCTGGATCATGGGTGAAATCAACAACTCTCGGTTTTCCGTAAGTGGCAATGTCACCATCATGAATTTTATCGCAAAACAATGCATACAGAGCTTCGGTTAGACCGCTTGGGCTTTCTACACATTTAAATAGTTCTTTTGCTTCCTTCCGGTCGATCACGAAACCATGAGAAGGATAAGAAGCAATCAATTTGCCCAGAGCACCTTCCTTGAGAATTTTGGACTTAGCTGTAAGTCTCTGACCATAAGTAAAGGCAATGCTCATCGCTCTTTGGTGCTCGCCAAGTTTAATTGGGTCAATTTGAGCAGCCATAGGTGATACAAGTGCTTCAGTAAGTCTAGTCGCAATATCAGCTGACATCTTAGTACTTATCTGATTTTCGTATCTTATCTTAACTAAGTGAGAGTTAAACGCTGAAATAGAGCGATCTTTTAACGCATCTAAAGCGGTCATGATAGCGAGACCCGAGCTCATCTCACCAATCTCATCATTTTTTTTCAGCTGTATATCTAACGGGCCTAACTCACCCATGTCGCCAATCACGATCTTGTTGGCTGCGATAGCAATCAGTGTACCAGCACTTTTACAAGGACCAACTACTAACAAAGTTAACGTCTCGTAGTTGTGCTGTAACGCTCTACCTATACGATATCCTGCATTTGGATCACCACCATATGTAGCCAAGCAAAAGATAACATCTTTTCTAAGTCCGTGTTTAGCTTTTCGTTTCTTTATTTCATTGGTGAGGTCCTGGTAACCATCCCGGTGTATATCACCTGTATATATGTAAACGTCATGTTTTTCCATTGCTTTTCCTTTACGCGTACTCAGGGTTACCTGAGGAAAGCTCCTTTAGGCAGGAAGATAGTAAACAAGATATTGGAATTTTCCTTAAAATCTTCAAGTTTTTTCAAAATGATGTGTGTAATTTGAATCTGGATCACCACCTACAGGTACAGGTTTCCAATCACGCTCCTTCAAGTTTTCTTCTGTAGCTTCCCCGGAGATAACTCGGATAGAAGAACAATTAACCAATATCCTACCAAGGATTTTACCAAAGAAAGCGTTAAGCACACATTTCTGATGAATTTTTTTCACCCACCGCCACGTATTTTTTAACTAAAAAGGTTGATTTTTTAAATCAGGCTGGTATCGTTCAAGCATTGAAGTGAAGTAACCCGCAGGTCATGAATCTGCTATCAACCCAAACTGAGGAATTAATTATGGCACTCACTGAATTCGGTAAGGCCGTCAGAAAAGCGAGGATAGATACTGGCAGCACACTGTTAACAATGTCCCAAGAATTGGAAACCACACCAGCATTTTTGAGTGGTTTAGAAACCGGCAGTAAAAAAATCCCGCAGAAGTGGGTAAAAAAAATCGACTCCTATTTCACATCTAAAGGGGTCCAGCTTGATAGTTTAGAAGAGCTTGCGGCGGTTGCTAATGAAACAGTACCAATTGATGGGCTATCCCAACAGCAACAGATGCTTGTGGCTGGTTTTGCTAAATCGCAATTCACGCCGGAGCAACTCAAGAGCTTTGCTGAGCTGTTACAAAAGATAAATAATAATGAGGTTTAGGTATGTATCAGATGAGAGGCAACCGGGTATCCCCAATGCAAGAAGAGGAAATAGCTTTTAAAGCTATCAATTTTTGTCATGCTTTTGGTATTAGTGCTACCAAGCGCAAACGAAAGCGATATGATGTATTATTCGAAAAATTATCTAGTTACGGTATAACATTAAGCGTCATTGATGACAGGCAATGGGAATCTCTAACCTACGATCTCACCATTGGGCACTGTGACCCCGCATCTCTTACTATCACTGTACCGAATAAAATTTATGAAAATGCCTGCTTAGGTGAAGAGCATGCTTTAGCTGTAATTTTTCATGAACTCGGGCATTTGCTTCTAGGGCATAAACCAGTTTTACATTTTTCCAGCAAGGACCCTACTCGATTGGAAGATGCAGAATGGCAGGCGGATACGTTTGCTGACATTGTTTTAGAGACTATTGGTGTGCGTACAAGTCAAATGTCATTAGATTTTTATATGTGAAAGCCCTGCGCTAACAGGGCTTTCGGGGGCGGAAAGCCTAGGAAACTTTCCGTTGTGTATGGAGGTAACCCACCGCTACACTTAAACTTGACAATTTCAGTTTAGCGGATCTCCTAACAATGCGCAATCTGTATGGGTTTACAGGTATGCAGGGATTCGCTATTTATGGCAATGGGAATCTGTAGTAAATGCGGGAAGACGTGCGAAATCATTTTTCGCTACTCCGTTTGTGTCAATGGAGTAATGCGTTATGCGAGAAAGGGGCATCCTTTCCCGATTCCTGTATGTGATTGCTCTGAACAGAGCGCTGCGTAATATTAAAGAAAACCCGCTACGGCGGGTTTTTTCTTGCATTGATTTTCCATTATCAGCTGTACATAATGTCAGTGTCAGCCTGAGAAACTGACAAGTCTTATGCGCCACGGAGAGCACCATGGCGCAGCTACAACTAATCAAGCAGTCTTCAGGTATCCTGATCCCCGCTACGCCGGAGACCAGTGATATTCTGCAATCAAAAATAAAACTCGGTGCCGTGCTGGTAGCCGAATTTCGTCAGGTGAGGAATCCCGCATTCCATCGCCGTTTCTTTGCGCTCCTGAATCTCGGGTTTGAATACTGGGAACCTACTGGAGGGGCGATATCTTCCAACGAACGTAAATTGGTGACCGGGTACGCTAAATTCCTCGCTTCGTTCGGGGGAAGTGAGGCCGCTCTTTTGGATGCTGCAGAACAGTATCTGGACCGTATCGCCGATAAGCGAGCAGGTAGCATTAGCATCTGCAAATCCTATGATGCTTATCGCGCCTGGGTGATCGTCGAGTCTGGTCACTATGACGCTATTCAGCTTCCTGATGGAACACTTCGCAAACATCCCCGCAGCATTGCCTTCGCCAACATGGACGAAACCCAGTTCCAGCAACTGTACAAAGCCGCGCTTGATGTTTTGTGGCGCTGGGTATTGTCCCGGGCATTCAAGACTCAGCGAGAAGCGGAAAACGCCGCATCGCAGCTTATGAGCTTTGCGGGGTGATGGTGATGAAATATTCCTGGTTCCACCATCACGAATGCACAACCGAGCAGGCCGACGAACTGGTGGCAAGTTACCGCCGTCGTGGCGCCACGGTAGAACGCAGCCTGAATCGCGACAACATCACCTGGACTGTCAGCTCAAAATTACCTGAATGCGAGCATCCGGCGCGTACACCAAGAACCTTTCGACAAAAGGTCTGGGGGTGATTATGGCTAAATTACCTCGCCGCAAGTGTGCCAACAAAGAATGCCGGAAGTGGTTCCACCCGGTGCGCGACACGCAGACCGTGTGCGGTTACGAATGCGCCAGCGCCGTCGGAAAGGAGCAGACCAGAAAAGCACGGGAGGATGCGCAGCGTAAGGAGTCTGCCAAACAGCTTGCTGCCGAGAAAAAAGAGCGCGCAGCCTGGCGCCAGCGCAAAGCAGCAGTTAAACCGCTGAAGCACTGGGTTGACCTGACGCAGCGCGCTGTAAACGACATTTGCCGCGAGACCGAGTTGGCGGAGGGGCGGGGCTGTATTTCCTGCGGAACTAAAACGGCGTTCGCCTGGCATGCTGGCCATTATCGGACTACGGCCGCCGCCGGGCATCTGCGCTTCACTCGCTTCAACATCCATCTTCAGTGTGACGTCTGCAACGTCCACAAATCCGGGAATATCGAAGCATACCGGGCTGCGCTGGTGGAGCGTTATGGTGAAGAGCCGGTACTGGCGCTCGAGAATAATAACACCCCGCATCGCTGGACCGTCGAAGAACTGAAGGAAATCAGACTAACCGCGCTGGCCGACTTACGCGCACTGAAAAAGCAGGAGGCAGCGTGACATTCGAACCCTTTTTTGCCGATCATCTCCGCGTTCGCTGGCAACGATTGCGCTTATACCACTTTCCGGGCTCTGTGCTAACGGACTACCGAATACTGAAGAACTACATCAAAACCATAGGCGGTGCTGTATGAACACTCAATTTCTTGAATACGTGCGCCAGCAGCTGATGGTGGCCACCGCCGATTTAAGTGGTGCGACGAAAGGGCAGTTAATGGCCTGGCTTGAGAACGCCCAATTTGATACGGGCACGTTTAAACGTAAGAAGCCTCGAGTGCTGGATGAAGTGACCGGGAAAATGATTACGCTGGATAACCCACCAATACCGGGCAAACAGTCGCATGCTAAGGGTTCACATATTCCTCTGGTGCAGCCGGTTGAATACTCCACAGCATCATGGCGCCGTGCGCTGCTGTCTCTGGACGAACACCAAAAGGCATGGCTGCTGTGGAACTACAGTGAAAACATCCGTTGGGAGCATCAGGAGACGATCACCCGGTGGGCATGGGAACAATTCAGCGCGCAGTTGGCCGGGAAGCGCATAGCGAAGAAGACCATAGACAGATTGCGCCAGCTTATCTGGCTGGCGGCGCAGGATGTGAAGGCCGAGTTGGCCGGGCGGGACGCCTATGAATACCAGAAGCTGGCGGAGCTGGTGGGCGTGGCAAAATCCACTTGGACAGAAACCTATCTACCTCACTGGCTGGCAATGCGCAGCGGCCTTAAGCGACTTGATAGCGGTGCACTTATCTCTGTAACGCGATCACGTTCACAACAAAAGGCGACAAATTTGGATGTTATTATTGCAAAACCGAACTGAAACGCATATATTTCATGTAAATCTGATATCGTCGCCATAGGTTCGATTGTCGACAAAAAGAATGCAAGCCCTGCGGTTAACCCCGTGGGGCTTTTGCGTTTCTGGAGGGTAAGAAAATGCACGAGTAGAACGGACAGACCGCAACCGTTAGGCAAAGCAGCAGTCATGATGCTGCCCCGAGTCTCTATGAGAGCCAGATGCAGATCCAAACTGCAATACGCGCTGGTGAGGGTCAATAAAGAAGAAGGCGTACCGGTACTCCAGAGCGATCGCTAGTCGTTCACCGGTTAGAGGTGAGGGATTCATGAGATACCCCTGACTACGGACTCAAGGGCATGAGCGCGGCCACTGCGTAAGTGTGGTTTGAATGAAGAGCACCCGCTATTTGCGGGCTTCGTGAAAATGGGCGACCGTTGACAGTCTAGACCCTGCCAACAGCCATTTACCCATGAATACGGTCATGAAGTAAACCAAGGCCCACCATGCTAGCTAGCCTGGTGATACTAATGGAATACTGTATAAATGACCAGTTATTTAACGCCTGTAACTTACGGCTCTGTTTGTTCAGGAATAGAAGCCGCATCAGTAGCCTGGAAATCGCTCAAATGGAAGGCAGAGTGGTTTTCAGAGATTGAAAAATTTCCCTGTGCTGTATTGCAGCACCACTGGCCCAACGTACCTAACCTTGGCGACATGACCCGAATTAGTGGTCGAATTCGTAAAGGTGAAGTTGCAGCACCAGCTGTTCTGGTTGGCGGAACGCCATGCCAGGCATTCAGTGTTGCCGGGAAGCGTAAAGGTCTGGATGACGAACGCGGTCAACTTACCTTGTCTTTCGTTGAGCTGGCAGATCAGATCGACAGATCTCGTATTGAATCTGGGAAAGAACCGGCGATTATTCTTTGGGAAAATGTAACAGGGGTACTAAATAGCCATGACAATGCATTCGGTTGCTTTCTTGGTGCGCTGGCCGGGGAAGGTTGCGCACTACAGCCAGCAGGGAAAAGATGGGCAAACGCTGGTGTTGTCTCTGGACCATCGAGAACAATTGCCTGGCGAGTCCTCAACGCCGAATTTTTCGGAGTGCCCCAGTCTCGTAAACGAGTCTTCGTTATGGCAAGTGCTCGACAAGGATTTGACCCAGGAACCGTTTTATTTGAGTTCCCATCTTTGCCGTCGCGCTCTGACAAATATTACGGCAAACAGAAAAAATCCGGCACCAATGCTTATTCAGGCATTGAGAGAGAATTCCACCGATATTGCCTGAGCGCTATACCTGAAACGGCGGGAACGTTGCTTGCGAGCTATAACGGAACGTCAAATCAGGATATGCGTATGCGAGGTGGCTTAATTGTCGAAGTTACCCCATCGCTTAGGGTTCGTCGGCTTACTCCATCGGAGTGTGAGCGGCTCCAGGGCTTCCCTGTGGGTCACACAAACATTCCCTGGCGCTCGAACTCTCCTTTACCTCGTTACAAAGCGCTCGGCAACTCAATGCCTGTGCCAGTAATGAAATGGTTAGGTGAAAGAATACAGCAAGCAATCTCATCAACGTAAAGGCTGCCATTTGGCGGCCTTTTAAATTTTCAGGCTCACGGGAATCAATTACTACGTGCTTTGTTGATAAATCCAGCCCGTGAAGCCTGACCCTTACATCACACACAGCGCCATCCGAAAAATCGGAGGTGAGGCCTATGAAAATGCCATACAAACAAGATTTCATCGCTGCGCTACTTGCCGCCAAGGAGCAGGGTATTGGTGCAATGCTGGCTTTCGGCATGGCGTACCTGCGGGGGCGCTACAACGGCGACACGCTGTCAAAGACGCTAATCGATGGCCTCATGTGCGCCATGATCGCCTGGTTCGTTCGCGACATCCTCGACTTCATCGGCCTGAGCACAAACCTGGCCTATATAGGCAGCGTGTTCATCGGCTATCTCGGTACCGCTTCTATCGGTTCCCTGATTAAGAAGTTCGCTTCAAGAAAAGCAGGAGTAAACGATGCAAACCAGCCTTAACGGAATTGCACTAATTAAAAAGTTCGAAGGCTGCCGATTGACTGCCTATCCAGACCCGGGTACAGGTGGTGCGCCGTGGACGATTGGTTATGGCTGGACTCACCCGGTAGATGGAAAGCCCGTAAGGCCGGGGATGACGATTGACCAGTCTACTGCTGATCGGTTGCTAAAGACGGGGCTGGTGAGCTATGAAAACGATGTACTAAAACTGGTCAGAGTGAAACTAACACAAGGCCAGTTTGATGCGCTGGTATCGTTCGCTTACAACGTCGGCTCGCGTGCGCTATCAACATCCACGTTGCTGAAAAAGATTAATGCCGGCGATACCAAAGGCGCTGCCGATGAGTTCATGCGCTGGAATAAAGTTGGCGGTAAGGTCCTGAATGGGCTGACCCGTCGGCGTGAGGCGGAGCGCGATCTGTTCCAGTCGTGATTGGCGAACTGGTTAAGCGTTACTGGTTGCAGTTGCTGGTGATTGTGTTAATCGGCGTGCTGGCGTTCTTCGTGAACCACTACCGCGACAACGCCATCGCCTACAAAGACCAGCGCGATAAAGCCACTAAGAAACTCACCCTGGCGAATGCCACCATCAAAGACATGCAGACCCGTCAGCGCGATGTCGCTGCGCTGGATGCCAAATACACCGGAGAACTGGCAGATGCCAAAGCTACTATCGATCAGCTTGAGCGCGATGTTTCTTCTGGCAAGCGTCGGCTGCAGCTCAATGCAAAATGTCCCGCGAGCGGAGCGACCAGTACCGGCGGCATGGGCGATGCTTCCGGCCCCCGACTTACTGACTCCGCTGAACGGGATTATTTCACCCTCAGAGAGCGAATCGTCACAGTGACGAAGCAGGTTGGCTATTTGCAGGACTATATCAATACTCAGTGCTTGAATTAACACCCTTACTAAACTTTGTTATCTTATGGTAATTATGATTTTTATCATGCAGAACATAGTAAGGATGATCTAAATGGCAAATTACAGGATAAAAGCCGCTGGGAGTCATAGCGCAGCCTTGGGAACAGTAATCAACAAGGTGTGTGAAATTGCTTCAGCAAAAGAAAACAAAGATGTGCTGGTTTTAGTGTCTCAAATCAACTATGCGAAAGATGATGAAAGAATCGAGCAAATCTTTGGCGAGGTTATGTTCGATTTATTGATTAAAAAAAGAGAAAACACCGTCGGTGTTGGAGATGTTAATTTTGAAGTGCAGAATTTCAGTTACTTAAAAAATGCTACTCATCGGGCATATGACCGAACTGTTGTTGTTTTAAACCCCACCACAAAAGAATTGAACAATTTTTTGCAGAACGGAAATACAACGGTCGATTGGATAGCTGTAGAAATGACTTTAGATGGAGAACTCGATAGTTGGGTGCAGGCAAACCAAGCTGCCGACATTTGAACCTATAACTATCCAAGCCGCCTCTGGGCGGTTTTAATGGAAGCCATTCTGTGAGTGGCTTCCACAATGCTTACTTGCGCTTTGGTTTTGTATCCACCATACGTTTAACGTTCGCATCCAGCTCAGCCATTTTTTCGGGAGTCAGTTCGCCTTTCTCGATAAGAGGTAGTAAGAGCGAATACCTGTATAGATATATCTCTGGGGGTTGTACCGAGCCGACCCCTGCTTGTTTCATCATCGCTGCATGAGCCTCCCATTCTGTAATAGCCATTTTCATCGCTAAATCTGCAAGCCGTTTTCTCTCTTCAGCCTTGCGTTGAAGATGTGAATTCCAGAGCGTGAGCAGACCGGACACCACAGCAGATATAACTGCGCTTGTTGCTACAACAGTGAGCCATTCCATCAAGTTCTCCATTAACTTTTTGAGCATATTAACAACATCATCAAGGAATTGTTATGGCAAAACCGGACTGGGGCGAGCTTCAGCGACGGTTCCTGTCCGATCATGCCGCAACCGGCGTATCACCGAAGGAATGGTGTGAAGCGCAGGGACTGAATTACGCAACAGCCCGCCGATACATTAAAAAACCAACTGCGCAAAAAACTGCGCAGAAGAAAGAGCGCAATGCGCAGACTGAACACGCCCCCGCAACTGCGCAGCATGAGCAAACATCAATCGATGTGCAGACTGATACACAGGAAAGTGCGCAACCCTTCAACCTGCGCAATTACGGCCTTAACGATATGCAGATCAGGTTTGTCGAAGAGTATCTTCTCGATCTGAACAGGACCGCTGCATACAAGCGGGCTGGCTATAAAGGCGAAGGAAATACGGCTTACGTTAACGCCTCGCGCCTGCTAAGAAATGCTAAGGTCAGCCAGGCAATCCGCGACGCGCTGGACGAACGCTCGCGAAGAGTGAAGATAACGCAGGACGAAGTGTTGAAATGGTGGTGGGACATTGCGACAGCAGACGCTACGCAACTGACTGAACATCACCGCGGTTGTTGCCGTTACTGCTGGGGACTCGGTTTTAACTACCAGTGGCGCGATGCAGTTGAGTTTGAGGAAGCGGAAGAAAAGGTTAAGGGGAAGGAAGGTGCCATGCTGCCTAAGGATACGGGCGGCTACGGCTACGACGGCACACTGGACCCGAACCCGGATTGCCCCCGCTGCAATGGTGTTGGTCTGAGCCGTCCTGTTTTCCACGATACGCGAGATTTGAAGGGCGCAGAACGCCGCCTTTTTGCCGGGATTAAAGAGGGCAAATTTGGCCTTGAAATGATCACCCGCAATCAGGATGAGGCTATGAAGATGGTCGCACAGCATCTCGGCATGCTGAAAACCAAAACTGAGTTAAGCGGCCCGAATGGTGAACCCATACAGCATAATCACATAGTAAGCGCGGAGGATCTGACTGATGAGCAGCTCGCCGCAATTATCGCTGGTAAGTAAGCAGGAAGCAGCGGCCGAGTTACTCAAACGACGTAATGCGCGGGCAAGTCTCCACGCCTTCATTCAGTACATTAACCCCGAATACATCACCAGCGAGTTCTCTCAGACGGTTTGCGACGCTCTGGATCAGTTCCTGCTGGATATGATGAACGGACTGCGCCCGATACTGATTCTCGGCGCGCCGCCTCAGCATGGTAAATCGGATATCGTTTCGCGTAACCTGCCAGCGTATTTCTTCGGAAAATATCCTGAAATGCGCGTTGGCGCTTTGTCTTACTCTGCTGACCTTGCCGGAGATATGAACTCCGATGTTCAGCGCATTATGTCTACGCCGGAATATCGCAACGTATTTCCTGGCGCATGGCTTGGAAATAAGCCGGCTGATGGTGTGGCCGTAAAGCGTAACACTGACGAATTCGGCATAGCCAACCATAAGGGGACGTATGTTTGTGCTGGCGTAGGCGGCCCGTTAACGGGTAAGAAAATCGATCTCGGTATCATCGATGACCCGATAAAAAACGCCAAAGAAGCACTCAGCCCGACGACCAAAAAATCTATCTGGAACTGGTACGTTTCCACGTTTAAAACGCGTCTGTCGAAAAACAGCGGCGAAATCATCATGGCGACCCGCTGGGCGACGGATGACTTATCCGGCCGTGTAGTGGAGATTACGCCGCGCGCCAAGGTTCTGGTGTTTCCTGCTATCAATGAGCAGGGCGAAGCGCTGGTGCCTGAACTGCACCCGAAAGAAAAGCTGCTCGAAACCAAAATCATCCTCGGGGATTACTTCTGGTCTGCGATGTATCAGCAGTCGCCAAAACAGGCCGGCGGCTCAATCTTCAAAGACGAGTGGATCAAGTATTACCTCCCGAAAGACTTGCCGACCAACTTCGATATCGTCGTCCATAGCTGGGATATGACTTTCAAAGACAGCGAAGGCACTGACTACGTTGTCGGTCAGGTGTGGGGTAAAAAGGGCGCCAATGCCTATCTGCTTCACCAGGTACGCGCGCGCATGAGCTTTACCGCAACGCTGAAAGCCGTTAAACGCATGGCTGACGAATACCCCAAAGGCTTACGTAAGCTGGTGGAGGACAAAGCCAACGGCCCGGCGGTCATTGATTCACTGAAAAGCACGGTGGCAGGTCTCGTTCCTGTTGAACCGGACGGCAGCAAAGTTGCCCGGGCACATGCGATCACCGCTGTATGGGAAGCGGGTAACGTTTTCCTGCCTCACAAAGACATTGCCCCTTGGATCACCGAGACGGTCGAGGAAATCACCACCTTCCCGGTCGGCGCGAACGATGACGTTGTCGATGCAATGACGCAAGGGTTACGCGACTTGTACCAACGTAAAACACTCAGCCCACTGGACCTCATGTAATGACGAAAAAGAAGAACTTTGTCGGCCGTCTGAATGATGGCCTGGTTAGTTTGATGACTTCTCTCGGTGAGAAGATCGGCGCGGTGCGTTACAGCAGCAGCAAACCCGATGTGTCGGATAAAGAACTGCTCGCGATGAATAAGAAATCGTGGGTGGTGAAGAAGTACATCAACAAAACGGCTGATGACATGCTGAAACTACCCCGGAAGTTCTCGGGCGATGTTGATAGCACTATCACTCAGCGCATCGCTGATGCTGAAAAAGAACTGAAATTGAACGCAGTCTTTCATAGCGCGCTGGGGTGGGCATCCTTGCTGGGTGACTCGTTAATCGTGGCTATCACTGATTGTGCTGACGAGCAGATCACCTTGCCGCTCAATTTGCAGAGCGAAGATATCGTTAAATTCCTGGTATTCCGAAAAGGTGAGTACACGCCGGACAGTAATGTCATTACCGACATACGTTCGGACTGTTTTGGTGAACCGCTGACGTATCAACTGGATGTAGGAACAAAGCAACTCAAGTTTCACCATTCCCGCTGCTGCCGAACAAAGCTCGGTAATCACAGCATTAAGGACCGCGCCAAGTTTGGCACGTCAGACCTACAGGCTCCTTATGAGCATATCAAAACCTTCGATACGGCAATCCTGAGCACCGGCGACACCATTCAGGAGGCAAATGTTGACGTGCTCTTTGTCCCAAACATGAACAACCAGATCGCCGCAGGGCAGGAAAGCAATGTTCGCGAATATGCCAGGGTGATGAAGGAAACCAAATCCTCTACCGGGCTGCTGCTGATTGATGCTGGTGATACAACGGCTCAAGGGCGCTACGAACAGAAGAACGCGCAATTCACCGGGCTCTCTGACGTGATAAGCAAAATGGCGATAGTGTTGGCCGGGGCGCTGGACAGGCCCATAACGGTTCTATTCGGAGAGTCGGCCAGTGGGTTCAGCAGTGGCGAGGAAGACAACAAATCCTATTACGAGACGATAAACGGCCTGCAGGAGTCGCGACTTCGTCCAATGCAGGATTTCGCCGACCAGTTCACGCTGGATAAACTCGCCATTACGGAAAGCCTTACCTACGAATACCCGACAATCGACAGCATCAACGAATCCGATGAGGCGACGCGGTTTAGCCAGTACGCCACCGGATTTAATACGCTGGTGGTTGGTGAGATCCTGACGGAAGAAGTCGCTATCAGGGAAATGGTAAACCGTGGCGTATTGAAGACGGTCACTGAAGCTGAAATTAAGACGATTGTGGCAAGGGGCGGCACATGGACTTGAAACTGCTGCTGGAACGCAAGCAGGGACGCCTCAAGCCAAGACGCCGACGGATGCGACCACCAACTGCCAGCAAGCGCGCCGAGGTTTGGTATCGAGACAGATTGATTGAGTTTGTCGATAGCATGCTTCAGACGCTCCTTGATGAGCTGGACAAGCCCACACTCACCGATGCACCCGATACCCCCCCTTTGACGATTACGGCGCGCCTTGCGGCTGTTATGCAGCGATTAGCGAGTATTTCAATTCAGGAGGTCGCCGCCCGACTTTCTGCCGGGTTTGTTGCACGTGCGAACTTGCAGAACAAAGAACAAACGCAGCGCACTTTCTCTCAGACATTCGGAATTGATCTGACCGGGATGCTCGGCGATGGCGCGATAAAACCAGAAATGGAAAAGGCTGTCAGTGACAATGTTGACCTGATTACCTCCATCCATACCGATTTTATCCACGATATCGGCGCGGCGGTTTTCGAGAACATGAAAGACGGCGGCCGACATGAAAACCTGATCGACATAATCAAGGAGCGCGGGAACGTCACCCGCAACCGCGCCAGGCTAATCGCACGTGACCAGACCTCGAAACTTAACGCAGACCTGACTGAAGCACGTAATGTGGCGCTTGGCCTTGACCTGTATGAGTGGGGCGGCACTGGCGATGAACGTGAACGGGAAAACCATTTCGTTCTGAACGGCATGCTTTGCAAATATTCGGATCCGACAGTTTATTCAGACGACGGCGGTAAAACGTGGAAGAAACGTTCCACCATCGGAGCATTTATCGGTAAGCCAGGAGAAGACTATCAATGCCGGTGCCTGGCTCTCCCTTACGTCTCATGGGATTAATCAATGAAGTGGAAACGAACACCGCAGGGGTATGTGATTACCACTGCGACGATCACCCGCGCCGGACCGATTGAATATTACGGTCACGAGCTGGGGCTGACTGGCAGCGATGCCAACAAAAAAATCACCGTTGTTCGCACTCTCGACGAACTATCAAAACCCGAAACTCTCGCTTCATTCAATGGACTCCCGTTCACCATAACGCACCCCGACGACGGGGAGGTCACCGCAGCAGACCACAAAGACAAAGCATCCGGACACATCGCCAACACTCGCATTGAGGGCGGTGAAGTGGTCTGTGACGTTTTTCTGACGGATGCCGCGGGAATCGAGACGCTGGAAGAGACGGGGATCCGAGAAGTGTCCGTTGGGTATGAGCCTGCCGAACTCGAGGAAAGGGGGGGGAAGTTTTACCACATCAACATTCGCGGCAATCACGTCGCGGGCGTGGCAGCGGGGCGCTACGGGCCTCAGTGTAAGTTAAACGATAAAAAAGGTAAGCCAATGTTCATAACATTAACTGACGCCCTGAATTTCCTGAAGGGCAAAAAACTGAAGGATGCCGACGGTGTTGCGTTAACGCCTGATGAGCTGGTCGGCATGATTGCCGCGCTGGAAAAGGCGCTGGAAGAACTACAGGGGCAAGGGACTGAAGAGGCCACTGCTAAAGCACAGGAAGTGCTGGCGCAGCTCGCAGACCTGAAAAAGCAACTGGAAGGCGCGACGGGAGCACCATCGCCAAACGATGACGATCCATCTGCTGGTGGTGGTGACGACAAGGACGCGCAAATCACCGCGCTGGAAACCGAAAACGCCGATCTGAAAGCGAAGGTTAAAGCGCTGGAAGAAGAGCTGGAGCAGTTGAAATCCGGCAATGAAACCAGCACCACACTGGCAGACGCGAAAGCCCGTTTCCCTAAAGTCAGCTTCAATGATGCCAAATCAGCGCGTGACGTGCGCGCCGCCGTACTGGTGAGCACTAAAGCATTTAACGATGCTGAGGTCAAAGCAATGACTGACAGCGAAGTCCGTGCGGCTTATGCAGCCATTCAGGCCACCTCGAAACCACGCAGTGAAATCGGTGCTCATCTGTTTAACGACTCCGCCAACAAAAGCACTAAAACCGCAACTCAACGCCTTGGGGGTAAATAACTATGGCTTTCGGATTTACTGACTGGGATGGTGCCGATGGCACTATTAAACCGGGTTCAATCAAACGCGCCTCCAGCTCAAACGACAAAGTCTGGGGGGAAGAAAATCTGACCGAAACGAAGTTGCCCTACGGCACGTTTGTAGCTGTCAACCCGGATGGTGGCGTGATGCCTCTTGCAGCTGGCAAACGCATTCATGGGATTGTGGTGCGCGATATTTACGGTGATGCTGCACCGCATAACAAACAGGTCAACGTTGGGCATTTTTCCCACGGCGATTGTGTTGGCGCGCTGACAGTCGATGACGCTGATTTTACTCGTGGTGCGGCGGCTTACATCGTGGCGACGGGTGCCGATGCCGGGAAGGTGACCACAGAAGCAGCCGGCAATATTGATTTGGGCTACTGGGTGGAAGATGTGAGCGCGGGTAATAACTGCGTGGCTATCACCTTGGGCTATGTACAACAGGCAGTTCAGCAGACGGAAGGAGCATAACCAATGCCTATGGGATCAGCAGATTTCGAAGAAGTGCTGCAGGAAGCGCTCACTGAACGTGACATGGAGTTGCAGGAAAAAGAACTGCCGGAGATTAATATCGGCGAGGCTCTCCCGGTCAAAGAAGGCCTCGATTTCTCCCTGGAATATGTGGATTTCGGCGTGTCCGAAGTGGTCGGCTCGGTGAAAGACGGCATCATTGGTAACAAAACCAACAGCCTGAAAACCATTGATAGTGATATCGAATGGCTGAAAGCGCCTGTTGGTCAGTGGGCTAAAGCCGCAACCTGGACTCAGCAAGAACTGGAGAAGATTGCGCGCCTGAACATCAACCTGCAGACGAAAAAACAGGATGATTTGTATGCCAACGCCCTCGCAACAATCCAGTACGCGGGATACGTAGGGCATCGCGGCGTTAAAGGGCAGGAAGGGTTGCTGACAGGCGCGAAGGTTCAGGTTGTCATCGATGCTTCAGGCAAAACCATCGACGAAATGACCTCTGATGAGTTCGTGAAGCTGGCGCTGGATGCTTACAACGTGGCCTGGCGCAAATCCAGTTACCGTATTCAGCCTACGCATATCGCCATGGACGCCAGCGACTTTATGCTCGCCATGCAGAAGTTCGACCCTAACCCGATCATTGTGGGTACTGACCTGCTGCCGATTGCAGCGATGGATCGCATTATGGCTGCGCTGCGTAAGGCTTCTGGTAATGAATCATTCAACATTACTTTCGTGAAAGTCCCGAGCAATTACGCGGTAGGTATCAAATCGGGTAAAACCCGCCTTGCCATCTACACCTACGAAGCCGATTACGTCGAAATGGAAGTGCATATGCCGGAGCTGCTGGCGGCACGACAGCGTGATCTGCTGACCTATGAGTGTGGTTATCGTTCTGCCTTCGGTGGCGCGATGTGGAAACAGCCGCAGTCCGCGGTGTACGTGGATTACAAATCCTCTCCGGCAGAGTAATCACAGGGGGTAGCATGGATTTCACCGTTCGTTACCCCGAGTTCGCCAGTGTTGCCCCTGCTCGCATAGAAGGGGCGCTACAGGATGCAGCAAACCAGATGAGTCGCAAGGTATGGAACAAGCTCTATGAACAAGGGCTTCATGCTTTAGCGGCGCATCTGCTTTATGCAGCTGGCGTGCTTACTCCCTCCGGCAGTACCAATGGCAAGCCAGTCCAGACAATCACCAGCCGATCCGTTGCAGGCGTGTCTCTGGGCTACTCTGCGCCCGATGCCGGGTTTGGGGCCAGCCATGATGGATACGGCTCAAGCTCATTCGGTCAGGAGTACCTGAGGCTTCGTAAGCTGGTAGGTGTGCATGTACTGGCAATACGGTAGTTATCAGGGAGTGGTTTTTTATGACTCCGGAAGAAACGCTAAAGCTTACCACCGAATACCTGAAGAACCTGCAGGCGATGAAAACGCATTACGTCGCCGTGGGGTTGCCCGCTGGCAAGGTGGGAAACAAAACCAATGATGATGGGACATCAATAATCGAGATTGGGGCAGCGCACGAATTCGGCGCTGAAATCGATCATCCTGGTGGTACCGGATATATGGCAACAGGGGGTAAGGCTACTTTTTCGAAAAATAGCTTTATGGGGCCGGTTAGCGGCTTTACAGCAGCCCACAAGATAACACTCCCTGAACGCTCCTTTCTTCGCGCTCCATTCACCCTCAAAAAGTCGGAAATTAATCGGGCGATCGAAAAGGCATGTGAGGCCGTAGGCTCCGGGCGAATGGATGCTGACACCGCTTTAAATTTGATAGGCGCGACGGCGCGAAATATCAGCGTGAAAGCCTTTGAAACGGCGGGGTATGGCACGTGGCCAGATATCACAGAGGCAACGAAAAAAGCTAAAGGTTCGTCGGCGATCCTGATTGATAAAGGGCAATTGCGAGGAACAATTACATGGGAGGTTCGTAAGTGAGCGACTTATCAGACCTTGATATGAGCGATGCGTTAATCGGCTGGGAACAGCCTGTAAAACTCAAAACCCGCACTGAAACCACTATCGATTTTGAACCGTCCGTGACTGTTAGCAGCCAGGACATTCTGGCGGTGGTGCAAAGTGCGAATAAAGAGAATCTGACGCTGGATAGTCTGGACTGGTCGAAAGAGTATCTGCTGATTCATGCTCGGCTGAAAATTGAAACCGGTCAGTTTATCGAGAAGGGAGGCAAGGACTACAAAGTCGTGTCCCCGGCCGATTTTATGGATTACGGATTCTGCGCTGTCATCGCAGAGGAAACCCGGCTCCCGCTACTGGTGCCAACGCCATGACACAACCCCACCTGAAAGCGGTCGCGCGTTTCGTGCGTGACCTTCTGGACTACGACGAGCAGCTGATCAAGTTCGACCGTCGGAACGTGCAGGCGTCCGACTTTTCCACCAGTTATATCGTGGTAAACGGCTCACTACCGCAATCAATGCTGGCCCGGGGCCAGCGCTTTAATGGTGACGCTGAAGTGATGACTTATAGCGCCTCAGTGAGCCACGCGATTGTCCTGGAGTTTTACGGGGATAAGGCTTACGTCAACGCTGAAAGCTTCCTGATGCTGAGTGAAAGCCAGCACGCGAACGAACTGCGCCGCACGCATTCACTTACCATCATGGCCGTCTCAAACATCATCGATGTGGGGCAACTTCTGGGACAGTCCCACGGCAACCGTGTTCACCTGAGTTTCAATGTTCAGTATGCCCCTGCGCGGGACGTGCAGACACTGCGCATCGATACGCCGCAGTTTCAATTTTTAGAGGACAAGTAAATGTCGGCATCAATTAATAACGTCATTAATGTGACGCTTCTCGAAGAGGGGCGGGCGGCGGCGCGCGATAACATCAACGTCTGCGCAATTCTGACCAGCCAGACGGGGGTACTGAGCACCGCTGAACGCTGGCGTTCATACAAAAGCGCCCCCGCGGTTGAACAGGACTGGGGGGCTTCTTCAGTCACCGCAGCTTTTGCGAATGTGTTTTTCGGGACCAGTCCTAACCCGGTATCCGCGGGCGGCACGCTGATCGTCGGTTACTGGAACGCTGCCGGGGAAACGCTGCCTGCGACCAGCGGTGTACTACGTGGCGGTGAGATTTCTCAGGCAGTTGTAGTGCCAGCATTACGCGAGAAGTCTGACTGGTCATTCAGTATTGAGATTGACGGCACGAAGCACGATGTGGCCGCAATTAATGGCATGACGGCTGCGACACTGTCAGATGTCATTGCCCAAATCCAGGCGAAAATTACGCCAGATGTCGCATCGGTTGTTTTTGATGGTAGTCGTATAGTGATCACCAGCAAATCGACAGGAGCTAACTCTGTTGTTGGTTTTCCGAAAGCGATGGATGGCGGTTCTTTTATTGGCGATCTGCTGGCGGTTGCGGAAGGTTCCGGCGCTTCGCTGGTAAACGGTAGCGCATCAACTGAGATTTCACCTGAAACACAACTGGAGTCTCTCAGTAAACTTAAAGCACAGGTCAATGTAAAAGGCGCGACTTTCATCGACAAAATTCTCGATGTGCAGGTGCCATTGATCGCTTCATGGGCGAAAGCGAATGCGGTAATCGTGTATGAGACATTTACCGGTTCGGCAGCTCTGGAAGTTGCCCCGGATAACCCGGCATGGGCAGTAACACTCGCCAGCCAGAGTAATTTCCGCATGCTCTACAGCAAAGCAGGTAACAGGAAATTTGGTGTCAGCTATATGGCGCGCACGCATACCGTCAATTTCAACGGTGAGCGTACCGCAATCACGTTGCACCTCAAAACGATGAACGTGCCGGCTGAAAGTTATGAGCAGACGGAGATCGACAAGGCTAAGCGCGTAGGCCTTGATATCTACACCACGATTAAAGACGTTCCCTGCGTGCTGTCGAGCGGTGCCAATGATTTTGTGGACAACGTCTATAACCTGATGGCCTACGTTGACGCAGTGCAGACGGATTCCTTCAACCTCCTTAAAACCACGCCGACGAAAGTCCCACAAACCTATTATGGCGTTGATCAGTTAGAGGACTGTGTAGAGAAAACCACGCATGGGTTTGTGAAGGCCGGGGTGTTCAATCCGGGGACCTGGACGCTGCCTGACTTCTTCGGGGATCGGGATATGTTTCTGCGAAATATCGAGCAAAACGGGTATTACGTGCTGGCAGGTGACCTGAAAGACCAGTCAACTGCAGACAGGCAGGAACGCAAATCCCCGGTTGTTCAGGTTGCAGTAAAGAATGCTGGTGCTGTTCACAGTGCCGATATCATCATCAATTTCAATAAATAAGGAGCGGTGAATGTCTCAGATTGTTATCAGTGCAGATACCGCGACCACGGTTCTTAATGGGCGAATCATTACGGATATCGCAGCGGGGGACTACTTCACGTTGACGCCATCCAATCCGCTTACGAGCCGTGCCAATAGTGCGAATAACGGCGTCACAATCTCCGGGCGTGTCGATGCCGGGGTGCATGTGATGGTGATACGCGTCCAGAAGTTTTCTAATGATGATATCTGGCTCAACCAGCAGCGTAACGCTGCGATTCCCGTTGTCTTTAATGGCTCAGTTAAAGAGTCGTTCGTGCGTGACGGCGCGGCACTGAAGGAAACCTACGATCTACAGGTCGGTTCTATCACCACTCAACCGACGCAAACCAAAAACAACCAGGACGTTAATGCACTGATGGAGTACACCATCGAGTTCCGTAACGTCGTGCGCAATGTATAAGGTATCCCCATGCCCATGAATAACGAAAAAGAACGGAAAGAAAAACAGCAGAAAGCCCTTGAGATGATCAAGGCGGTCTACGATGACGGTTTTGCTGAGATTAACGGCAACCGCTACGACTTTGCTGCGATGACGCATAAAAAACGCCGCAAGATTTTTGCCTTCTTCACAGGCATTGCTTCTGAGTTATCGCGGGAGTCCCTGGAGTTTCTGGACTCAGAGCGATTCGAGGAAATTGAACGCCTGATGTTTGATTATGTTCTGTTTGACGGTGTGCAACTGTCCAAGCAGCAGGAACACTTCGAATCCTTCCCAGGTGATTACGTCATGCTAATCACAACAGCGCTACAGGTTATCAGCCTGCCTTTTATGGGCGGGAGCGATATGAACTCACGTTCAGAAGCTCCAGACGTTCAGAAATTTACGTTAAATCCTCGAACATAAGCGACGACATGAGCATGTATCTGGCGCTGTCAAAGGCCGGATACGGCCCCTATCACGAACTTGTCAGATTAGACACACCAGAGCTGTTTGACATGCTCGAGTTCGAGAATATCAGCGCAGACATTCAGCACTACGAGATGGAGAAGGCCCGGAATGGCGATAGTTAACGAACTTATTACCAAATTCGGTTTTATTGGTGATCTGGCACCACAGGAAACCTTCAACGCGAATCTGAAAGCATCCATTGGTCTGCTTGCCGGGCTTGGCGCAGCTATCGCCGGTTCGGCTGCTGGGGTTGCTGGCTGGGTGACGTCTATCAGTCAGTCTATTGATCCGCTGGTCCAGTTCTCCCGGGAAACGGGAGTGGCGATCGAGACTGTCCAGACTCTGGGCTATGCGGCGTCCGTAAATGGTTCAAGTGTTGATGCGTTGCAGGCTTCGCTCGGCGAGATGACAAAAAGAGTGGGGGAGTTCGTTTCCACCGGAGAGGGGGAAGCGAAAGACGTTGCGGAAAGGCTGGGTCTTCAGTTCAAGGATATGAACGGGCAGGTAAAAAACTCCGATGTGATATTTCGTGAACTGGCCGACAAACTGCACGGCATGAGCCAGGCAGAGAAGTTTTCTGTTCTGGATAAGATGGGTATCGACCGTTCCATGGTGCAGTTGTTATCCATGACGGGTGACGAAATATCTTCGTTGCAGGACAAGGCTGAGGCGCTTGGTGTTGTCACGCAAGACCAGGCCGATCAGTTTGCTGCCTATAACGATTCTCTTACCACGCTAGGGAAAGGCTTTGATGGTATCAAATTTCAGGTTGCCGTCGGATTTGTACCGGTGCTGAAAGACCTGGTGGATGGGTTTACAGACTTTCTCATTGCTAACAAGGATCTCATCAAGAACGGTCTGGCCCATCTTGGGGAAATTATCTTCTCCGTTATGGGTATGATCCGCCGCTTCCTGCCGATTGTCGCTGCTATCACTATCGCTTTCTCTGCCTGGTGGCTTGTCACTGGCGGGCTTGCAACGGCAATGGGCGTGCTGATGTCTCCAGTAGTCCTTATCACCGCAGCAATCCTGGGCGTTATCCTCGTCATAGATGATCTGTTAACGGCGATGGAAGGCGGCCAAAGCGTTATTGCTGATTTCTTTAAAGACACATGGGGGATCGATATCGTCCCCGGTTTGCTGGCGATTAAAGACGCGGTCATGGTGGTGGTCGATTACATCATCGATGTATTCAAACAGGGTGTTGAGAATATCAAACTGCTCTTTAGCGCGCTGAGTAAAGTGGTTACAGGCGATTTTCAGGGGGCGTGGGATGATGTTGTGAAATCTTTCACTGAAAGTGTCGCTCTGCTCAGAAAACCGTTTGATGAATTTATGCAGTGGGTAATGGGGCTGTTCGCAAACCTCGGTGAGACGATTAAAAACACGATCAACAATGCTGCTTCAAATACCTGGAATGCCACGAAGTCTTTCTTCGGGTTCGGTGAGGATGAACAGCAGCAGGGTGTAACCGGCGGCGGTAACGGTGGCATTAGTCCTGATGGTATTCCTTACGGCATGAATGCTGCGGTGGGTATCGCTGGTGGTGGTATGACAAGCAATTCAAATGTCAGCCAGCAGAACACGATTCACATCAATACATCTGATCCAGTTGTAGCCGGGAATACCGCGGCAGATAGCCTGCAACAAAACATGAAGGATGCCAACCGGTTGAGTGGCAGAGGAGGGCGTTAATGGGAATTCTAGACGGCCTCATGCAGGCGCAATCTTCTGGCAAGGATACAGTTAAAAAGGTAGGGATCGGCGGGTTCTCAATGTTCGCTCGCGTGAGTGATTCGACTGATTACCCCTCTCAGGTTCCGGTAGACGTGCTGGAGGACGGTAGTAACGCGTCTGACGATATTATTAATGGCCCGCTGACGATAAAAATCAGCGGTGTTGTGGCCGATATCTATGTCGATGCAAAACCAAACTCTTCTTTTAGCCTGATGCCTGATTATTCGAAGTATGGCGAGGTGCTGGAGTATATCCCCGCAAAGACGCAGCAGCAGTTGCAGAAAATGAATGAGATTGCCGACCGCGCAGAGCAGGCCATCTTAAAGGCAAAACGCCTGGCTGATAAAGGCGCCGACCTGTTTGGGCTGGTGGGCAGCCCGTCTACTGGTGGCGCAAAAGGTATCAGAGAGCAATTCCTCGATTTTATTGAGGGTGTGTACTACGGCAAGCAACTTATTTCCGTGGAGGTAGATTATCGCACCCATGAAAATATGGCATTAAGCGGCCTGCTCATCAGCACTGACAATCAGACGATGGAAACTAAGTTTGAGGCCAGTTTTACAAAGATCACCTTCACGCAACTAACTACCGCACCGATAGAGCAGCACTTCAAATCGCCGTCGGCAGTCGCTAAATCAAAAACGGCGGGCGTTGCAAATAAGGGGGCGCAGACTCCGGCAGATAATTCAAAAAAAAGCGGCCAATCGAAATCTGTAGCTTATTCATTTAAAGATGCAATCTTTGGTAAAAACTGATGAATCAAATAACTAATGTTACAGATGAACCTATTCAGCGGCATGCCTTGATTTTTGACCGTGGTGAGGTTGTAGTTACCCTCCGTCACCTGCCCACAGTTGAAATGTGGAAGATGCGTGTTGAGTACAATGGCGATTACATCGATGGCGTAAAGCTTTCGCTGGGAACGCTACATTTTCGTCACAAAAACTGGCCTTTTGATATTGCGGTGCTTGCTACAGATAACGCCGGCATTGATCCGTATCGTGCTGATGATTTTCTTACCGGGCGCTGTAATCTTTATATGCTCACACCGGAAGAAATGATAGAGATTCGCGGGGGGGACGTGCCGTGATGGAAACCTTTTATCGTGACTATCGCCTGACGGTTGGGATCGGCAATCAGGCTGTAACTATTCAACCGCCGATAACGATATCTTTCAAGGCGCTTGAATCGGTCAGCAAAAAGTCTCTGGGTAAGTTGAGTGTGTCCATCAACGGTTTAAATCCCTCCACGCGTCTGCAATTGCTCAAATCTGAAGATGAAGAGAAGTATATCCCCGTTCGCCTCGAGGTTGGTTACAATGGCAGGCTGCGCCAGGTGTTTCAGGGTTCAGTTAAAAGCGGGGCAGTAAAGCGCGAGGGTGCTATCCACATCGTTAGCCTGGAATGTGAGGATGGCGGTCATGACTATATCAATTCCTTCACATCGCGCACGGTACACGGGAAAGAGCAGGTCGTCGATTCTGTCTTGCAGGACATGCCGAACACGAAGAAAGGCTCTGTGACGAAGCAACAGGCACTCATCAGGCCGAAGGTTCTGGTAGGTAGCTCCAGTAAAATTCTTACCGATACCCTTGCGCCTGACGAGTCATTTTTCATCAAAGATGAGCGCGTCCACATCCTCAAAGCTAATGAGGTTACATCGGGTAACATTCCAGTCGTGAACGCGCGAAGCGGTCTGCTAAACACCCCGCAGGCCACGAAGATTAGCGCACAGGATGACGGCGGTAAGAAGGCCAAAACTCCAACCAATGATCCTGATACTGATCCGGCAGGCAAAAAAGACACCGATTCGAGCACCTTAGCCAAGTCATCAAAAGGGCAAATAGTATTCGATACGAAACTGAATCCTATGCTGGTAATTGGAGGACTTTGTGCGATGGAGAGTGTCATGAACCCCGCGTTAAACGGGGTTTATAAGATATACCAGATTGAAACCAGTGGGCAGAACAACGGGCCAGCTTGGTATCAGAAGGTCGTCTGTCAGCCAGCAGGGAGCTACAGGGTAATTAAGTGACTATTTCATATCGATGCAAATAGTTGCGACATAATCACCACCCGCAGAAAGAAATGACTCGACAAAGTCTTGATCCGGCCAATCTTCCTTTTCCATCATTTGTTTTTGTTCCTTGATGAAGTCTCGCTTTATCTTAGAACATGACTTTTTTTCTTTTAAGCCTTCACGAACTACCCCTCTCATTTGTTTTTCCATGGCTGGTAACTGAGACATGCCTTCATTTATTTTTTTCTGATTAGCATTAGTTGCCTGAAGTGCTTCGAGCATGGCGCTTTCAAACTTAGATTTCGCAATTTCTGCGTAAGGCCCAGCGATAGATGCTGTGGCAAATAACAATCCAGCAATGCAAATCAATTTTTTCATAATTCATCCCAGAGAAAAAATATGGTTGAAGAACTTCACGACACAATCGGCCT
Source organism: Citrobacter sp. U14242 (assembly GCF_046555775.1). Taxonomy (NCBI): domain Bacteria; kingdom Pseudomonadati; phylum Pseudomonadota; class Gammaproteobacteria; order Enterobacterales; family Enterobacteriaceae; genus Citrobacter; species Citrobacter sp. U14242. Next base: position 154,145 of record NZ_JBKGLW010000006.1, read on the forward strand.
GGGTGTTGAATTTGCTCTGGCCGATGTTCACACCATTGTTGTCGCAAAAATAACGTCTGTAAATGACAAAACAATCAGTTGCGCCCCCGTTATCAATCGGGTTGTGAAGGGGAGCAGCAGGCAGCTCCCAGAGTTCATCGAAGTACCCCCGGTAATTTTGCAAGGTGGTGATAGTTATATCGCTGAACCAATTGCGGCTGGTGACTATTGCCTCGTTCTAATCTCTGAGCGTTGCTATGACGCCTGGTATGCGGGTAGCGACTTTGTTTCACCACTTGAAATGCGCATGCACGATTATTCAGATGGCTTTGCTCTATGTGGGGTTAATCCACAGGCCACCGCTATCGCTATTCCTAAGAAGAACCGGATGATTAAGGGGGATACTGACCATGAAGGTGATTTAAACCTCACAGGGAATATTACCCAGAAAGAGGGCAAGACGACTCTGGAAGAATGCGATGTTCTGAATGTACTTCAATATTCCCAGGTAAAGACAGGCGGCAAATCAGGTGTGTCTGGTTCATTTCGAAGCGATGACGGGAAAACAATCACAGTTACCAACGGTATCGTCACGGAGATCTCATGATTGTTTCAGCACTGGATAAAAATCACGACTGGGGATTTGGGCGCGGGCGAGCGAATTATATTACTGGCGGTGTAGCTATCGCACAGAAAGTGAAATGCCGGATTCTCTCGTTCAAAAACGATAACCCTCTCAACATGGATGACAACATCGACTGGCTTTACCTGTTATCAGAAAAAAACACCGAGCAGGAAATTTTGCGGGAGATCGAGCGTGTGACACTGGCGACGGACGGAGTTATGCGCATCACAGAGCTGGCGATGGAGGTCAATAAAGCCACCCGGTTACAAAAAATCGAACTCAGCATTGAGACCGTCTATGACGAGCAGACGATCACCTTCCCAGTCAGCGGAGCGTTGAAAAATGGCACTACAGTTTAATGACAACGGTCTGGAGATAAATACATTCAGAGATTTGTTTCAGATGCTGAGTGATGGCTATAAAGGGATTTATGGGCAGGATATTGATTTAGACCAGGAGTCTCCAGACGGTCAACGTGTGGCAATCGAAGCTCAGGCTCGGGCAGATATTGAAGCCGCGCTGCAATGGCTTTATTCCCAAATGGACCCTGATTTTAATACGGGTGATATGCAGCAGATTATTGCCAAACTTCACGGTCTTTTCATGCGCCCGGGTTCACGTTCGCAACGTGACCTTAAAGTCACAACAGACAGGCCGTTACTTCTCTATAGCGGGTACAAGATACGGGACCAGGCCAATCAGGTCTGGGTTATCCGACAGGATGTGACCATTCCGGCGGGCGTCACAACTGCTACCTTTTTTGCTCAAAATTTTGGGAAGGTTACAGGACTGATCACCGATACCTTCACTCAACTCACACCAGAACCAGGGATTGTGAGCATTATCTCTGATTCAGAGGTTGTGGTGGGGCGTGATGAAGAGACGCCAGAAGAGTTCAGGCAGCGCCGGAATCGGTCTCTTGAGAATCCGGCAACAGGAAGCACTGGTGCTGTCTTCGCAAAAGTTGCCCAACTGACAGGCGTAATTGATCTGAATATTGGTGAGAACGACACGAAAATCGATGATCAAACTACGGGTATTCCGGCAAACTCTATATGGCTTGTCGTGGAAGGCGGTGCGATCTCAGAAATTGTGGAGGTCATGGTTAAACAGAAAGGTGGTGGCACGGGAACGAAAGGCAGTATAACCGGTCGCTACACCGAAACCCTGATTCGGCCTGACGGCACCTCATTTCCGATAGCCCATGAGCTTCAGCTTGATCGTCCCATCTACAAACCGCTTCATATCAGGCTTACTGCCCGCCGTAAGATTCAAAACGAACCGATAGATATCGATACCCTCAAAAAATCACTTATATCTCGCACCATGCACATCGGTGAGTCTGTGGATGCCAACGAATTTTATGAGAATGGCTACGGTGTCGGGCGGGTGAATTTTGTGCTGACCAACCTGCAAATTAGCAGCAATGGAGTCGATTACACCGATGCTGAGCTTTCGCCGGGTTTTCAGGGAAAGTTCACTTTGGGTGTGGAAAATATAGACGTTAATGAGGTACTCCAGTGAATGACGACATCATTAACCGCTACACACTAATGCTCATCAAGCAGTATTGGGAGAAGAAAAAAGCAAGGTCAGAGATACAGACCATGCTCAGGCACTGGCAAATCATCGCCGATTTTATTCGTAACCCAGATAACTTTGATCTCGACCGGGTTACCGGATACCGGCTTGATGTCATTGGCCGGATAGTCGGCCTTCCCCGTAGCGTCCCTGCTGTTATTGCCCGTGTATTTTTCGGGTTTGACGGGCATCTGAATACCGCAGGCTTCGACAGCAAATCTAATGCGGCGTATGCCGGAGCACCTTTCTACAGCAAGTTTTCTCCGGCATATGGCGACTATCAACTGGCTGACAATGAGTATCGCAGGTTCCTCCGGGTCAAAATTGCGCGAAACGCCGCAGGTACAACGATAGCGTCAGACGATCGAGTCAGCCTGCAGGATGTTATACAGACGGCATTCAACGGCGAAGCTTACGTGACCGACAGAAAAGACATGACACTTGCGCTGAACGTTTCGCCGCAGGTATCAGTTGAAGAGTTACGCTTGATTGTGAAGCTTGGCCTGCTGCCAAAACCTGCAGGCGTTCGATACGATTATTTTTATCAGGTGACTCCAGGTCTGACATTCGGTTTCTCGCGAAACCCTTCGGCCAGAGGCTTCGCCAGCAAATTCAATACCGCCTACCAGGGCGGTTTTTTTTCGAGGAAAATCCATGTCTAAGATTGCACGATACCAGGGAAATGTTCGGGCTTTTGCCTCTGATGCTCAGGGGCTGGAAAGAACTGTGTTTGGTGAAACAAATCAGGCAGATGATCTGACCTCGCAGATCACGGCATCTTTCCTGCGCGGATGGGGCATTGTTGGCGCTTCAGAGCACCCCTCGCTTGAGGACTTCAATGCGGCAATGTATGCAATGAGTCAGTTCATTGCGTATCAGCACCAGATGGGAATTCCAGAGTGGCATGCTGAGCAGGAATATCATCTCGGTTCAATCTGCACACATAACGGTGAATCTTATCAGTCCTTACAAAATGCCAATGTTGGTAGCCAGCCGCCATCCGCGAAATGGACTCCTGTCTTAACTTCAAAAAACGGTCTCGCAAACCTTGGTTTGCACGAAACCGGATTTGCCACCTTTACGACGAGTGGAAACTTCACTGTTCCTGCGGGCGTTACTGAACTGTGTATCTCCGCTGCTGCGGGTGGAGGTGGTGGCGGTTCTGGTGGTGGCGGTGATTCATCATTCTTTGGTGGCGGCGGTGGTTCTGGCGGGGCTGGCGAGTCCATTGTAAAAAGGAAATTCGCAGTTACACCGGGAACGGTTATCAACATCACCATTGGTTCAGGTGGGGTTGGTTCTATTGCCAGTACTGCAACCGGGTCTGCACCTACCGCTGGAGGTGATACGGTTATTGGAGACCTGATTAGGTTGCATGGTGGCCAGCCTGGAGTAAATGCCGGTAACGGACAGAATACTGCCCCAGGAGGCGGTTACGGGCAGGGTTTCCCGACCGGAAGCTATGGTGGTGATGGAAATTTAAGTGTCGGTTCGGGTAACGGAGCACCTGGAGCATCGTCGCCGTTCGGGGGCGGTGGTGGCGCTGGTCGTGCGGGAACGGATCAGGGAACTGACGGCACGGCGGGTTCCGGGTACGGCTCCGGTGGTGGATCAGGCGGTGGTAAATATGGTACTGCCCCCTTAACTGCTCGCGGTGGAAATGGCGGTAACGGTGCGCCTGGTATTGTGATGATTGAGTGGTGATGCGATGAGCAAAACATACGCAGTAATTGAAAATAACACCGTCGTGAACGTCGTCTTATGGGATGGTGAATCAGAATGGTCACCTGATAATGGCGTTGCAATACCGGCTGCTGATGGTGTAGGAATTGGCTGGTTATATGCTGATGGCACTTTCACTGCTCCTGATATTCCCGAGCCGGTAAAATCTCACGATGAATTAGTCGCAGAGGCTGAAGCGGAAAAACGCGCCCGTATTGATGCGGCGACCAGCCGAATTGTCGTCTGGCAAACCAAGCTGCTGATGGGGCGTAAGCTAACGGATACTGAATCCGCCAGCCTTAACGCCTGGATGGACTATATTGATGCGGTGACAGCAATAGATACCAGCACCGCACCGGATATCAACTGGCCTGTTCCCCCGGAGGCGTAGGCCAGACAGGTTTTGACGTATCAACCCGCATCAAATCCAGCCGGTAGTCCTGCCATGCAATCAAAGCGGCGGCTTCTTCTTCCGTCGCTTTGCCTCTTTCAACAGCGTACTGTCGCCACTCAATTTCTGTATCAGCGACCAATTTTAGCGACCGTCGTTTCTGCTCTGCACGTTCCTGCTGCTCATCTTTAGTTAATTCAGGGTACGGAACCAGAACAGGAAAACCATTATCATCGGGCTGAATCTGACCATTAATTTGGCTGTCTAAAATTCGCTGGCCTTCGTCGTCGCTGATATGCACAAAACTCCCCGGGATTTTGTCATCGGGAGTGTTGTCGCCATAAAATCCGTTATTCAATGCGCAATACTTCATACAACCCCCTTACCAATTGCGATATAAGAAAAGGTGGTAGCGATCCCCGAAGATTTAGAGTCAGCAGAAAGAATTCTGGCTCCTGCTGCCGTGCTATTTGATAAATCCCACCCGACAGCATTAACCCCTTCAGGACCTGAAGAAATATCTGACGGTGCAACCAGATATGGTATGCCAACAAAAGCGCGTGGAAACTGAACATTTCCTGTACCGTTGCTGCCCGTTGAACCCCGCCCCCATACAACCTGGAAATCTCCTAACTGGAAAAAACCAGATTCAGAAACGCTTTCTCGCAGACCAACGTTTTTAATAATGATCATTTATCGATCAGGTGGCATGATTCCGGCCTTTTGGGGGAAGGAAACTCATGCTTATTGGCTATGTACGCGTGTCAACAAATGACCAGAACACTGCACTCCAGCGAAATGCGCTCGAGAGTGCAGGATGTGAGCTGATTTTCGAAGACAAGATCAGCGGTAAGGTGTCCGACAGGCCAGGATTAAAAAAGGTGCTCCGGACGCTATCTGAAGGCGATACGCTGGTGGTATGGAAACTGGATCGGCTCGGTCGCAGCATGCGACATCTTGTTGTGTTAGTGGAGGAACTGCGGGAGAAAGGGGTTAACTTCAGGAGCCTGACGGATAGCATCGATACGAGTACGCCTATGGGGAGATTTTTCTTTCATGTAATGGGCGCGCTGGCTGAAATGGAAAGAGAGCTTATTGTAGAACGCACCCGGGCCGGTTTAGCAGCCGCACGTGCAGAAGGGAGGATAGGTGGAAGGAGGCCAAAGTTTAGTGATGATGAGTGGGCCCAGATGGGGAGATTGATAAAAGGTGGTATGGACAGAAAGCAGGTAGCGATCATATACGATGTTGGATTATCGACATTGTACAAAAAGTTTCCTGTAATCGTGGTGAATTGAAACCTGTGGGCCACTGATTGGGGAGAGAGGAAATATCCGGCAGTTAATGAATTGATGATAACTGCCGGAAAGAAAAAAATAATGTGTACATTTTTGTGTATTAAAATCAGTAAATTCACGAAAATAATATTTCTAATCTACTGATTTTTATGATTTTATTTGCGCTATTTATAAGTGCTATCGTAGGGCATACCATTCCTTATGTTTCAGAGGGTTAGCCATAGCACCCAAAATATCAGAGATGACGTTAACGATAATAACCAGCGAGCCAATCACCATCACCCCCGCCGAAATCGCGGCGTAGTCTTGCTGGCGAATGGCGTTAATCAACCAACGCCCCAGCCCTGGCCAGCTAAAGACCATCTCGGTGATCATCGCCAGCGTCAGCATGGTGGAAAACTGTAATCCCAGACGAGGAATGACCGGCGGAAGGGCGTTGTGCAATACGTGGCGACGCAGAATGGTGAAGCGTGACAAACCGCGCGTGGCTGCCGCTTTGACATAGTTCTGATCGAAAACCTCAATGGTACTGATCCGCATCAGGCGAATAACCTCCGTCGTGGGCGCGACGGAAAGCGTCAATACCGGAAGCACCATATGACGGATTGCGCTGACCACCATTTCGTCGCGCCAGGGGGAGTCAGAGATCCACGCATCAATAATGGCGAAACCGGTCACCGGTTTTACTTCGTAAAGCAAATCGAAACGTCCCGAAACGGGTAACCAGCCGAGAGTCAGTGAGAAGAGGAGTGTGAGCAGCAGCGCCAGCCAAAAAACGGGAATGGAAAATCCCATCAACGCCAATGCGCTGATGCAGCGATCCTGCCATTTATTGCGCGTGATGCCGGCCAGCATGCCGATGGGGATCCCGACCATCAGCGCAAACCCAAAGGCAAGAATACACAGCTCCATCGTGGCGGGGAAAACCTCTTTCAGCTGTTCTGAGATTAACTGACCGTTAATACTGGAAACGCCAAAATCCCAGTGAATCAGACCGTTGAACCAGAATATCCAGGCGTTCCACAGCGATGCACCTTGTAACGGCGCATGGGGGGTGAAGTAGCTCAGGCTGAATCCAATGAATGTCAGGAAGAACAGGGTGACCAGCAGCAATAAGAAGCGACGCAGGGTGAAGATAATCATGGTTTTTTCACCTCGTCAGTCTTTTCCCTGGAAACCCCGGCAAAGGAGGCATTCCCGAACGGACTTAGCACCAGACCTTTGATGTCATAACGGTAAGCCTGTAGACGCAATGATGAGGCCAACGGCAGGATCGGCAACTCTTGCGCCAGGATATTTTGTGCTTCGTCATAGGCGTCAATACGTGAGGAGAGCTGCTGCGAGGACAATGCTTTGCGCAGTATGTTGTCGAACTGCGGATTACACCAGTGCGCGAAGTTGGTCTGTGAGTTGATGGCGGCACAACTGAGCAGCGGTCGGAAAAAGCTGTCAGGATCGTTACTGTCCGTCGCCCAACCGGACAACGTCAGATCATGGTTCATATCCATTAATCGCGCCTCCTGAAAACGACCTTCAACCGGGATGATCTTCACTTTCACACCCACCTGCGCCATATCTGCCTGGATCAGTTCCGCTGTTTTCAGCGGACTCGGGTTCCAGGCCTGAGAGCTGGTCGGGACCCACAATTGCAACGTCAGGTTCTCCAGTCCCAGTGCTTTTAACTGTTCACGGGATTTAGCTGGGTTGTATTCAGTAATCTTAGCTTCGTTGTCATAAGCCCACGAGGCGCGGGGCAAAATAGATGCTGCAGTTTCTGCCGTACCGTAGTAGATAGACTGCATCAGACGCTGGTTGTTAATGGCCAGTGCCAGCGCATGCCGCACTGCGGGGTTATCCAGCGGCGGTTTATTGGTGTTGAATGCCAGATAGGCAATGTTCATTCCAGGACGCAGCGTCAGGCGCAGACGTGGGTCATCACGTAATATGGTGAGCTGACTGGCCGCAGGCCAGGCCAGAACGTCGCACTCCCCGGTCAGGAGCTTTGATAGCCGTCCGGTTCCGCCTGAACCGAGATCCACAACGACCTGTGGCATCAGGGGCGTGCCGCGCCAGAATTTTTCGTGACGTTGTAGACGAATATATTGTCCCGCGCGGTTTTCTGAAAGCAGGAACGGTCCTGTGCCGACGGGCTGTCTGTCGAGTAATTCCTGGCGATCTTGTTTGGCCAGTTGTGTGGCATATTCAGCTGACATTACAGAGGCATAATGTGTCGCCAGGTGCCACAGGAAGGAGGCATCTGGCTGAGTCAGACGAAATTCGACCGTGTTGTTATCCAGCTTGCGCACGCTTTGCACGTTGTCAGCGAATTGCAGGCTATCGAAGTAGGGAAAACTGCTGCCATTGACGTTGTGCCACGGATGGTGGCGGTCAAATATGCGCTCGAAGGTAAACACCACATCATCTGCATTTAGCTTACGGGTAGGCGCAAACCAGGCCGTCTTTTGAAACGAGACGTCGCGGCGCAAGTGGAAACGGTAGGTTGCACCGTTGTCCAGCACTTCCCAGCTCTCAGCCAGTTCTGGCACCAGTCGGTAGGTGTACGGGTCCACATCAAGCAGCCGGTCATAGAGTTGGGCAGCCAGGGTGTCGACAATCAGGCCGCTGCTCGCTTTCTGTGGGTTGAATGTATTGACTTGCCCGCTGACGCAATAGACAAAGCCGCTGTCACGAATATCAGCGTGCGTGGTCTGCTCAGGCGCGGCAACAGCCTGACCACTCAGAAGTCCAGCCATCACGATCAGAGTTGATAAAACCAGGCGCATAATTTTAAGGGGCTATGAATAAAGAAGCTATCTTACTAATATTTAATGACATTCGCCATTACCGTTTGAGTTTGGGCGCAACCATACAGTTCGTTGCAAATTCAACGTTGCGGCCTGGTCAATATTCATACCAGCGATCCACTTTGAATATAACTCATAAACTATCTTAGCATTTTCATGCCCCATCTGACCCGTAATAAACGAAGCGCGAGCCTCGTGAGGGTATAGCTAAGCCAAATTTATGCGCTGTAGTGCCGCAAGTGCCGAAACTTAAGGAAGAGATAGCGTTAGGGGATCTGGAAGAGGTACAGAAATCATATGAATGCTGAACTATAATCATTCAGGTAGTGGTTTATGTTAAATACAGAGCAATAAAGAAAAAATATCTAATTATTTCATCGTATTACTTACCCATCTTTTTTCTGGCGTCTTTATTTTCTACACCCGGCGTAGGTTAATGGTTTCTATTGGTTATTACAGGTGAGTTGACTATCCGGTTATCAATGACCTTCTCGCGGCCATCTAACCATTAATGGAATGATTACTATGAAGAAATTATTTGGTTTTGCAGTTTCACTGATCCTTTTATCGGGTCCCGTTTTTGCGACTCCGGCTCCAGAATGTGTGAAGGTGAGCAACGCGCAAATCGAAGCGCTATTCGACAAGTGGAATGAATCACTGAAAACGGGTAATGCGAAGACGGTATCCGAAAATTATCTTAGTGATGCAGTATTACTACCCACAGTATCGAATAAAGCCCGTTTAACAGATGCTGAACGTGAGGATTATTTTGAGCATTTCCTGGCGAAAAAACCTACCGGGAAAATTGACAGTCGAACCATTCGCCTTGGCTGTAATAAGGCGATTGATGCTGGTACTTATACCTTCACCTTCGCAGATAAATCGACTGTTTCGGCCCGTTATACGTTTACTTACGCATGGGATGGGAAGGCGTGGAAAATTTCCACCCACCACTCTTCAGCAATGCCTGAGGGGTAACAGAGCAGATACGCAGGGGCGGGGATCCTCCGCCTCTTGTGTACTGCGCGCTTGACTGGCCGGGGCTAACCGATAATGGCAATCCCAAGCCGTTCCAGGATCAAAGAGGCCTGGTAGCTGTCCAGCTTAACGCCTTGTAAATCGACACCCCGAACATCTAAATCACCCAGTTCAGAATTGGTCAGATCGCAATGCGTGAAGTTCGCGGCTCGCCAGTCGAACGATGTAAACTCACCACCAGAGAGATCGGAGCCGCTAAATGTTGCACCGAGGATCTGCGTGCCAATCCAGCGGTTTTCCCACAGCTCACACTTTTCTAACACAACTTTTGAAAAATTGGCGTAGCTCAGGTTGGTGTTGGTGATATATGCGCTGCAGAACCAGGTACGCGTGGTTATCATATTCATAAAACTTGCGCCGCGAAAATCCGCACCCTGAGCGCGGCATCCGCGGATTTCAACACCCAGTGCGCTGATATTTCTGAAGTCTGCCATTGATAAATCACAGTTTTTAAAGATGGCATCCTTCAGGATAGCCCGGCTGAAATGACACCCTTTTTGGCTCTCACGGTCGTAAAACTGACAACCGATAAATTCAGTGCCACTAAGGTCGGTGCCAGAAAAGTCGCAGTTAAAAAACGTGCTGTTTTCAATTTTCGCCCCGGTAAAGCGGTTCCTGTCGATTTTTTCGTCTATTAACGCTAGAGTCATAATGCTAACCCTGTTTTTATATACAGTATTTGCAGCATGGTAAACTGATTCCAGTCCTCGCGTCAAACGACCAACTTATTCGCCGATAGCGTTAGCCTGACGGGCGTACAGGTAGGCGGTTGCTCTGGACACCCCCAGATGCTGCGCCACCGTATCCATGGATTTTCGTACGTTCAGTAAACCTTCTTTTCGCAATTGTTGAATCAGTACCTTTCTGTCTTCTGTTTTCAGCGCCCGCGCCGTTGTTGCGCGTTTAGCCGCAAAGTCATCAATACGCTGGCGAATCACTTCATTACTGCCAGGATCGAGGTGTTCGCTGACCGGTGAGCACTCGGTTTCAGTAAACCGTGCAAGCGCACTCTGCATCCCGCGAAATAGCGTCATATCAACATTCAGGCAGAGCGCCGCGACGTATATGCCTTGTTCGTCCTTGATGCCAATAGAGGTACTTTTTACCGGACGGCCATCAGCAAACTGATTGCTGTAGTTGGCAACGATGTTGGGAAAATCAGGTGATGCGATCCGCGCCAGTCCAAGCTCCGTTGCGGGCTGACCAGGTTTGCGACCGGACAGATTATTGTGTATGGATAAGATCGCATGCTCAGGGTTCTTGAGGTCATGAACCACAACCTCGCAAAACGGAGAGAATGTGTCGCTCAGTCCTTTGGCGATGATATCGATTTGATTGAGTAGCGAGTTATCGTTGGTTTTTGGCATGCCAGTCTCCTGCAGTGATGCCTGTTGCCATTTTGGCGGCCAGTTTACAGCGTCCCGGGACCTCTTTTCCAGACTGGAACAGGCGCATAGGGATAAGGCATCCGCACCGCAGATACCTTAATGAGATTACCTGGCAAGGAATTCACTGTAGCGGCTGATATCAACATTGCCACCACTGATGATAATGCCAATTTTCTTTCCTCGAAGGTCCGCTTTTCGCGCTCTTGCGGCGGCAAAACCAAGGCAGCCCGTCGGCTCCACGACCATTTTCATTCGTTCCGCGATAAATTTCATCGCGGCAATTAATTCATCATCTGAAACCGTCAGAATATCGTTAACATGTTTCTGGATCAGTGGAAAGGTATGCTGTCCAAGATGTTGGGTCTGCGCGCCATCTGCAGTGGTTTTCGGCGTATCGATGTGCACAATTTTGCCACTGCGAAACGACTGTTGACCGTCGTTGCCTGCCTCAGGCTCTACACCATAGATAAGACAATCAGGGGACAAGTGTCGCGCAGCCAGTGCGGAACCAGACAGAAGACCGCCACCACCCAGACAAACAAAAAGGGCATCCAGAGCACCAACTTCTTCAATCAGTTCTTTCGTGGCGGTACCCTGGCCTGCAATAACGTGCGGGTGATCGTAAGGTGGGATCAGCGTCAGTCCCTGTTTTTCTGCCAGATCCCGGCCAATTTTTTCACGATCTTCAGTGTAACGGTCGTACATCACAACATGTCCGCCATACCCTTTCGTGGCCGCAACTTTAGCGGCTGGCGCGTCGTGCGGCATGATAATTGTCGCTGGAATACCCAGCAATTTTGCGGACAGAGCAATTGCCTGAGCATGGTTTCCGGATGAAAAAGCCACGACGCCGGCCATGCTCTGTTCTGACGTAAACTGACGCAAGGCATTCATCGCGCCACGGAACTTAAATGCCCCCATCCGCTGGAAGTTTTCGCATTTAAAGAAAACCTCAGCGCCAAATTCTTCATTCACCGTTCGTGATGTCATAACCGGTGTCTTGTTAGCATAACCTGCGATGCGCTCAGCGGCTGCGGCAACATCGTGGTAATCAGGTAGTGTCATTTCAGTCATTGTTGTTCACCTGTAGCAGTTAAAAGTCACACTTGTTGTGCTAACGCAATGGCTTCAATTTCTACAGCAAAGCCGTAATGAAGCTCGGAAACACCAGCAACAGCACGGGCTGGACGTGAATCACCGATCCATTCGCCGTAGAGCCGGTTAAATGTCGGCCACTGGTTAATGTCCGTGACATAAACGCGTACCGATACCAGTTGCTGGCGAGAAACGCCGGCCCCCGCCAGACAAGCATCAACATTCTGTAGAGCCAGTCTGGTCTGTTCTTCAAAAGAAGCATCCGCTTTTCTTTCACCATTAGTCGTGACAGGTAACTGTCCGGAAATGAAAACGAATCCTCCGGCAGTCACACTGTGTGAGTAATGGCCCGCTGGCGGGAAGCTATCCGTCGTTGTGTTCAGGGTAATATTTGTGGGCATGTTTCAATCTCCAGCTTAAATAATGATGATTCATTTGGTATAAAATAATACTATTTGTATTATCTTATACACCTTCGTCATCCATGCATCCAGTCTCTTTTTGCAGCGACTGCTGCCCCTGTGAGCGGCGTAAAGCGCTCGGCATATCAGCTGAGATATTTGTATAGCATCAGGGTGTATGGCTGTAATGCCGGATAGAAATGATGAGATCGCAGAAATGATTTTTTGTTTTTTCTCGTGGTTGGGATCTCAGGTGCAATCCACCATTAATTGTACAAATTGATACGTTGTGTATTGATTGTGTTGATGTCCGCAATACCCACTTCTGGCGCGAAGTGGGTAGGGGAAAGATCAGAAAACAGGTGAGAGAAGTGTTTTATTTGAGCAGTTTTGACATTAAATCAGGGAACGCTGGCACATCTGTGGCCAATGAGAACGCAGGGTTAATAGCCTTACGGGCAATCAGCCCGTCAATAAATGCAAACAGAATGATGGTTATCGCTTCCGGGTTAATATCCCGACGAAACTCTCCTGCGGCGATACCTTGCGCAATTATTCCCGCAATGCTTTGTCGCATTATGTTATCGCTGGCGATAAACGCTTCCCTGAGCGCCGGGTTGCGTGCCGATTCGGCCATGATTTCTACCCAAAGGTGGTGCGTGACAGGGTAACCGACATTGCTTATACAAGAAACGACCTGCCTGCAAAGACGATCAAAAAACGATCCGCTACAGGGCTCATTATGGGCAGCCAGGGCAGTGTTTTGCTCTTCCAGAACGATTGCCCGTATAAGCTCATCCTTACTTTTGAAGTAAGTGTACATAGCTCCCTGGCTGATACCTGCACGCGTGGAAATTTCGCGCACGCTGGTAGCATTGAATCCTTTCTCAGCAAAACAGGCTGCAGCAGCGGTAATAAGCTTATGGTAGGTTTCAGTATTCTTTAGCATATCGACCTTTATTTTTGAATCTATGGCGAAACTTTACCGCGCTTTAAGGCCTGGAACCAGCGATGAGATTGATAGATATCTTGCGTTACTTCATGAGAGGTAATGCACTGAGCATATTCTTGAGATTTACCATATCCCATGGCAGATGTTCAGCAATGGTCAGCCCGACGGCCTCTGCGTTTGCGGTGGCAAGATTAACCAGTTTAAGCACCTCTTCAATAGTCAGTTTACCCTCAGCCACATCGCCAAAATCATGTTCCCCTCTGCCTGGTTGGGCGAACAAAACAGAACGGAAAAGTGACGGGTCCAGAACATCCAGATCAATATGAATCGCCAGATATTCAATGTGCTCGCGGACAATCCACGCCATAACCTCGTTTGCACCGTTTTTAACATCATCAGGGCCAGTCGTCGCAATACTGTGATGGGTCAGATAGTCGCTTTCGTATATCAGTAGATTGTGAATACCGGCAATCATAATTTTTGACGGAGAAACCTTGTGCGTGACGTGGGCTACTAAATCTTTATCGCCCGTGCCGATCAGCGCGCCAAGTACATGGGCATGCGCATTTGGATACTGTTCAGCCGTCTGCACGTCGGGGTGAGAGTCGATCCAAAGCACCCCCAGCGTATCACCGTACTTATGCAGCAGATGCGCGAAGGGCACCAAAGAAACCAGGCAGTCACCACCTAATACGACAATTGCGTCGGGATCGTGTTTTTCAATAAGCGTCGCTGCATCGTTTAACTGTTTAAGAATCTGTGGTTTACCAGTAATGCCATCGATTACAGCCAGCGGCTCACTTTCTGGCAAAGCAACGGGAACATCCTCGACGGGGCCATTCGCTTCAGGCGAGAGAAAAGACAACAGAAGTGATCCGAGATGATAGGGGGGATTGTTGCCTCCCTGCCATTGGGGGAAGGAAAGTCGAAGCGTTTTTTTGGCCATAATTTACCTGCTGTCAGTTTCTAAGGAGGATCGTCAAGGCGTATCCGTTTTGGTCGCCTTGTGATGACTAAATGAATGAACGTTCATTCATTATGGGATCGGTACGAAACTTATGCAAGAATGCGGCGCAATATTCTCTATCCCTGCCTGATTTTGACGTCTGTCAAATTTACCACCAGACATTTGTTACCGTAGAATAGGATTTTGTATAACCATGAATCGCTAAATCTGGTGTTTTTTAAGCAACGCGCGGAGCTGATGGTACGTCAGCCCAAGCAGTTCGGCGGCCTTTTTCTGGTTGAATTTTGCCTGCTGTAAGCTGGTTTGCAGAAACGTCTTTTCTTGCTGTTGCTGGAATGCGCGGAGATCCAGCGGTAACGTTGCCATTGTAGAGTGGGTTTCCTGCTGCTGAACGTCTGTGGTGTGGCGCTTAAACGGATCTATCACTACCTCGTCCAGTGGATATTCGCTGGTACCATGTCGGTATACCGAGCGTTCAACAACGTTTTTCAATTCACGGATATTGCCCGGCCAACGATAGTGGAGAAGTGTTTCTCTGGCTTGTGCGCTAAAACCGGGAAACAGCGGCAATCCAATCTCGCGGCACATTTGAATCGCAAAATGTTCGGCCATCAACATGATGTCGCTTTTACGTTCCCGTAAAGGTGGAAGTTGCACGACATCAAAGGCCAGTCTATCCAACAGGTCTGCGCGGAAAGTACCTTCACTGACCATTCCCGGTAAGTCGGCATTGGTGGCACAGACCAGTCGCACGTTAACCTGCAGCGGCTGGCTACCGCCTACGCGCTCGAGTTCTCCATACTCAATAACGCGCAGTAATTTCTCTTGTACCAGCATCGGTGCGGTTGCCAGTTCATCAAGAAAAAGCGTCCCGCCGTCGGCGCGTTCGAAGCGACCAGGATGGCGTTTTTGCGCCCCGGTAAAAGCGCCAGCTTCGTGGCCGAAGAGTTCGGAATCGAGTAAATTTTCGTTGAGCGCCGCACAATTAAGAGAAATAAACGGTCCTTGCCAACGTGTGGAAAGGTAGTGCAGACGGTTGGCGATTAACTCTTTTCCTGTTCCACGCTCACCGATAACCAGCACAGGTTTTTCCAGGGGGGCCAGATGGGAGACTTGTTCCAGCACTTCAATGAAGCTGTTTGCTTCGCCCAGAAGATTATCTTTGTATCCTGCCATGATGAAATTCACCATTTGTTAGTGTTATTCACCAATCTACCCTAATTATCTCGTCAGGTAAAATTAGATATTATCATTAAAATCAATAATATAAAAAATTGGCACGACAAGTGCATTATGGAAGCAGCAGGGCATTGCCCGATATCAGAACAGTAAGTGAGGATTACATTATGGGTATTTTTTCTCGTTTTGCCGACATCGTGAACGCCAATATTAATGCGTTGCTGGAAAAGGCCGAAGATCCGCAGAAACTGGTGCGGTTGATGATTCAGGAAATGGAAGACACGCTGGTTGAGGTTCGATCTAACTCAGCGCGTGCACTGGCAGAAAAGAAACAGCTGTCCCGCCGGATTGAACAGGCCAGTGCGCAGCAGGCGGAGTGGCAGGAAAAAGCGGAGCTGGCGCTGCGTAAAGAGAAAGAAGATCTGGCGCGTTCTGCCTTAATTGAAAAGCAGAAACTGACTGATTTAATTGTTTCTCTGGAGCATGAAGTGACGCTGGTTGACGATACGCTGGCGCGTATGAAAAAAGAGATTGGTGAGCTGGAAAACAAACTCAGCGAAACCCGAGCTCGTCAGCAGGCATTGATGTTGCGTCATCAGGCGGCGAGTTCTTCCCGCGATGTCCGTCGTCAGTTGGACAGCGGCAAACTGGATGAAGCAATGGCCCGCTTTGAATCTTTTGAGCGCCGTATTGATCAGATGGAAGCGGAAGCCGAAAGCCATAACTTTGGTAAGCAAAAATCTCTGGATCAGCAATTTGCTGACCTGAAAGCAGATGATGAAATCAGCGAGCAGCTGGCGCAGCTTAAAGCCAAAATGCAGCAAGACAAGCAATAATAACAACTGGCGGCGCCCGAACGCGCCGCCGCTCATCACCTGTAAGGAGTACTCATGAGCGCGCTATTTCTGGCCATTCCGTTAACTATCTTTGTGCTGTTTGTTTTGCCGATCTGGCTGTGGCTGCATTACAGCAACCGTTCCAGCCGTGGTGAGCTGTCGCAAAGCGATCAGCAACGTCTGGTGGAACTCAACAATGATGCACAGCGCATGCGTGAACGTATTCAGGCGCTGGAAGATATCCTTGATGCCGAACATCCAAACTGGAGGGACCGCTAATGGGGGGCGTTAACCTGAACAAAAAACTGTGGCGTATCCCACAGCAGGGCATGGTAAAAGGGGTCTGTGCCGGTATTGCGCACTATCTCGATGTCCCCGTGAAGCTGGTAAGGATCCTGGTGGTACTGTCAGTCTTTTTTGGTCTGGCCTTTTTCACTGTAGTTGCCTACATCGTGTTGACGTTTGTGCTGGATCCAATGCCGGACAACGTCGCATCCGGCGAGCAACAGCCATCGAGCGGGGAACTGTTAGATTCCGTCGATCGTGAACTGGCCGCGAGCGAAAAGCGTTTGCGTGAAATGGAACGTTATGTGACATCGGATACCTTCACATTACGCAGTCGTTTCCGTCAATTGTGAGGATTGAAATGAATAATCGCTGGCAACGTGCCGGGCAAAGGGTTAAGCCGGGCTTTAAAATAGCAGGCAAGCTGGTGCTTCTGACTGCGCTTCGCTACGGCCCCGCGGGCGTTGCGGGGTGGGCGGTGAAATCCGTAGCTCGCCGTCCGTTAAAGATGTTGCTGGTGTTGGTTCTGGAGCCATTATTAAACAAAGTTGCCAGGAAAATTTCCCAACGCTATGGCCAGTGATAGCATGCTCGCAATATTTCCTTAAGATCAAGTATATAGTGTTAGGTGACTTTCCATCATTTAACGGAACGATACTATGTTGAAAAAAGGAGTATTCGCGCTGGCGCTGGTCATCGGCATGCCGGTATTTGCGGCCGAGCACTGGATTGATGTTCGTGTTCCTGAGCAATATCAGCAGGAACATGTTCTGGGGGCCATCAACATCCCTTTAAAGGATTTGCAGGCACGAATTGCAGCAGAAGTCCCTGATAAGACCGACACTGTGAAGTTGTATTGCAACTCAGGTCGCCAATCCGGGATGGCAACAGATATGCTGACCAGGATGGGCTATACACAGGTAACCAACGAAGGCGGTATCAGCGGGATTAATCTTCCTAAAGTAGAGAATAAATAATCTGCATACTTTCTTTTGGCTAAAGGCGACATGAATGATGTCGCCTGATTTCTTTCAGGCAGTTGATAACCCAGTATTAAACCTTATCTTTACTTCCTGTTTGTTATAATTTCTTCGGTTCCTTCAGCATAACGGGATGGCGATGAAGCGACTTAAAAATGAACTCAATTCGCTGGTTAATCGCGGCGTAGATCGGCATCTGCGCCTGGCTGTCACCGGACTTAGCCGCAGCGGTAAAACAGCGTTTATTACCGCAATGGTAAACCAGTTACTCAATATTCATGCCGGTGCTCGTCTGCCGTTGCTCAGTTGTGTGCGTGAAGAGCGCCTGCTTGGCGTAAAGCGGGTTCCTCAGCGCGATTTTGGTATTCCGCGCTTTACCTATGACGAGGGGCTGGCCCAGCTTTATGGCTCTCCACCAACCTGGCCGACGCCGACGCGCGGCGTCAGTGAAATTCGCCTGGCGTTGCGCTACAAATCCAACGATTCTTTGCTGCGTCATTTTAAAGATACGTCCACGTTGTACCTGGAAATCGTCGATTATCCGGGGGAATGGCTGCTTGATTTACCGATGCTGGCCCAGGATTACCTTGGCTGGTCCCGGCAAATGACCGGGTTATTGCAGGGACAGCGGGCAGAATGGTCGGCAACATGGCGGCAGTTAAGTCAGGGATTAGATCCGTTAGCGCCTGCCGATGAGAATCGTCTGGCGGAGATTGCTGCTGCGTGGACGGACTATCTGCATCAGTGCAAACAACAGGGATTGCATTTTATTCAGCCCGGGCGCTTTGTGCTGCCGGGGGACATGGCTGGCGCACCTGCGCTGCAGTTTTTCCCGTGGCCGGATGTTGATGCTTTTGGTGAGTCAAAACTGGCACAGGCGGATAAACACACCAACGCAGGCATGTTGCGCGACAGGTTTAATTACTACTGCGAAAAGGTCGTGAAAGGGTTCTACAAGAATCACTTTCTGCGCTTTGACCGCCAAATTGTGTTGGTTGATTGCCTGCAACCGCTTAACAGCGGACCACAGGCGTTTAACGATATGCGTCTGGCACTGACACAACTGATGCAAAGCTTTCATTATGGTCAGCGCACGTTGTTCCGGCGGTTGTTCTCGCCGGTAATCGATAAGTTGCTGTTCGCTGCCACTAAGGCCGACCACGTCACGGTCGATCAGCATGCCAATATGGTGTCGTTGTTGCAGCAATTGATTCAGGACGCCTGGCAAAATGCCGCGTTTGAAGGCATCAGTATGGACTGTCTGGGACTGGCATCGGTGCAGGCAACCACCAGCGGGCTGATTGATGTGAAGGGCGAGAAGATCCCCGCGCTGCGCGGCAATCGTCTGAGCGACGGCGAGCCGTTGACCGTCTATCCGGGAGAAGTCCCTGCGCGTTTACCGGGCCAGGCTTTTTGGGATCGCCAGGGTTTTCAGTTTGAAGCCTTTCGCCCGCAGGTCATGGATGTGGATAAACCCTTACCGCATATTCGCCTGGATGCCGCGTTGGAGTTTTTAATAGGAGATAAATTGCGATGAGCGAGCCGTTAAAACCGCGTATCGATTTCTCAGGTCCTCTGGAAGTGGAACAAAACACGGCATTTAAAGCACAGCAAATGTTCAACGATACGGAAGCGCAGACTTTCTCTCCGGCGACAGTGGATGAACAGCTGGAAGACGAAGGTCAGGCTGAAGCCGTGATTGATGCCGCATTACGTCCTAAGCGCAGCCTGTGGCGCAAAATGGTGATGGGTGGGCTGGCACTGTTTGGCATCAGTGTGGTTGCTCAGGGCGTGCAGTGGACGATGAACGCCTGGCAGACTCAGGACTGGGTTGCGCTGGGGGGCTGTGCTGCGGGCGCGCTGATTATTGGCGCAGGCGTGGGGTCGGTGGCAACCGAGTGGCGTCGGCTGTGGCGTTTACGTCAACGCGCCCACGAGCGTGATGAAGCGCGTGAACTGTTGCACAGTCACGGAACCGGAAAAGGTCGCGCATTTTGTGAAAAGTTGGCGCAACAGGCGGGTATCGATCAGTCTCATCCTGCGCTACAGCGCTGGTATGCCTCTATCCATGAAACGCAAAATGATCGGGAAGTTCTGAGCCTGTATGCCCATCTGGTGCAGCCGGTGCTGGATGCGCAAGCACGACGTGAGATCAGTCGTTCTGCGGCGGAATCCACGCTGATGATTGCCGTCAGCCCGTTAGCGTTGGTGGATATGGCGTTTATTGCCTGGCGAAATCTGCGTTTGATTAACCGCATTGCAACGCTGTATGGCATCGAACTGGGGTATTACAGCCGTTTGCGTCTGTTCCGTCTGGTGCTGTTGAATATCGCCTTTGCCGGGGCCAGCGAGCTGGTGCGTGAAGTAGGGATGGACTGGATGTCGCAGGATTTAGCAGCCCGGTTATCCACGCGTGCCGCGCAGGGGATTGGCGCGGGCTTGTTAACAGCGCGTCTGGGGATTAAAGCGATGGAGCTGTGCCGTCCATTACCGTGGATTGATGATGATAAACCGCGACTGGGGGATTTCCGCCGTCAGTTGATTGGTCAGGTGAAAGAGACCTTACAAAAGAACAAATCCCCGCGTGAAAGTTGAGTAAATACGGGCACCGATCGTATAACTTTACGCCCCGGTGCCCAATTTTCCAGCGTGCTGTCAATATTTGTTGACAGAGTTCTTCCTGCTAACCCAATACTGGCTTATCATCTAACACATGATCCCTTGTCCAGGTGAAGGTTCCTATGCGTTTGGAAGTCTTTTGTGAAGACCGTCTTGGTCTGACCCGCGAATTGCTCGATTTACTGGTGCTGAGAAGCATTGATTTACGCGGTATCGAGATTGACCCCATCGGGCGAATTTATCTTAATTTTGCGGAACTGGAGTTCACTAACTTCAGCAGCCTGATGGCCGAAATCCGCCGTATCGCAGGGGTAACGGACGTCCGTACCGTGCCCTGGATGCCTTCCGAACGCGAACATCTGGCGCTTAGCGCATTGCTTGAAGCATTGCCTGAACCCGTTCTTTCTCTGGATATGAAAAGTAAAGTGGAGATGGCAAACCCGGCAAGTTGCCAGCTTTTTGCCCACCCCCAGGAGCGGATGCGCAACCACACGGCTGCACAGCTCATCAATGGGTTTAACTTCCAGCGCTGGCTGGAAAGTAATCCGCAGGATTCCCATAGTGAACATGTTGTGATTAACGGGCAAAACTTCCTGATGGAGATTACGCCAGTCCATTTGCAGGGTGAAAACCAGGAGCAGATGCTAACCGGTGCCGTAGTGATGTTACGTTCTACCCTCCGCATGGGTCGTCAATTGCAAAACATGACCACCCAGGATCTGAGCGCATTCAGCCAGATTATTGCCGTCAGCGCCAAAATGAAACACGTTGTTGAACAGGCGCGCAAGCTGGCGACGCTGAGTGCGCCGCTGCTGATCACCGGGAATACCGGTACGGGCAAAGATCTCTTTGCGCATGCCTGCCATCTGGCGAGCCCACGTGCGTCAAAACCCTATCTGGCGTTGAACTGCGCGTCTATTCCTGAAGATGCGGTAGAAAGCGAACTGTTTGGTCACGCACCGGAAGGTAAAAAAGGTTTTTTTGAGCAGGCGAATGGCGGTTCCGTGCTGTTGGATGAGATTGGCGAAATGTCGCCGCGCATGCAGACGAAATTGCTGCGCTTCCTCAATGACGGGACGTTCCGTCGTGTGGGGGAAGATCATGAAGTTCATGTTGATGTTCGCGTAATCTGCGCGACGCAAAAGAACCTGGTGGAACTGGTGCAGAAAGGTCTTTTCCGCGAGGACCTCTATTATCGTCTGAATGTCCTGACGCTTAATCTGCCGCCGCTACGCGATTGCCCACAAGATATTATGCCGCTCACCGAGTTGTTTGTGGCGCGTTTTGCCGACGAACAGGGTGTACCTCGTCCGAAGTTGTCTGCCGATCTCAGCACGGTGCTAACCCGCTACGGCTGGCCGGGTAATGTGCGTCAGCTTAAAAATGCTATCTATCGGGCGTTAACTCAGCTTGAAGGCTATGAACTGCGTCCGCAGGATATTTTATTGCCGGATTATGATGCAGCGACCGTTGCCGTCGGAGAAGAGGTGATGGAAGGGTCACTGGATGAAATCACCAGCCGCTTTGAACGTTCCGTGTTGACGCAGCTTTATATGAATTATCCCAGCACGCGTAAATTGGCCAAACGCCTGGGGGTTTCGCATACCGCGATTGCCAATAAGTTACGCGAGTATGGTCTGAGTCAGCAGAAAAAAAGCGAAGAGTAATGATGCAAATAAAAATGCCTCCAACTGGCTGGAGGCATTTTTGTATTCAGGGCAACTTAGGCTTTCAGCACGGCCAACGCTGCATCATAGTCAGGCTCGTTGGTAATCTCATTTACCAGTTGGCTGAACACGATGTTGTCATTTTCGTCGATAACGACAACGGCACGAGCAGCCAGACCTTTCAGCGGACCTTCGGCAATTTCAACGCCGTAGTTTTTCAGGAATTCTGCGTTACGCAGGGTGGACAGCGTGATAACGTTGCTCAGACCTTCCGCGCCGCAAAAACGAGAGTGGGCGAATGGCAGGTCGGCTGAAATACACAGTACAACGGTGTTGTCGATTTCTGTCGCCAGTTGGTTAAACTTACGTACCGATGCCGCGCACACGCCAGTATCAATACTTGGGAAAATATTCAGCACTTTGCGCTTGCCTGCGAACTGGCCCAGCGTAACGTCAGACAGGTCTTTAGCCACAAGGGTAAAAGCCTGAGCTTTGCTTCCAGCCTGAGGAATGGAGCCGGCGACTGCAACCGGGTTGCCCTGGAAATGAACGGTTTGTGACATGGTTATCTTCCTGTTTACATATAGTTAACGTCAAGGCTAGTTTATGCCATCAGCAGTTAACACGGCAAACGCTATTTGCGGATATCCGCTTCAGGGACTGCATTAAGGAAAACAAATGAGATCAGTTAAGGTGTATGAGGAAGCCTGGCCGCTACACACTCCCTTTGTTATTGCCCGTGGGAGCAGGACCGAAGCGCATGTGGTGGTGGTTGAACTGGAAGAGAATGGTGTAAAAGGGACTGGAGAATGTACGCCTTATCCTCGCTATGGCGAAAGCGATGCGTCGGTACTGGCTCAAATTATGAGTGTTGTGCCACAACTGGAACACGGTTTGACGCGTGAAGCGCTGCAGGCATTGCTGCCCGCGGGGGCGGCGCGTAATGCCGTTGACTGTGCGCTTTGGGATCTCAATGCACGTCAGCAACAACAGTCTCTGGCCGACTACGTTGGTACTGAACTGGATGCAACAGTAACGACCGCGCAAACCGTCGTGATAGGCACGCCGGAGCAAATGGCAGCGAGTGCGACTGCGCTCTGGGATAACGGCGCCCGATTGCTGAAAGTCAAACTGGATGCACACTTAATCAGTGAAAGGATGGTTGCGATCCGGGAGGCTGTGCCTGAGGCGACAATCATTGTCGATGCTAATGAGTCCTGGCGTGCTGAAGGGCTGGCCGCACGCTGTCAGTTAATGGCGGATTTAGGCGTTGCGATGCTGGAGCAGCCTCTGCCGGCTCATGATGATGCCGCGCTGGAGAATTTCGTGCATCCGCTGCCTATCTGTGCAGATGAAAGCTGCCATACCCGAAGTAGTCTGAAAGCGCTGCACGGCCGCTATGAAATGGTGAATATTAAACTTGATAAGACAGGCGGACTGACGGAGGCGCTGGCGCTGGCGGCAGAAGCCCGCGAGCAGGGATTTGCGTTGATGCTCGGATGTATGTTGTGTACATCCAGGGCGATCGGCGCTGCATTGCCGCTTACGCCACAGGTCAGCTTTGCCGATCTGGATGGCCCAACCTGGCTGGCCCGAGATGCAGAACCTGCGTTGCATTTTACAACCGGGCAGCTTCATCTCAAGGATGCCAGCGCAAAAGGTTAGACATTGCCAGCAGATATTTTTCGCTCGCTTCATCCGATGAAATGGGCGGAAATTCTGCAGTAATGCAATGCAGGTTTAGATCGGCGCACCAGCTACCAAAAGAACCTGGCGTTTCATAACCGACGCTGGTTACCAGCGGCAATTCGAACGACTGCGCCAGCCACGCGCCTAATTCGCTGTGTCTGGGATCTTCAATACAGGCCAGCGGGTCGTGAAAAGAAACTACCCATGCAGGATGAATGTGGTGAATAAGTTGGCATAGTGCCTGGGTCTCGGGCTCTGATCCCGGATGATCGCCGGTCAATAACACCACATCACGCTCTTCTGCGCTGCTGTTCCAACGATATACCGTTTCGCCAGATTTCCAGTTTGCAGCCGGAAAGTTACGGTTAAGATCAACGCCGTTTGCATTTGCACGCAGACCCAACTGGCAACCGTCAGGGTTAACGGCCAGCACTACATGATGACGACGCAGGGAAGGGTTCAGCGTACGTAAGGCACAGGACAGGGTGACGACTGATGAGTTTTCATCACCGTGAGTCCCCGCCAGTATCAAACCGCTTTCACGATCGGCTGCCAGCGCCGGGAACCAGATTAGCGGGGCGCCCAATAGTGAACGTCCGTAATGTTCAGTTCCTGGCGGAAATGCGCCACGCTCGGCACGGGGACGGGTAACGGTCATAATCATCTCTGAATGCATGAATTGTTACTCGCAGTGTTGTGCAAAATGTATGGATAATCAAATCGTTTTCACACACTTATCTTTTCAGGTGTAATATCACTTTCCTGTTGGAAGTTAATTGCATTTCCTGCTGGCGATACAAATAATGACTCATTCACTTAGTGGCCAGAATTGAGGGTATTTTATGAGGCATTCTGTTTCAGTAACCTGTTGTGCGCTGTTGGTTAGCAGCATTTCTTTATCTTATGCTGCGGATGTTCCCAGCGGGACGGTACTGGCAGAAAAGCAAGAACTGGTGCGTCATATAAAAGATGAGCCAGCGTCACTCGATCCGGCAAAAGCCGTTGGGCTTCCAGAAATTCAGGTTATTCGCGATTTATTCGAAGGGCTGGTCAACCAGAATGACAAGGGTGAGATCATTCCTGGTGTTGCCACACAGTGGAAGAGTAATGATAACCGCATCTGGACGTTTACGTTGCGCGATAATGCTCAATGGGCCGATGGTACGCCGGTAACAGCACAGGATTTTGTCTACAGTTGGCAGCGTCTGGTGGACCCGAAAACACTATCGCCTTTTGCCTGGTTTGCCGCGCTTGCGGGGATCAACAATGCCCAGGCGATCATCGATGGCAAAGCCGCGCCCGATAAGTTGGGTGTCAGCGCGGTGGATGCGCATACCTTCAAAGTGCAGTTGGACAAACCGCTACCCTGGTTTGCCAACCTGACAGCGAGCTTTGCGTTTTATCCCGTCCAAAAAGCCAATGTCGAAAGCGGTAAAGAGTGGACGAAGCCAGGCAACCTTATCGGTAACGGTGCCTATGTGCTGAAAGACCGTGTGGTTAATGAGAAACTGGAAGTTGTGCCGAACACACATTATTGGGACAACGGCAAAACAGTGCTGCAAAAAGTGACTTTCCTGCCGATTAACCAGGAATCTGCCGCGACCAAACGCTATCTTGCTGGCGATATTGATATTACTGAGTCCTTCCCGAAAAATATGTATCAGAAGCTATTGAAGGATATTCCTGGCCAGGTTTATACGCCGCCGCAGCTTGGTACCTATTACTATGCGTTTAACACGCAAAAAGGACCGACTGCCGATTCACGCGTGCGTCTGGCGCTCAGTATGACTATCGATCGCCGTCTGATGGCGGAGAAAGTATTGGGGACTGGAGAAAAACCCGCATGGCATTTTACGCCTGATGTGACGGCTGGATTTATCCCGGAACCTTCTCCGTTTGAACAAATGAGTCAGGAAGAGCTTAACGCTCAGGCGAAAACGCTGCTGCGTGCGGCCGGTTATGGTCCTCAGAAACCACTGAAATTGACGTTGTTGTATAACACGTCTGAAAATCATCAGAAGATTGCTATTGCTGTGGCTTCCATGTGGAAGAAAAATCTTGGTGTGGATGTGAAATTACAGAACCAGGAATGGAAAACGTACATTGATAGCCGTAATACCGGTAATTTTGATGTGATCCGCGCATCCTGGGTAGGAGATTACAACGAGCCATCCACATTCCTGTCGTTATTAACCTCGACCCATACGGGAAATATTTCCCGCTTTAACAATCCGGCATACGATAAAGTGTTGACTCAGGCGACGCTGGAAAATACAGAGAAAGCACGGAACGCTGATTATAACGCAGCAGAAAAGATCCTGATGGAACAGGCGCCTATTGCGCCGATTTATCAGTACACCAACGGGCGTTTAATTAAACCGTGGCTGAAGGGGTATCCGATTACCAACCCGGAAGATGTGGCATACAGTCGCACTATGTATATTGTTAAACACTAGTTGCGTATGTTCTCCTGTTAACCTTCGTTAACCACTTCAAAAACCAGAACTGGCGCTGACTTCAGCGCCAGCATCTCCGGATAACCAGTATTAACCTCATTAGCAGCAACATGTCATATTTGAAGGAAAAAGAGATCGTGCCGCCCAGGCGATAGCATTTAAGATACGTCAACTGATGAACAAAGTATTCGAAAATGCCATGGTGCGTAGTCCTGAAATGGATGATGATTGTCATCATTGCAATAAATCAACGCTTGTTAATATTATGTCATGTGTTTATGCCTGTGGTTAGACTTCAGTCTAATTAAGTCACTATTGGTATCTGGTCGGGTTATCAGATTGTGATTGCGGTTATTTGCAGGTGTGAAAAATAATATGGATTGCATGTGGGTTAGAATTAATTTTATTGGCACTGCGCAAGAGATTTCTACTATCTACAGTGGCGCCATTGTCTGTTGAATAAACGGGTTTCTCTCCGGAGAAGCCTTATGTAATAGGCATTGTAGCTTAACCGGACCCCAGTTATCGTAACGTTAGTATCTGTGCCAGACATATACCCAAACCAGCCTCTTCTCTGGGGGGGTATTTCCTGGTGTTTCAGGGGCCTGCATTATATTGCTAAACAGCAGGGAAAAACTGTATATTTCGCATGGTTGACATGCTCTGACTTGTAAGTGCAGTTACTCGCTTATAAACAAAGGATTATGGATGTTTTTGATTACTATCTGTTACGCGTTTTTTGTTTTGTGTCTTTTTGCAACATTGTATGTCTTGATGACATATGAACAACCGGGAAAATTGCATAACTGGGAAATTATAGTATTAATATTTATTTCTACATTCTGGCTTCCTGAACTGATTATTCTGGTTGTCTCTTTTGCGCTTCTGGGACCAATGCTTTTGGGGATCAGTCATCTTCGCCGGCAGAGTGTTTCCGCCTGAATCATCGGTACCTTAACCTTACCTTGTACAAACGATGCCCGGCATCTAAACGATAAATTAGGGTCGTGCAGGAGATCCAATTTTAATTGTCCGGGTGTCGTTTCCTGGCGCACGACGGCGAGAATGCAGGTAACGATTATAGTCGTGAATTAGTATGAAATATATCCATAGAGACTTTTCCTTGCCGTGTTTCATCTGGTTATCTGACGCAATTTAGTTTGGTTCTCTGATTTTTATATTCTTGCCTGTATGTGTTACGACCTGTCATATCAATTTTGCTGCTGGCACGAAACCATCGTCTGCAATCTCCTCGACTTCTTTCCCTTCAACATCCGGCCTCATCCATTCGCGTGCGGCCTCTGGCGGCAGCCCCATAGGTCACGGTAAATGACGCTCAGTTGAATACCTTCCTCTGTTTACCTTCGTTAACAACATCAAAAAATAAAGCTCCTCCAACAGTATCTCCAGACGTTCAATCTGCTGCTCATCCCACTGTTACTTTGCTTCAGTGCGTCACAACAAACGTTGTTTATTGGGTGAATTTGCAATCTGTTTAACAACTATTGAAATAGATAGATACACAATATTTTTTGGCTGAGGCAACTCTTCGTTGAGGCAACTCCATTTCACGTAGGGTAAAAATAAAAAACATTATGAAGCAAGTACTTATATTGAAAGATGAAGACTTACTGGCACGAGGTAACGATCGCTACGTCTTCCAGCATCCACAGGATTGTAAACTGCTGGTTAAAATCGTGATTCCAGGCATCGCGAAGTATAAAAGCAAGCTACGTGAGGTCTACCGGGACATCAAAGAATGTAAGTTGAGTCACCAAACCGACGCATTTTATATGCAAAAAATTGAAGGATTGGTTGAAACAAATAAAGGAATAGGACAACTCACTGTGAAGGAGTGTGATGAGCATGGTCACATTGCTCAAACTCTTTATCAGCTTGCTCTGAACAAAGAACTTGATGCCAGCAAATTGCAGAAGTTGAATGTTTTTTTAGCGTGGTTTGTCAGTACCGGTGTCATTATTAACTCCCTACATTGTAAAAACATCGTCTACGCCTGGGATGTCGCGCGCCAGGAATATTGCTTTAAAGTCATTGATGGTTTTGGTGACAAAACGTTTTTTCAGCTCAGTAAGTTTTCAGCGGCAATACGCGATAAGAATAAAATCAAATGCCTCAAGCGGATGCTAAGGGATCTGAACCACCTGCAACATACGTAATCCGCAGAAATGTAGACGATATGGCGTCGGAACTCGGTTACCATGATATCGACGCGTCAAATGCCTGGCGCGAGTGGTTATCCTGGAAAGCGGCAACCCGACCACATTGAAGACACTAAATCAGAGAAGATTAGACGTCCGGGGGCTGATGCTCCCGACAAATTAACGTCGAGTCATCCTCGCTCAGCGGTTCTTTCGTTAAATCACAAAAACCTCGACCATTTACTTTTTGGTGGAACCGGCAGCTCTGGCAAAGACCAAATCCCGGCACATTACTGGTGCGCTGAATGTCTCGCAGCAGTTCGAAAAGTAGCTCCTTGAGTAAACCCGCGCGTTCACCCATCGCAGATTCTCCCGTTACCAAAAATGAGGGGGGAAGTAGGGCATCCAGCAGATTTTTGGCCGACTCGGTGAGCTGCAGATGAACGCTACGCTTATCCCTGTCATCCTGCGTTCGTACCACCAGTCCTTTTGATTCCAACAACTTTAGCGATTGTGACACCGTTCCTTTGGTGAGGCCGAGGTAGTCCGTCACGGCGAGAGGCGTATTGGAGTAGCGATTACAGCGTGCGAGATACATCAACGCACTGAGCTGTACTGGCTGAAGATCCGCCAGTAAAGGATGCTGGCGAAACCACATCCGCGTCAGACCAGACAGCCTGTCCAGTACGTCAAAAAGCGACATGTCATGCATAACAAAATCCTCCTCGACATATAGTATCGACTAAAAACTATATTGACAAAGCATAAAACTGGCGTAGCATCAATTATAGTATCGAATCGATACTATAATTCAAAGGAGATATATCATGACCAAAGCCCGTTTTTATCATGCTGGTTGCCCGGTTTGCGTTTCCGCAGAAGAAACACTGCTGCAGCATCTGTCCCGCGATGTGGAAATCGACGTTATTCATTTGGGAGAACAACCTGATCGCGTTGCAGAGGCGGAGCGAATCGGAGTGAAGTCTGTTCCTGCACTGGTGATCGACGGCAATGTGTTGCATATCAACTTTGGCGCACCTATTGAAGCGCTGAAATAGTGTCGCATGTTCGGGAAGTCGCGTGAGCTATTTCCCGAACTGGCGTGGACGTTGGAAAGGGGGGCATTTATGTGTGCTGCAGAAAAGTACCATCCCGTAGATTGCGATCTGCATGACTATCTGGAGATTGCCTGTCTTTATCACTATTTGCTGCGCATTGAACTGACTACTGGGGAACACTTTGATGCCAGGGCTGTGACGACATGTACCACAGCAGACAAAGAGGAATTCTTGCTTGTGGAGTGCCATGAACACCATCACAGAATTCGCCTGGACTATCTGTCAGCCATTACCCCATTGACGGCTGGTGCTACTTTTAGCACCGTGATATTCCGTTGAATCTGTAAGTAAAAAGACTGCGCTACCGTTATACGGTGTAAATGCGGATGTCATGCGCCTGAAAAGCGGTGCCGTACTGTTTGCTGATGTTTTCCTCCACGACAATGACATCAATATTACTGCTGGCAGTGACAACATAACGTGCGACGGCAGGGATCTTATCCGCAGTCAGTGCGACGATAGTTTCGTTACACTGCTTAATTACCGCTTTTTTAAACTCACAATCGGCGTAATCAAATCCGGTTAGTCCGGACTCCGGTGCCATTGCACAACCACCAATAAAACCTTGATCAAATAAAATATCCTGTACCTGGGCAATGGCTGTCGGACCCACGCACCCACCGGACGATCGCTGCACGGGCCCACCTAACATGATGACCTCGAATAGCGGTTTTTTCAGCAGTACGGCGGCAATATCAGGTGAATTTGTCACGACGGTTAATGCCAGCTCAGCGGGAAGGGCTTCAGCCATTGCCAGGTTGGTTGTTCCTGTGTCGATAAAAATACAGCTACCGGATTTTACTAGCCGGGCGCATTTTTGCGCGATGCTGTTCTTTTTCGCTGCATTAATATTCTTGCGTACTGCGATGTCAGCTGACTCTGGTAGTGAAATGACAGCTCCGCCATAGACTTTCTTGCAAACACCTTCTTTGCACAACTCATGTAAATCACGGCGGATCGTATGTTCTGACACCCCCAAGCGGGCGGCCAGCTCCGTACAGATCACTCTGCCGTTTTCCTGCAGGATCTGATAGATAAGCGCCTGGCGTTGATCCGGGAATGCTGCGTAATCGAGCATGAGAACTCCATAAAAATAAACATCGAGCAATAACGTGCATAATCGTGCATTATAATGCAGGATGTCAATATCCCTTAGCGGGAGCGTACCGTTCAGAATAAAACGATGAGAGGATCGCGATGAAAATTGCACACATGGCGTTATGGACCCGGGATCTTGAGCGACAAGCCCGGTTCTGGGTGTCGCTTTTTGATGGTGTGATAAACGAAAAATACTGCAGCAAAACCAATCCCGGGTTTGAATCTTATTTTGTCAACATTGGTGAGGACATTGCGATTGAGTTAATGACCAAACCGGGACTGACCCACCCTGTACCTGACAATAACACTTCAGGGTGGGTGCATCTTGCTATCTCTGTCGGTGGTACGGGGCATGTTGACGCTCTGGCGATACGCGCAAAAGAGCAGGGCATTCTGGTCTCCGGACCACGAACCACCGGTGACGGGTATTACGAGGCCGTAATTCAGGACCCCGACGGTAATTTAATCGAGATTGTAGCGTAATACGTAGATTCTGCCGGATGACAAAGTTGCCCGCGCAGGATCTGTAGTGGATAGTGCGCTGGCAGCGCTATTCATGACTTGTCCTCATAGGTTTGTCCTTATTTAACCCTCTAATCGTCGATACGCTGAGCCTCTATAATTTTGTCGTTTTCAGCATCCGGCGGCAGAGACTGTCGCCTGTCCGGAGAATCGAACATGTCAAATCATTTGAATGCCAGACAGCTGGCAGTCGTCCCCATTGCAGCTTTCACCGCAACAGGACAGATAGATAAGCTGGAGGCCGCGCTTAATGCAGGGTTAGATGCAGGGCTAACGCTGAATGAAGTGAAAGAGATTTTACAGCAGCTTTACGCTTACTGTGGTTTTCCCCGCAGTCTGAATGGCCTGTCGTGCTTGATGTCGGTAGTGAATGGCCGTAAAGAAAACGGGATTGTGGATCCAGAAGGGAACTCCGCTACGCCGCAACCCGCTGACTGGAACAGCCTGCTGGCGGGAAGCCAAACGCAAACCCAACTGGTTGGACAGCCGGTTAGCGGCCCGTTATTTGATTTTGCTCCTGCCATTGATACCTGGCTTAAAGCGCATCTGTTTGGCGATATTTTTCAGCGTGATGTGCTGGACTGGCCGACCCGTGAACTGGCAACCGTCTCTGCGTTAGCCGTACTGGGCGGCGTGAACAGCCAACTGAAAAGTCACTTCGCGATCAGCCTGAATGTTGGGTTCCGCCCTGAGCAACTTATCGAGTTTATTACGCTACTTGAGCAGCACTGTGGTGCTGAGATTGCGGAAAATGCCCGTACAGTTCTTGATGAATGTGTTTCAGGAATACAGTCAGTTAATACCCCTGCAGGCGTCACGATGAACAAACAATTTGATGGCAACAGCATTTTTCCCCGGGGAGAGAAAAATGAAGCCTATGCAAAGTATTTCACCGGGACCAGTTATCTGACCATGCTTTCAATGGAAGGCGTGGTGATTGGTAACGTGGCATTTGAACCTGGCTGCCGTAATTTTTGGCATATTCATCATCAGGGCGGTCAAATCCTGCTGGTGACTGGCGGCAGAGGCTGGTACCAGGCGTGGAATCAACCCGCGCGAGAACTGAAAACGGGGGATGTGGTTCATATTCCGGCGGGCATGAAACACTGGCACGGTGCTGCTCGTGATAGTTGGTTTGCCCATATTGCGGTAGAAATCCCGGCAGCAGGCGCATCGAATGAATGGCTGGAGCCGGTCGCTGACGCCGAGTACAACCTGTTGCCCTGAGCTATGCTGGTTGAGGTGCACTTTATCCCTGAGGAGATCTGAATGGTCATGAATGTGAAGGGTTATGCCGCGCTGGCGGTGAAAGAAGATCTGGTCCCGCACAGTTTTGTTCGCCGGGATCCGCGTGAAGATGATGTCGTCATTGAAATATTATTCAGTGGGGTGTGTCACTCCGACATCCACAGTGCCTACAATGACTGGGGCGGCGCTACATATCCGATGGTACCCGGCCACGAAATAATAGGCCGTGTAGTGCATGTTGGGAAATCGGTAACAAAATTCGCGGTCGGCGATCTTGCCGGCGTGGGGTGTATGGTTGATTCATGTCAGCACTGTAGCGCCTGCGAGCAGGGTCTTGAGCAATATTGCGAAGAGGGGAACACCCTTACGTATAACGACACGGACCGTCATGATGGCCTGCCGACTTTCGGTGGCTATTCTGACAAGATTGTCGTGACCGAGAAATTCGTCGTGAGGGTGCCGGAAGGCATCGACTTACGTGGCGCTGCACCGTTGTTGTGCGCCGGTATCACCACATGGTCGCCGTTACGTCACTGGCAGGTTGGACCGGGGAGTAAAGTCGCTGTTGTTGGATTGGGTGGGCTGGGACACATGGCGATCAAGCTTGCTAAAGCATTGGGGGCTGAAGTTACGTTGTTCACGCGGTCGCCAGGCAAAGAAGCTGATGCCAGACGCCTGGGAGCCAGTCATGTTGTGCTTTCAACAGACAGCGAGCAGATGAAAACCGCAGCGAATCAGTTTGACCTGATTATTGATACTGTTCCATACGTACATGATCTGAACCCGTATATTCCAACGCTGGCGCTGAGCGGAACGTTGGTGCTGGTTGGGTATCTGGGGCCGTTGGATCCGTTCCTGAACACGGTTCCGTTGATCCTCGGTAGAAGATCCGTTGCGGGTTCGGTCATTGGGGGGATTGCGGAAACTCAGGAGATGATGGATTTCTGCGGTCAGCATGGCATTACTGCCGATGTTGAGGTTATCAATATTCAGGATATTAATACCGCGTGGCAACGGATGTTGAAAAGCGATGTGAAATACCGCTTTGTCATTGATATCGCGTCACTGAAATAAATGCAAAAAGACGCGGATATCCGCGTCTTGGTTTTGGTTAGTGGGCAGAAGGTTGTGCCTCGGTGTTATCCATATACAACGTCTGACTGGGGAACGCAAAGTCAGCACCGTTTTCCTGAACTATTGTAATAATTTTCAGGTACACATCTTGCTGTACAGCAAGCCACTCCTGCCACACGGTGGTTTTCGTGAAGCAATACACCATGATATTCAGCGATGAATCGGCAAACTCATTAAAATAGACCAGCAGGGTTTGCTTTTGATCTATTCCGGGATGATTTTGCAGCATTTTTCTGACCGACTCGACAACTGCGCCAATTTTATCAGCATCTTCATAACGTAACCCGATCACCGTTTTGATTCGTCGATTACTCATCCGTCCCGGGTTTTCTACACTTATGGAAGAGAAAATTGAGTTCGGCACATATAACGGACGGTGGTCGAAGGTATTTATTTTGGTCATTCTCCAGCCAATTTCAGTCACCGTACCTTCGATATTTCGGTCCGGGGAGCGGATCCAGTCACCGATGCTAAACGGTCTGTCAAAGTAGAGCATAATGCCAGAGAAAAAATTACTCAGGATATCTTTACCTGCCATACCGACAGCGATACCGCCGATGCCGCCGAACGTTAACAGCCCTGACAAGCTCATGCCGAAATGCTCGCCGTACAGCAAGATGATGGCGACGACGATCGTAATCTTTATGATGCGCGACATGATCCTCGCACTGGTGATATCTCTGCCCTTGTTAATCTGCGTTTTTTCAAACTGGTTGATGACCAGAAAGAGTTTTATCGTCAGGATCAACGCAATCAATGAGGTACAGATAAAGTCGACCACGCTTGGGGAGATAAATTTCAGCTTATAACTCTCGATGACGTTATTCGCAATAGTGCCAAACGTACCAATGATAATGGCATAAACAAAAAACTGTGCTGCATGGAATATGAATCCTTTGCAGTGTTTTTCACTACGATGAAACCAGACGCTCATCAGGACTAACGCTGCACAGCTGCTGAGAATTACCGTTAAATTAAACGCATTATTTATAAACAGTTCAGCGATCATGATTCTCCCAGGTAACTTCGTGTTAGCTAAATATCATCTGACATCCTTCATCAGCGGATATTTTACCCAGTTCAGGCTGTCAGATCATTAATCAAAAGGAGAGAGAAATAATACAATCAGCGTTATTTTCAGGCGAAGAGTGCGCATGTCAAGTCTGAGTGTGGTGTATGTAGCAGACAGTAAGTTGATGTCATGGTATTGTTGCTGCAAAGTAACACGGTTTTCATCTGCAAAAGGACGGTACTATGATCATGGCTAAGTTGAAGACAGCGAAGGGACGGAAGTTTCTGTTATGTCTGCTTGGGGTATTCATCATTGCGGCATCGGTTGTGACGCGCGCGACAATTGGTGGCGTCATTGAACAGTATGACATTCCGCTTTCCGACTGGACAGCCTCGATGTATGCCATTCAATCCGCAATGATTTGCGTCTACAGTATGGTTTTTACCATTTTGCTGGCTATTCCGCTCGGTATCTATTTCCTCGGAGGCGAGGAAAAGCACTAAGTACATGTCATGCCGGATGACATCGCCATCCGGCATTTGCTACAGGATTAATCGTCTTCTTCGTCGTCCAGTTCAACCGGGGTCTGGTACTGATCTGGTTTGATAACCAGCAGGTCGCAACGCAGATGGTCGATAACCTGTTCTGCAGTATTCCCCAGAAACGCAGCTGATATGCCGGTGCGCCCAACGGTGCCGAGTACCACGATACCCGCCTGTAAATGCTCAGCTAAATCCGGGATGACCTCTTCAGGCAATCCTTTTTCAACGTGCGTAACTTTTTCATCAATACTGAATTTTTGGCGTAATGCCTTCATGGCCAGCAGATGTTGTCCACGGATGGCGTCGTTGTACACGCTGGGATCAAATTCAGGTAGCTCAATCGCAATGTTAATAGGCGTTACAGGATAGGCGCCCACCAGATGTACTTCGGTATGGTTAACCTGTTCTGCGAGCTGCAATGTTTCCTTGACCAGTTTTTCGTTGAGTGCATTGTGATATGCCTCTTCACTGGCGAGGTTCACCGCTACCAGCGCTTTACCACCTTCCGGCCACGGCTGATCTTTGACCATCCACACCGGGCTTGGACATTTACGCAATAAATGCCAGTCGGTTGGTGTGAAAATCACGGCTTCAAGGCGGTCGTGTTGGTGTGCCATTTTGAGCACCAGGTCATGCTTAGCGCTGATAACTTCCTGGATGATGGCTTCGAAGGGACGGTTGTGCCAGACCACTTTAATATCAAGCGGGATCCCTGCTTCGATATAGTATTTCGCTTGCTCACGTATCCATGCTGTTCGCTGGCTGATGACCCCCTGACGCATTGCCGTACGTTCGTCCGGCGACAGCAGGGTGGTCATCTCGTAGGAAAAGTCATAGATCGGCAAAAAGGCTTTAATGTTGCCACCAATCCGTTGATGCAAATAAACAGCTCGCCGTAATGCTGGTTGATCGTCCTGGTTTGGATCGATGACTACCAGCATGTTTTGATACATAGCCATACAGGGTCTCCTTACAACTGTCACCGCAGTTTGTATTTAAAAGAGTAACCCAATAATGTGGATTGAAACAGGGGAGAACCTCTTACCAGATCAATAAACTGGGGAAATCTCCAGCTTTTCCCCACATCCCGCTCAATTTAAACCATTTTCCGTTGTTTCTATTGTGCTTGCGCGCTACACGGAAAAAGTTTGGGTGTGTGGACGTTTCAACTGCCCGGATAACGGGTTGACCTCTGTTGATGCGGGTGAGGTAGCCTGGGATACCCGGCGCGATAAAGATGCTCACCCAAATACGTTTTCCTGCGCCTGTCACCGTTGCTATTGGTGTGCTGACTTCTGCTATCCTGCGCCATTATCCCCCGGTTGATAATATTGGACAATTTATAGAAGTAAACGCCTGACCATGGAATTGTCTGGTTATTTAACTGAATCACCTCAGAGGTTTTTTATGCTACCAGGCAGGAAAGCGTGTTTAACCGTAGTTATTGTGACAGCATTAATGATGGGGATATTTATATTGAGTACGCTTTGAGTATTTATCTTTTAATTATGCTCAGAGCAGAAGTGCCTTCTGCCAAACCATTAAATTGGGGTAATTTAGCAATTTGACAGAAGGTTAACTGAGAAGGTTACGCAACGTTACGCGTGTGGCCAGCAAGGACGGCCAGCGCGTCGCTATTCTCAATAGTGATATATTTACCTTTCACCGCCAGCATACCGCTTTTCTGGAAGCGACCGAGCAGGCGGCTGATGGTTTCAACCGTCAGGCCGAGGTAATTACCGATATCACCACGGGTCATTGTCAGACGGAACTCGCGTGGAGAGAAGCCGCGCTGGGCAAAACGGCGGGACAGATTGTAGATAAAGGCCGCCAGGCGCTCTTCAGCATTTTTCTTCGACAACAGCAGGATCATGTCCTGGTCGCCTTTGATTTCGCCACTCATCAGGCGCATCATCTGTTGACGCAGGTTTGGCATTTTACCGGACAGGTCATCCAGGGTTTCGAAAGGAATTTCGCATACCATTGATGTTTCCAGCGCCTGGGCAAAGCTTGGGTGATGACCGCTGCCAATCGCGTCAAAACCAACCAGGTCGCCCGCCAGGTGGAAACCGGTGATTTGCTCATCGCCTTGTTCGGTAATGGTATAGCTTTTAATCGTTCCGGAACGGATAGCATAGAGTGACTTAAGTTCGTCACCTGCTTTAAAGAGCGTCTGCCCCTTTTGGATAGGCTTTTTGCGCTCGATGATGTTATCGAGCTGGTCAAGCTCATGCTCGTTAAGTGTGAACGGGATGCAAAGCTGGCTGATGCTGCAATCCTGGCAATGGATAGCACAACCGCCAGACTGAATGCGCCGTATAATTCGCTTTTCCGGGATCATAGGTCTGCTCAAGCCGTAATTGATATTTGTCAATTTTAACATCTTTTTGGGGAGCACGTAAGCCTGAGCTACTCCCAATAGAGAATAATTCAGGCATAAGCGAGTTGAATGTTTGTATCTATATGATTAACCGCACTTTATTTGTGGGCGTATTGTGTGGAAGTGTGATGAATAAGGCATTAATTGCCTGGATTCTAGAGTAACAGATAGCCTTCATGGCGCAATAACCACTCTTTTCGCTGCACGCCACCCGCATATCCCGTCATTGTGCCATTCCGTCCAATCACGCGGTGGCACGGGACGACGATGCTGACAGGATTGGAACCATTAGCCGCGCCAACGGCTCTGGCGGCACCGGGGCGCCCCAACTGTTCAGCCAGTTGTCCATAATGCATGACCTGCCCGCAAGGTATAGTACGCAACGCTTTCCAGACCTCGCGCTGGAAAGGGGTTCCCGCTGTTGCGGTTTCAAGCGTGTCTATAATGCTGAGATTTCCCGCAAAATACTCTGCCAGCTTATCGCTTAGCCCTCCGGGGTTTTTGGCAGCAATACGCTGATAACCCTCAGAACGATAATGAATATCCAGCAATTGCTCCATACGAGCGCGATGTTGATCCCATTCAACCGCACGCAGGCGAAATTGCTCATCGCAAATTACCCACAACGGGCCAAGGGGCGTTGCAATGATGTCTTCAAGTAAGTTCAGCATCCGTTTCTCTCATTACAGGCGGGGTTACACATTATCATGTCAGTGATAGTCGCATCTATACCCCTAAAAACGGATCTTAACTTGTGGGGGTAACGGAATGTCGAACGGTGCGTTATTGGAAATAACCGTAAACCGTTGTCGGTATAATAGTGCGCGGTTATGATAATGACCGTCGCAAGTAATCGCTGGAGGATGAAACATGAACCTTGATGACGCATCGCTGTTTCTTGACGCCATGGGGGATGTTCAACCACTGAAAGGATGCGCTGATGTTCACTGGCAGCCAACGCGTAATCTTCGAGCTCCGGCACGTATTGATACGCTGCAGCTGGATAACTTTCTCTCGACAGGTTTTCTGGATATCGTCCCGCTGAGTGTTCCGCTGGCGTTTCGTCGCGAAGGGGTACAGCATGGCGTGACTGACAAGCTGCGAACCGGGAAATATCCGCAACAAGCAAGCCTTAATCTTGTGCGACAGCCTGTTGAAATCTGCCGCCAGATGCTATTTAGCTTTATTTTACAGGCGCAGCAGGATGGGTTGCGCAACGTCCTGGTGATTCACGGTAAGGGGCGTGATGATAACTCTCATGCCAACATCGTTCGTAGCTACGTCGCGCGTTGGTTAACGGAGTTTGATGATGTGCAGGCCTTCTGCACCGCACTGCCGCACCATGGCGGCAGCGGGGCATGTTATGTGGCGCTACGTAAAACGGTACAGGCGAAACGGGATAACTGGGAGCGCCACGCTAAACGTAGTCGCTAGACAGGGCAGTCATCAGGCAGCCAACACTCTGTTTCTACCTTCATTTTTGGCTTTGTACAATGCGTCGTCCACGCGCTTAAATAACTCATCAATACTTTCATTGGCTTCGTGTCGCGCCACACCAATACTGACGGTAAAGCGGGGAAGGCCAGGGAGGCTCACCTTGGCTACCGTCGCGCGTATGACTTCAGCGAGATTAAGGGCTGCATCTAAAGACGTTCGTGGCAAAAGCAGTACAAACTCTTCTCCCCCCCAACGAAAAACCAGATCGTCTTTTCTTGCACAAGATTCCAGCGTGCGTGACAGCGCGCAAAGTACATCATCCCCTTTTAAATGCCCGAAAAGATCGTTAATGCTTTTAAACCGATCGGTGTCGATTAGCAGCAAACTGTAATCCTGCGTTAACGATGTTGTGTGTATCTGTTCTGGCTCAGTTATCTGATAAAAATGCCGCCGGTTGAGTAACCCGGTTAAAGCGTCATGCAAGGCGGCACGTTCCAGTTCCAGTTCCAGACGTTTTTGCTCGGTAATATCGTGAATAATGCACAGCATCAGCTTATTGCCGTAGATTTCGATAGGACCGGCATAGGTTTGTACGTGACGGGTGCTTCCATCGGCAAGTCTGTGGACAAAATGTAAAGGTTTATGGCCACCAGGCAGATGCGCAATTTTATGCATTACCGGCAATATGTGGCGCCCCAGCATATTGATTTCCCAGGTATGCTTCTGACACATCATGTCATGATCATAGCCATAGAAATTCAGGGCACTGAGGTTTGCATCCACAATCAATCCGTCGCGTGATGGATCGATAAGCAACATGGGGGCTGAGTTAGTCTGGAAAAAACGGGCATAGAATCCCTGTTTTTTCCGCTGATAGGTGGCTGAGCGACTGGCTTTCAGTCCTTGCGCTGTCGGTGTTTCAATGCCTTCATAGAGGATAACATCACCTATATCCTGAAGCGTTCTGATGGACAAACGACAGGCCAGCGCGATTTCCTCGCTTTCGCGGTAAACCGTGAGGATCTCCACAATGTCATGATGATTGCGCAAATCGCTGAGATACATAGGTAAATCATTTTGTGCGTGCGTGGAAAATGTGCCTTTTCTGAGAGGAGTGAAACACGGGGCCTGCATCAGTTCCCGAGCAACGGTATTGGCGAACACCAGTTCTTCGGTATGTGGCGAAACGATCCAGACCGGAATGGTTAATAAATCCAGTGAATGCAGCTCGTTTATGCTCATCGATAATCCCGTTATCTTCATATGCTGTGTTGCCGGTTTATTGGCGAATTTTTTTAATTATGCAATCTCACAATGTTATTGATTGTCGGTGAG
The DNA here is from genome assembly GCF_046555775.1 of Citrobacter sp. U14242. Lineage (NCBI taxonomy): Bacteria > Pseudomonadati > Pseudomonadota > Gammaproteobacteria > Enterobacterales > Enterobacteriaceae > Citrobacter > Citrobacter sp. U14242. Next base: position 194,082 of record NZ_JBKGLW010000006.1, read on the forward strand.
ACAATGGTTGTACCGTTGGTTTTACTTTTGTGGTGTTTTCAGTTTGTATCAATTCATAGATTTTATGTGCTGGCAGCGGTTTCGCATACAGGAAACCTTGCAGCACACCGCAGCCCATCTGGGTTAACAGCGTTTCCTGCTCCTGGGTCTCTATACCCTCCGCCACAACGCACATATTCATAGAGTGCGCTATGTCAATAATAGTAGACACGATTTTTGTATTTTTGCTGTTCTCACTTATATCTTTAACAAATATTCTGTCTATTTTTAATTCTCGCGCCGGAAGTGATTTCAGCATCAATATATTTGAATAACCGGTGCCAAAATCATCAATAGAAACGGTGATCCCCAAATCGGCAAACGCGCTCAGGACTTCCACGCTGCGTTTTAAATTTTTAAGAGCCGTACTTTCAGTCAGTTCCAGCGTGAGATGTGCTGGTGAAAGCTGATGTTGCGTCAGGGCGTTGCAGACTATATCGACAATGTCAGGTTGTTCAAACTGGGCTGGTGAAAGATTAACGGCAAGGGTCCACTCCGTGTGGCCTTGTGACTTCCATTGATATAACTGACGGCATGACTGCTGGAGAACCCAGGTGCCGACAGGAATAATCAGACCCGTTTCTTCAAGTGCGGGCAGGAATTCAGCCGGTAGCAGAATGCCGCGTTCAGGATGATGCCAGCGTAACAACGCCTCAAAACCCGTCAGAGAGTGGTCCCCGGCGGTGTATTTAGGTTGATACCATAATTCGAATTGATTCCGCTCAAGTGCTTGTGACAGTTCCTGCAAGAACGTTGGCGGCGTATCGGCGATAGCCTCCATCTCTGGGGTATAAATCGCCCAGCCGTTTCTTCCAGCCTGTTTGACATGATACATCGCAGTATCGGCTTTTACTTTTAGCTCATGTAACGTTGAGCCATGTTCGGGATAAATACTGCTTCCCGCGCTTAGCGAAACACGAATGGTATGTCCAAACAGTGTAAAAGGTTCTTTGACGGTGCTGGCAATGCTGCTCATCAGCACCGAAATTGCTTCCCGGCTGCAGTTTGGCACCAGCAGAATAAATTCATCACCGCCCAGCCTCGCCAGCGTCATGGTGTCATCAAGGCAGCTGTATATGCGTTGCGTGCTGGCGATAAGCAACTGATCGCCAATGTGATGGCCCCAGGTGTCGTTTACGATTTTGAATCGGTCAAGGTCGATAAAGACCAGGGCGAAGTGTTGTTGATGCAGTTTGGAATGACGCAGGCAGGTCTGTAAGCAGGCGTCTATTTGCGTTCGATTGGCAAGGCCGGTCAGCGCATCGAAGTGGACCTGGTGCTCAAGCTGGCAGTTCAGTTGATGCAGATTATCAGCAAGTCTTGAGGTGCGTAGCTGAGAATCCACCATCGAAATGACCAGCATAATACCCAGAATCACCAGCGTGACGGCGCAGACCCAGATAGAGAGTTCCAGTGTGCTCAGTCCATCGTGCGTAGTGTGTCCGAAATGAGTGAAGGTGGCCGCCCCCATCCCGGTGTAATGCATTGAGGCAATCGCCAGTGCCATTACCAGAGCGGCAATAAGTCGGTTTATTAATGCGCGTCGGGTATTTTGACGCAAATGAAAAGCTAACCACAGACCGATCCCTGACGCAATAATGGCAATGACCACGGAAAGCAAAATGAGTGAGAACTGCCAGTGGATAGCAACATGTTCAACGATTGCGACCATACCAACGTAGTGCATGGTTACAACACCGGTGCTTAATAGGCTTGTTGCAACAATAAGCCGCCTGGTCGAAAGCGTTTGACCTGATATTGCAATATTGATGGCAAGCGTCGCGGAAATGAGTGCGATCAAAAATGAAAATGCCGTGAGTGAAAAGTGATAATTAATTGGCATACTCATTTTCATGGCCAGCATGCCAATAAAATGCATCGACCAGATCCCCATCCCCAGCGTTGCCCCGCCAGATAAACGCCAGAAAGTCGATTCCCGACGACTGGAGATCGCCACTTTCCCTGCGCTATCGAGGGCAATAAACGAAGCAATGAATGCGACAACAAAGGAAATCCCAATCAGTACAGGGTCCCACGACACGTGCAACATCTTACTACCCATCGATAAAAAACCGTGATGATAAATCTAGCAGATTCTGTCCAGTTAACCTGGTAAAACCAGACGCGTTGTTATTTTCCTGTCAACAGTATTAGTCTGAGTCGCTATAACGGTGGAATATGTGATGCTCGCTTATGAAAACATTCACCATATTTATGATTTGGCGTATTTTTGTTCATTTGAGCACTGGGTGACAATAGTCTGGCAACTGGCGTGAACGCCAGCTTATGCAGGATAAACAACCAGACTAATGTAAACTGGTGGTGTGATAGAGTGCTTTAAGTGAAAAGGCGGCATGCTCTCATTAAAAGTGGAACTTTCGGTATCGCGGAATGGCAATCTGCATTGCAGGTGCTATAAAAAGTAATACTCCGCGTTATTCTCTGGCAGGCAGGATTAAAATGTTAAATAATATAAGCGTCAGGACGTTTATTGTTTTATTTCTGGTATGTACCATAGTTGCTCTCAATATCGTTGAGGTAATATTATCTGCAGGTTTTGATGTCATTATTGGTACCGATGTGGTTTGTACTATTTCACTATTATATTTATGGTGGTATATGACAAAATATCTCGTCGTGCCGATTAATACGGTAAAAGAAAGCATTGAAGAGGTGACCGCAGGGAATATGGCGATGAGTATTCCTGAGTTCGGAAATAACTGTGCTGGCAGACTTATCCCGGGAATTAACAGTCTGGCAAGTAACATTTCCACCTTGGTCAGTGAGATCAGAACCTCTTCGCGTACCGTGATGACGCTTTCTGAACAGCTCGCAGAGCGTAGCGCCGAATTGTCAGTAAAAACGGAACAGCAGTCTGCCGCGTTAATGCAAACAGCTGCGAATATGGATGAGATAGCAGTTAGTACACGCAACAATGCAGAGAATACGCAAATGGCGAGCGCCCAGGCAAATATTGCGACACAATCTGCTCGTCAGGGAGGTGATTTAATGGTGCAGGTCGCCACCAATATGCGCTCGATCACCGACTGCGCCCAGCAGATGACTGAAATTATCGCGTTAATAGATGGTATTGCATTCCAGACGAATATTCTGGCATTGAATGCGGCGGTTGAGGCGGCGAGAGCCGGCGAACATGGTAAAGGTTTTTCTGTCGTCGCAGGTGAAGTGAGAATATTGGCACATCGTAGCGCAGAAGCGGCAAAAAGTATTAAACGGCTTATCGATGAAACGCATCACAATGTCCAGCAGGGTGCGGCGGTTGTACGTGAAGCCGAAAAGAACATGCAGGATATTGTGGGTGGCGCAGGGCAATTAAATCAGCTGATGGCGGAGATATTAACAACTACACGAGAACAGGATAATGGGATCATCAGAATTACCCAGGCCCTGACCGAACTGGAAAACGTGACGCAAAGTAATGTCAGCATGGTCGATGAGTTATCTGGTTCGTCCGGTATCCTGAAAAGTCAGGTGAATGATCTTCTGTCACGCACACATAAATTTCGCTTAAGTAATAACATATCTGTCGAAACAACCACGCTTTTGCATCGAGATTCCCCCGCCTCCGGATTACGTCAACGGGTTAAATACGGTTCTTCATTTTAAGATTCAACATCTGCTGGCAACAGCGCCGAACCCGTCGGCGCTTTTCATTTTCTTGAACACTTTTATGAATCATTTCAGCATAATGGGACAATACGATATTGCTTAACATATACTGAAGACTAGACTAACGAAAAGTTTGAATGTTTATGGAGGCGCTGTGGAAGCCATTAAGGGAACTGAAGTTAATGTGCCGGATGCCGTGTTTGCCTGGCTGCTGGATGGTCGCGGTGGCGTAAAACCGCTGGAAGACAACGATGTTATTGACAGCACGCATCCGTGCTGGTTGCATCTTAATTACACCCATTCTGATAGCGCGCAATGGCTGGCGACAACGCCTCTGCTTCCTAATAATGTGCGTGATGCGCTGGCGGGAGAAAGTACTCGCCCACGCGTAAGCCGGGTCGGGGAAGGGACGCTGATTACGTTACGCTGTATTAATGGCAGCACTGACGAACGCCCTGATCAGCTTGTCGCCATGCGCTTATATATGGACGAACGCCTGATTGTCTCAACGCGCCAGCGTAAAGTGCTGGCACTGGATGATGTGGTGGGTGACTTGCAGGAGGGGACAGGACCGTCTGATTGTGGTAGCTGGCTTGTGGATGTTTGTGATGCCTTAACCGATCATGCCAGTGAGTTTATCGAACAATTGCATGACAAAATTATCGATCTGGAAGACAACCTGCTGGACCAGCAGATCCCGCCTCGCGGTTTTCTGGCATTGCTGCGCAAACAACTGATTGTGATGCGACGCTATATGGCTCCTCAGCGCGACGTTTATGCACGCCTGGCGAGCGAACGTTTACCGTGGATGACTGACGATCACCGACGTCGGATGCAGGATATCGCCGACAGGTTGGGAAGAGGGCTGGATGAGATCGACGCGTGCATCGCCCGGACGGGTATCATGGCGGATGAAATTGCTCAGGTTATGCAGGAGTCTCTGGCGCGAAGAACTTATACTATGTCGTTGATGGCAATGGTTTTTCTTCCCAGCACATTTTTAACCGGACTGTTTGGCGTCAATCTTGGGGGGATTCCCGGTGGCGGCTGGCAGTTTGGTTTTTCACTATTCTGTATTCTGTTAGTTGTCCTGATTGGTGGTGTTACTTTATGGTTGCATCGTAGTAAATGGTTGTAACAACTACGTTTTTTAGCGACTTTCGTGAGTGAAAACGGCGAAGTTTTTGAGCGAGGTCAATAAACCATCTACCTATTCGGGGCAATATCTCTCTCGCAGGTGAATGCAACGTCAAGCGATGGGCGTTGCGCTCCATATTGTCTTACTTCCTTTTTTGAATTACTGCATAGCACAATTGATTCGTACGACGCCGACTTAGATTAGTCGGCTTTTTTTTGCCTGCAGGAAACCAGCGTCTACCCTAAAAGGGTCAGTCTGAATCACTGGAGGGTAATATGACCTGCTTATTCGCCCCGTTGCAGTTGCAACGCCCCCATTCCGATACTGTCCCCACCGATCCGGTTCCGATTCCCGACTCAATACCTCGTCCGCAACCTATGCCGGACCCGTCACCGGATGAAGAGCCGATTAAATTGTCGCATCACGGGCGCAGATCTGCGAGGATACGCGCCTGCTGAATGTGAGTTTTTACCGCGAGATTAAATTGTGACCGCTTTTTCAACCCTGAATGTTTTGCCTGCCGCCCAACTCGAGAATCTTAACGAGCTGGGTTATCTTGAAATGACGCCTGTTCAGGCTGCCGCGTTGCCGGCAATCCTGGCAGGAAAAGATGTTCGCGTGCAGGCAAAAACCGGCAGTGGCAAAACGGCCGCGTTTGGTCTTGGCCTGTTACAGCATATTGATGCTGCGCTGTTTCAGACCCAGTCGCTGGTACTGTGTCCGACACGCGAACTGGCTGACCAGGTCGCCGGTGAATTACGTCGATTGGCGCGTTTTCTGCCAAATACCAAAATTTTAACGCTGTGCGGTGGTCAGCCCTTTGGCGCGCAGCGTGATTCTCTGCAACATGCCCCACATATTATTGTTGCCACGCCGGGGCGTTTACTCGATCACCTGCAAAAAGGTACCGTCTCCCTTGAGGCGTTGAATACACTGGTGATGGATGAAGCCGACCGGATGCTGGATATGGGATTTAGTGATGCAATTGATGACGTGATCCGTTTTGCGCCAGCGTCACGTCAGACATTGCTGTTTTCCGCAACCTGGCCGGAAGCGATTGCCGCGATCAGTGGCCGCGTGCAGAACAATCCGTTAACGATTGAGATTGATACAGTCGATGCGTTGCCAGCGATTGAACAACAATTCTTTGAAATCTCCTCACACGGCAAAATTCCGCTGTTGCAAAAATTGCTTAGCCAGCATCAGCCGGCATCATGTGTGGTTTTCTGTAACACCAAAAAAGATTGTCAGGCTGTTTGTGATGCACTGAACGCAGCAGGGCAGAGCGCCTTATCGCTTCATGGCGATCTTGAGCAACGAGATCGGGACCAGACGCTGGTACGTTTTGCCAACGGCAGCGCTCGTGTTCTGGTTGCCACCGATGTGGCGGCGCGTGGCCTGGATATTAAATCGCTCGAGCTGGTGGTTAACTTTGAACTGGCATGGGATCCGGAAGTTCATGTACACCGTATTGGACGTACTGCCCGTGCGGGTAACAGTGGCCTGGCGATTAGCTTCTGTGCGCCGGAAGAAGCGCAACGTGCCAATATTCTGTCCGAGATGCTGCAACTGAAGCTGAACTGGCTACCTGCACCAGGTAATGGCTCAATTCTGCCGCTGGAAGCTGAAATGGCGACGCTGTGCATCGATGGCGGTAAAAAAGCTAAAATGCGGCCTGGTGATGTATTAGGGGCGTTGACCGGAGATATTGGTCTGGACGGGGCAGATATCGGCAAGATTGCCGTTCATCCGGCGCATGTCTACGTGGCCGTTCGCCAGTCTGTGGCACATAAAGCGTGGAAGCAACTGCAGAACGGTAAGATCAAAGGCAAGAATTGCCGGGTTCGTCTATTAAAATAAATGTCCGCAGGAGTGCCTGATGGTGCTCTGCAGTAGGCCGGATACGGCATTTACGTCGTATCCGGCATTCTCTAAATTACTTCACTTCCACCACGTTCAGACGCAATTCATCTAACTGGTTTTCATCTTCTTCCGGCTGCCAGCCTGCAGGTTGCAGTGGGATCTCTTCACGATCGAATGCCAGATCACCGCCATCTACCACTTCTGAGCCGTGTTTGATGCCTTTAAAATCGAACAGATTGATATCGCTCAGGTGAGAAGGCACCACATTCTGCATCGCACTGAACATCGTTTCAATACGACCTGGATAGCGCTTGTCCCAGTCACGCAGCATATCAGCGATCACCTGACGTTGCAGGTTAGGCTGTGAACCACACAGGTTGCACGGAATAATCGGGAATCCTTTCGCTTCAGAGAAACGCTCGATATCTTTTTCGCGGCAATAGGCCAGCGGACGGATCACAATATGCTTACCATCATCGCTCATCAGCTTAGGTGGCATACCTTTCATTTTTCCGCCGTAGAACATGTTTAAAAACAGTGTTTGCAGGATGTCGTCGCGATGGTGTCCCAGCGCAATTTTGGTCGCACCTAATTCGGTTGCCGTGCGGTACAAAATGCCGCGGCGCAGTCGGGAGCAGAGAGAGCAGGTCGTTTTGCCTTCAGGGATTTTATCTTTGACGATCCCGTAGGTATTTTCTTCGACAATTTTATACTCAACACCCAGTTGTTCCAGATACTCCGGCAGGATGTGCTCCGGGAAGCCCGGTTGTTTTTGATCCAAATTTACGGCGACCAAAGAGAAACTGATCGGGGCGCTTTGCTGCAAATTCCGCAGGATTTCCAGCATGGTGTAGCTGTCTTTCCCACCGGAAAGACACACCATAATGCGATCGCCGTCTTCGATCATATTGAAATCGGCAATAGCTTCACCCACATTACGGCGCAGGCGTTTCTGTAATTTGTTCAGGTTGTATTGTTCTTTCTTTGTAACTTGTTGATTATCTTGCATTATTACCATTCTCAAAAACCAAAAGGAGCATGTAAGGGGCAAACTTCCATCACAGGGCGAGTTTGTTATTCAACATTGCAACCTGATCGCCATTCATTTTTTCAATCCATGTACTGTAGACGTCGTACACCATTTGCGCGTTTTCATGCCCCATCTGATTAGCTATAAATGATGGGTTTGCTCCAGCCGATAACAGCCAGCAGGCAAAAGTATGCCGCGTATGGTACGGATTACGGCGACGAATACCAGCACGTTTTACAGCGGCGTTCCATCTTGCACCGATGCTACTCATAGAGTAGTAAGGTTTTTGCTCTCCTTTTCGCATCCGGGGCATAAAAACAAAGCCAGTGCAGACTCCTGGCGTTTTATCGTCCTGATCCTGGCATCTATCTTGGGTGGTCCGAAAGTTCCGATGATAGTCAGGTTGCGGCAGACTCTGACTGCTCCCGCCGCCAGGTCTACATCCTTCCATGCCAGAGCGGCCAGCTCGCCGTGACACAGACCGGATAAACAGCGAAACGCCACATATTTTGGCTCTGCCCAGCTACCGGTGGGCTCCAGGGTTACGCGGCTGGCGTCTCTGAACAAATAAATGAACGTGTCACCTCTGGTATGTTAGCCATCCACTTCAGCCCGGCGGGGAGCTGAATAGCAGGCAGCTCAAATTGAACATGAGCAAAAACATGGTCACATCAATTTGCCGAACAAGTCTGGCTATGCAGCGTGTACTGGTATTTTACGGGAGGGCAGTAATAGGCCGAGTTTGAGATTAGTTGCTCGGCGTTGACGGTAGAGAATGGGCTTACACATGAGCGTTATATGTTTACCTTGGTGCCACTTAGATTAAATTACCTTAGTTTTAGACTTAGACAGCAGAATTCTTATCAACTCAGTAAAGGGGACTGGCTTAAAAAAATAGTATCCCTGTAAAAAGGTGATGTTGTTCCGGTTGAGGTAGTTAAGTTGCTCCTGCGTTTCTACACCTTCGGCAACAATGCTGATGTTGAGTTTACGCGCCAGATCTAATACTGAATCCAGTATTCTGGTCGAATCTTCATGCTCAGTGACCCGGCTGACAAAGCTCTGGTCGATTTTGATGTAATCGATATGCAGGTCATGCAGATAGGAAAGTCCTGAGTACCCTGTCCCGAAATCATCCAGTGCAATGGCAAAGCCATTTTCATGCAGCACATTTAAGGTCTGAACAATGCTTTCATTAACATCCAGATGCTCTCGTTCTGTGACTTCAATGACCAGGTTCAAATCTTGCCTGCAGAAACTGCCTTTATAGTTAATGCATTCTTCCACGAATGTGGGAGTAGCAATGTGCGAAGCGCTGTAGTTTATCCCAACGTGAAAGCCCTCAGGCAATTTGCTGGCAATGGCGTTCATATCGTTCGCAACCTGGGTCATCAGGCTCTGTGTCAGCGGAACAATTAACCCTGACTTTTCAGCTATCGGTATAAATGATGCGGGTGAAATATATCCGGCTTGCGGATGTTTCCACCGGGCCAGTACTTCAACGCCGCGTAGAGTCCCTTCCTTACCATTTACGATGGGCTGATAGAAGGGGATTACCTCACCTTTCGAAATCGCCCAACGTAGCGCTTCTTCAGGCAACGTATTTTTATTGAGATACTTAGCCAGTAAGTAACCGGCAAGACAGGAGAGCAGCAATAAAAAGAGCAGGATCCCTCCTGCGCGGTAGATGAGTTTTGGTAGGCTAAAAACAGGAGGAGCAGTGTATTGAATACTATAAGGGTAGTTTTGAGCGTCAACTAAACGAAAGTGACTCAGGGTTTCATTTTCTGTCGTGACGTCACCGGATCTTCCAAGAGCGCTATTTCCTACTTTTAGTGAATACGAAATACCTTCCAGCGGAATATCCAAAGCATCACGTATATGTCGATCGCTCATGGTTACTACAATACGATTGTCGGCAACGTTCGTCTGGTACAACAGGACAGGGAGATTGTTTACTGTGCCCCTGGCCGGTACGAGAAGCAACTGCGAATCGGGTAATGAGTCAACGTTTACTAACAGGACACGATTCCCAGGTAGTGATGAACACCAGACCTTGCCATGTCTGAGGATAACGATAGTCCGGAGATGCGGAAGTAGGGCCGCTTCAGTGCCGAGTTGATATTGCTCTTCCAGACTACATCTGTTCTTAGCGATGTTTATTGCTGTCCGGGTGGCGAGGTGAGCTTCATCCAGGATGATATTCATATTTTTTATAGCATACTTAGCTCCCGCAAGACTGTCCGTCTGCGCGGAATACCATAGTTGTGTATTCAGAATAAAAACCCCTAACACAAACATTGATATGGCAACGGCGATTGGAATGAGAAAATTGCGCATTTGCATACCCGGGCATGAGTGAGTTCCCCGACGCGGCTGGTGTCAGAAGATCCCTATCTGGATTTATAAAGAGCATGGTCGACAAAATTCAAAATAACCATACGAAGACAAAAATTCCGCATTGAAAGTTTTCGAAAAAAACGCCACCAAACGGCTATATACACGAAGATTGATTAAATGACTGGCCCGCTTCATGGGGGGCAGTCCATAAGTGGGCTTCTTATTCCTCCTTTTACACTCGCAGTTGAGCGAGGCGAGAGCATGAATCGTACGGGATGGAGATGATGCACTCTCAATAATGCTTGATCGCTTTCTCCTCACTTTGCGCAGTGATACTATCCGAATACCTTCCTTCTATAAGGACTATAGGATGAGTATCATTTATGTTGTTGTTTTAACTTATGTAAAACCGCTAGAAGAAGTTGACTCTCAAATTCCAGCGCATGTTGAGTGGCTTAAAAAAGGTTACGAAGACGGCGTGTTTTTGGCATCAGGAAGAAGAATTCCCCGTAATGGTGGGGTCATACTTGCGAAATGCGACAGTATTGAAGCATTAGAAGAACGTCTTCACCAGGACCCATTCCAGAAGTTAAATATTGCTAAAGCCGACATAATTCCCTTCGAAGCGAGTATGCGAGCTCAGTTCATGGAAAATATGCTCTGACCATGTATCGACTCATTTGCTCATATTGAGTTGAACATCGCTGATATGGGCAAATGACGATGAATTGATCTGCCGAAGCCACTAAACAGTCTGCTATAAAAACTGTGGCGTGTATGGTACGGATAAGCGGAAAAAATGTCAGCACTGTTAAGTCAGGAATCGCGGGGTAAAAGAGGGAGAACTAAAAAGCCCGCAACGATGTGCGGGCCAGACAGCTTAGCGAACCACCAGAACTGAACACTCCGCATGACGCACCACGGCTGCGGCGTTAGAGCCCAGCAGATAAGTGGTGATGTCCGGTCGGTGTGACGCAATAATGACCATATCTGCAGGTAATTTCCTGGCGATCTCCAGGATTTTATCTTTTGGTGCACCTTCAGCAACGTGAACATGCACTCTGTCCGTTGGGATATTGAACTTCTTGATAATCTCTTCCAGTTGAGATTTCGCTTCGGCTTTCAGATCGTCCATGGCCGGTAACTCTGCCGAGTAGGCCAGTCCCAAAGAAGCGTAATAGGGCAGTGACGGAATAACGGTCAAAAAATGGACCTGGGCATCGTCAATTTTTGCCTCTGCTTCAACATGGGCAATAACACGTTGAGTTAATTCTGAGTCTGAAATATCGATGGGTACAAGAATCGTTCTGTTCATAAAACCTCCTGTTTAAGTATCCACCTAAAGCTTACCGCGTAATGGCACTTTATGTACAATGACAAAGATCACATTTTGGCATCACTTTATTTTGATTTCAGGAAATTTCCCTTTTATAACCCCATCATAAAATCGGCCTTTTGATACCACAGTCAGGAAATCACGAAAAATACGCGCAGGGACATGTTGATACTGCAATGTAGTCAGTTGATGAAAGCGAATTTCAAGTGTGCGAGAGGATTCGTCATAGCCGACGGATGCAATACGGGATGATTTAACAGGGTGATGATTCATTGCAGATATCCTCTACTACAGGTATTAATGCAAGATATCATCTATCAAAGGTGTGTTTTAACGCAATAGATATAATGTTTTGATCTACATAAAACGGAATTGTGATGCGGGGAAACGAGAGTAGCCCGCTGTTTCCAGCGGGCTGACAGATTAGAACTGGTAAACCATTCCCAGTGCTACAACGTCATCGGTAGAGATATCGTTTTGGGTGTAGAAGTCTTTGTCTTCATCCAACAGGTTGATTTTGTAATCAACGTAGGTGGAGAAGTTTTTGTTGAAGTAGTAAGTCGCACCTACAGAGGCATATTTAACCAGATCCTGGTCGCCATCAGATCCGTTTACACCCAGATCCTGACCTTTAGACATCAGGAAAGAAACTTCCGGACGCAGACCAAAATCGAACTGGTATTGCGCAGTCACTTCAAAGTTCTGAGTTTTGTTGGCAATAGTATTATTACTACCGTCTGAGCCGCCGTAAGGGGTCATATTCCGGGTTTCGGAGTACATGGTTGCCAGGTAGATGTTGTTCGCATCATATTTCAGACCAACTGTCCATGCGTCAGCTTTATCACCACCCGCAGTAGAATGGTTAACCTGCTCGTTTGTACGGTCAGAAGAAGTATATGCCGCACCGAAGCTTACGCCCATACCCAAGTCATAGGTAGAGGAAATACCGAAGCCGTCACCGTTGGAGTTCTTCATGTTACGATCGGTGCCACCGTTATTGGTGCCTTCCTGCTCTGGCGACTGATTTTCGTTCGCGCCCTGGTATTGCAGCGCCACGTTCAAACCGTTAACCAGACCGAAGAAATCGGTATTACGGTAGGTTGCTACGCCGTTTGCACGGCCGGTCATGAAGTTGTCGGCTTTGGTGTAGGAGTCACCGCCGAATTCTGGCAGCATATCGGTCCAGGCTTCAACGTCGTACATGACGCCGTAGTTACGACCGTAGTCGAATGAACCGTAATCACCCACTTTAATGCCAGCGAAGGCCAGACGAGTCCAGGAATCGCCTTTATCACCTTCGGTGCCGTTAGCCTGAATCTGATATTCCCACTGGCCATAGCCGGTGATCATATCGTTAACCTGAGTTTCGCCTTTGAAACCCATACGCATATAAGTTTGATCGCCATCACTGTTAGCGTCATCAGAAAAATAACGCAAGCCATCAACTTTTCCGTAGAGATCTAATTTGTTGCCGTCTTTATTATAAACTTCAGCAGCGTGAGCAGCGCCAGCAGCTAACAATGCAGGAATGACAAGTGCCAATACTTTTCTGTTCATTGAAATAATCCTTTAGTTTTTTTATTAACCTGTGACTACCCGTGTAGGGAGTAAAAGCATGCTAAAGGAGAAGTTCCGTAAAGAGATAAATATGAATTGTTACGCCTTAAGTAAAACCTTAAATAAATAATTCTGCTGAAATGATGATAATTATCATGAATGTTTTATTGTGGAGGTATATAAATTAAAAATTATACAAGAGAATCTTATTGCGCTATTCTGCGCAGGTTATATGCCTTTATTGTCACGATTTAATTTATTTTCGTTGGTCTGTTGGCAGGAATGCTCACTACCCAGCGAATAAATTGACAAGCCCGAACAAGTGTTCGGGCTTTTTTTTTGACTCCAGATTAATACCTCACTGAGCGTATTAATCTGTGCTGCTCTTTTCTGCTTTTCCTGCCAATTGCGCCAGGAAATCGTAGCGTTTTTGCAAGTCAGCCGTTGCGTCTTTCCACAATTGCTCCGCAACGTCGGGTTGTTGAGCATTCAGACGACGGAATCGCTGCTCATTAAGCAATGTTTCAGCCAGCGCATCTGATGGTGGACGAGAATCCAATGCCAGCGGCAATTTGCCTTCATCTGCACGACGCGGGTCAAAGCGATACAATGGCCAGAACCCGGTTGCGGTGAGCTGACGCATCTGATCGTGGCTCAGCGCGAGATCGTAGCCATGTTCTTCACAAGGGCTGTACGCAATAATCAGCGATGGGCCCGGATAAGACTCCGCTTCCTGAATTGCTTTCACTGTCTGGTTTAGCTGTGCGCCCAACGAGATCTGTGCAACGTATACATGACCGTACATCATCATACTGACACCAAGATCTTTGCGGGCCTTGCGTTTACCATGCTCGCCGAATTTAGTCACGGCACCGAGCGGCGTGGCTTTTGACGCTTGTCCGCCAGTGTTGGAGTAACACTGGGTATCCAGTACCAGAATGTTAACGTTCTCGGTCAGGCTTAAAACATGATCCAGACCACCAAAGCCTATGTCATAGGCCCAGCCATCACCACCAATCAGCCAGATGGATTTCTCCACCAGCGCATCGGCGTCGGTCAGTAACTGCTGTGCGCCTTCGACACCCTGCAGATGCTGGCGCAACGCGGCAACTTGCTCACGACGGACTTCTGGTGTTGCTTCCGTGTGCAGAGCGTCATTCAGCTCAGCCGGGATTTTGTCGGCAAACTGTTCCAGTAAACGCATGACGCGCACACGATGCTGATCTACCGTCAGACGGAAGCCCAGACCAAACTCGGCGTTATCTTCAAACAGTGAGTTCGCCCACGCCGGTCCACGGCCATTGGCATCGGTGGTATACGGCGTTGATGGCAGGTTACCGCCATAAATTGATGAACAGCCAGTGGCGTTGGCGATCAGCATACGATCGCCGTACAGCTGCGTAAGGAGTTTGATATACGGCGTTTCACCGCAACCAGAACAGGCCCCGGAATATTCAAACAGTGGGGTAATCAACTGAGATGTTCGGATATCAATGCGCTCCAGCTTGCTGCGATCGATCTCCGGCAGATTGAGGAAGAAGTCATAATTCACTTTTTCTTCTTCAACATGTTCAAGGCGAGACATCATATTGATGGCCTTGATCTCAGGATTCTGCCTGTCTTTCGCCGGGCATACTTCGACGCACAGATTACAGCCGGTGCAATCTTCAGGTGCAACCTGCAGTACGTACTTCTGACCGCGCATATCGCGTGATTTCACATCCAACGAATGCAGGCTGGCAGGGGCGTTTTCCATCGCTTCTGGTGATACCACTTTGGCGCGGATAGCCGAGTGCGGGCAGGCGGCAACGCAGTGGTTACACTGTGTACACAGATCTTCTTTCCAGATAGGAATTTCTTCGGCGATATTGCGTTTTTCCCAGCGCGTGGTGCCCATCGGCCAGGTACCGTCCGGCGGTAACGCAGAAACGGGCAGGGCATCGCCGAGACCTGCGAGCATCGCTGCTGTCACGGTTTTTACAAAATCAGGCGCGGCATCAGAAACCACTGGCGGACGGTTGGCGCTGTGCGGATCAACCGGTTGCAGTGCCACTTCGGCGACGGATTCACGTGCCAGCGCCAGCGCCTGCCAGTTACGTTCAACGAGATCCTGCCCTTTGCTGCTGTAGCTTTTGGCAATTGCACCCTGCAGTTCAGCCAGGGCGCTGTCACCTGGTAAGATTTGCGTCAGGTGGAAAAACGCCATCTGCATCACGGTGTTAATACGCGCTGCGAGGCCGCATTCGCGGGCAATTTTAGCAGCATTAATCACGTAAAAACGGGCTTTCTTCTGATTCAGTACCGCCTGAACTTCCTGTGGCAGGCGAGTCCAGACTTCATCCACGCTGTACGGCGTATTGAGCAGGAAAATACCGCCAGGCTTCAGACGCTCGGCCATTTGATATTTATCGATAAACTGCAACTGATGGCAGCCGACAAAATCAGCTTGTGATACCAGATACGCCGAACGGATAGGTTGCTCACTGACGCGCAGGTGAGAAACGGTCAGGCCACCTGCTTTTTTCGAATCATAGACGAAATAGCCCTGCGCGTACCACGGCGTGGAGTTACCGATAATTTTGATATTGTTTTTGGTGGCCGATACGCTGCCGTCGCTGCCCAGACCATAGAACAGGGCTTCGAGCTTGGCGGTACCGGGCAGGGTATTCTCTGGCAGAGGTAGCGACAAATTGGTGACGTCGTCATAAATACCGACCGTAAAACGCGATTTGGGCCTGGCGCTGCTCAGTTCATTAAATACTGCCATCACGCAGTCCGGGCCAAACTCTTTAGAAGAAAGCCCGTAACGCCCGCCAATGACGCGTGGTAATGTTTCCCGCTCGCCGCAGTTAAAGGCTTCTGCCAACGCGGTCATCACATCCAGATACAACGGTTCTGCCTGGGCGCCAGGCTCTTTGGTGCGATCCAGAACGGCAACGCTACGCGCAGTTTCTGGTAATGCCTGCAGCAAATGTCGGGCCGAGAACGGGCGGAACAGTCGAACTTTCAGGACGCCGACTTTCTCTCCACGAGCAAGTAACTCTTCGACGACTTCTTCACAGGTGCCAATGGCGGAACCCATCAGGATAATGACACGCTCCGCCTGTGGATGACCGTAATACTCAAATGGCTGGTACTGACGGCCTGTCGCCGTGGCGAAATCGTTCATCGCCTGTTCTACGTGATCGTAAACCGCGTTGTACCATGGGTTCGTCGCTTCGCGTGACTGGAAGTAAGTGTCCGGGTTGGCAGATGTCCCGCGAATAACGGGATGTTCTGGGTTCAGCGCGCGGGCACGATGCGCATCAATTTCAGCTTGCGGCATCAGGCTGAGGATCGTGTCATCTGCCAGGGGGACAATTTTATTGATTTCATGCGATGTGCGGAAACCATCAAAGAAATGAATAAAAGGGACACGGCTTTTCAGCGTGGCGATGTGTGAAATCAGCGCGAAATCCTGTGCTTCCTGGACGCTGCTGGCACAGAGCATAGCGCAGCCTGTCTGACGCACTGCCATTACGTCGGAATGGTCACCGAAGATAGACAGCGCATGAGTAGCAATGGTACGCGCGGCGACGTGCAGCACAAATGGCGTCAACTGACCGGCCAGTTTGTACAGCGTTGGGATCATCAACAGTAGGCCCTGCGATGAGGTAAACGACGTTGAGAGTGCACCGGTCTGCAATGCGCCGTGAACGGTCGCGATTGCGCCGCCTTCTGACTGCATTTCTACGACGCGAGGTGTATCTCCCCAGACGTTTTTAAGCCCGTTCCCGGCCCAGGCGTCTGCCTGTTCAGCCATCGTCGAACTCGGCGTAATCGGGTAGATGGCGATAACCTCGCTGGTACGAAAGGCGACCGAAGCAACCGCACCATTACCGTCAATTGTGATCATACTGACACCCTTACATTGCGCAAAAAGAGGGACACGCAAAACAGCAGCGAGTCCTGTAATTATTCTTTTATTTTAGCAAAAGGCTTTCAGGCACATTTTCGCTTTTGTGTCCCTGGAATAAACAGAATGAATGGTTTGATCAAAGGAGTAGCCAAAAAATTGCCAGAAAATGTAAACAGCACGCATAAATGCGCATTTTGCCTCTCGACGGCAGTGTTTCTGCTGCCTATTATTTATGGCTGTGTCGTTTGGTTAATATTCAAAGGGGAGTAAGATGCGCGCAGCGTTTTGGGTAGGGTGTGCCGCGTTATTATTATCGGCTTGCAGCAGTGAACCTGTTCAGCAGGCAACGGCCGCACACGTTGCACCGGGCATGAAAGCAGCAATGTCCAGTTCCGGAGAAGCCAATTGTGCCATGATTGGCGGTTCGCTATCCGTTGCTCGTCAACTGGATGGTTCTGCCATCGGGATGTGTGCATTACCCAACGGCAAACGCTGTAGTGAGCAGTCGCTTGCCGCCGGAAGCTGCGGGAATTATTGAGCCACTACTTTTACTACATTAAATCCGCCAGTTTAAACGTCAACGTTTGTTCTGCCGTAGCCAGTGTTAACTGGTCAGCAGTCAGATCGACCTGTGCGCCTTGCTTAAACATCTCGCTGACGATGCCGTCGAGCGCGTTAAGCTGTGGATCGGCGCACATCATGCGTGTCATTGCCATGTCTTTCACCTTCAATTCTCCGTCGGACAGCTTGCCCTGACCGTGGAACTGATTACACATTTTTCCCGATACCGTCATATTTTCACCGAAACTTAATTCGGGTAGGTTTTTGGCGACGGTTACCGGCTTGCCATTGACGCTCTGTAAAACAAAACGGTGGTGCTGTAACTGTTCGCGATTGACGGAAATTTTTCCATTGCTCACACAGCCAGCCATAAGCATGCTGAGCGCAATCAGCGTGACAATTTTCTTCATTAACTATCTCTACGTTCGTGACGGGATTACATTCATTATGATAATGATATCGCCAGATTTATCATTGAGGGTTATCTGAAAATGCTCCCCTGGGGGACAGGGGAGCGGAATGATTAGAAAAGGGCGTTCGGGCAGGTTTCGCCTTTGGCAATTTGTGCCAGATTCTGCAAGGTTGTTTCAGAAATACTGGTCAACGCTTCGGCTGTCAGGAATGCCTGATGCCCGGTGAACAGGACGTTATGGCAGGCTGACAAACGACGGAACACATCATCCTGAATCACGTCATTGGACTTATCTTCAAAGAACAGGTCGCGTTCATTTTCATACACGTCCATACCCAGGGAACCGATCTTCTGGTTTTTCAGCGCATCGATTGCTGCCTGAGAATCAATCAGCGCACCACGGCTGGTGTTGATGACCATCACGCCATTTTTCATTTGCTCAAAGGCTTCGTGATTGAGCAGATGATAATTTTCCGGTGTTAACGGGCAGTGCAGGGAAATAACATCAGACTCCGCAAACAGTGTTTTAAGATCGACATATTCAACCCCTAACTCAAGGGCGGCGGCGCTGGGATACGGATCAAACGCCAGCAGGCGCATACCAAACCCTTTCAGGATCCGCAGTGCGGCAATACCGATTTTACCGGTACCAATCACCCCGGCGGTTTTGCCGTACATGGTAAAACCGGTCAGGCCTTCCAAAGAAAAGTTGGCGTCACGGGTGCGTTGATACGCGCGGTGAATACGGCGATTCAGCGTCATCATCATACCGATTGCATGTTCGGCGACGGCTTCAGGTGAATAAGCAGGAACACGTACAACCTGCAAGCCCAACTCTTTCGCGGCATCCAGATCGACGTTATTGAACCCGGCGCAGCGCAGCGCGATGTATTTCACACCGTGCTTTTTCAGCTCTTCCAGAACAGGGCGGCTGCCATCGTCGTTGACGAAAATACACACGGCTTCGCAGCCGTGGGCTGTTTTGGCCGTCTTTTCCGTCAACAGAAAGTCAAAAAATTCAAGTTCAAAACCAAAAGCCTCGTTAACCTGCTGCAGATACTTCTTGTCGTACTGTTTTGTACTATAGATGGCGAGTTTCATAAGACTTTCTCCAGTGATTTTGACGTCACATTAATTCAACTAAAATTATTTTACAAAATCTAAAAAATTATTGATAGTCATAGACGTAATGAATGATTTCGACGTATCTGTTGTTAGTGTGGGCAGGTTACTCGTTTTCAACAACTGGATAATTTTCATCCAGCTCAACGTCCGGTAAACATAACGTGGTTAAAAAGCCAGCTAAACCACATCCAGACAGCTACGCTTATACAGGTATCAGATATCGGGAGGGGTTATGCTAACTCACTCTGAAGCAAAACGATGGGCCACATTAATGCTTAAGGCGGCATTATGCGATGGTATGAAACCTGAAGAGATTTCCCGCCAGGTGCATCTTGTCTGTGATCATCATGGTAAGGCATGCCTTGAGGAACTGATAGAGGAAATTCTGATAGAAGCAGGTCGTATAGGACCTAAACATAGTGATGGACAGCTGAGGCATCATTGAGCCTGCATTTTCCGCTTCTGTGTTGAAATCATTCCTGACGGCACGTGTCACAGCGTGCCCTATCAAATCACCACCTATCTCATTGAATTAAATATTATTTTATGAGTGGCTCACTATTTATAGATAATCCGTATGTTTTGGTGGCACCGATTCTTAATGTGGGCATGCTTAGCTAAACATGCCACAATACAAGCCGAAACCGGCTTAAATTTTTGCTAAATCAGGATATTAACTACCCATGAAGGGTAAATATAAAGCCGTATTGGCGCTACTATTATTGTTGACCCTCGTGCCACTGACGTTGTTGATGACGCTGGGCCTGTGGGTTCCGACGCTGGCGGGCATCTGGTTGCCTGTCGGTACGCGCATTGCGATGGATGAGAGTCCGCGGCTTACCCGGCACGGACTGCATATTCCCGAACTCCGCTACCTGGTCGATGATTGCCCGCTCGCACGTATCACCCAGGCAGATTTGTCGCATCCCAGCCGTTGGCTGCTGAACGTCGGTCGTCTTGAACTGGATTCCGCCTGCCTGGCCAAACTGCCGCAGACGGAGCCATCGCCCGTCGCGCCTAAAACGCTGGCTGAATGGCAATCCATGCTGCCCAATACCTGGATTAACATCGATAAACTCATTCTCTCTCCGTGGCAGGAGTGGCAGGGCAAGCTGTCGCTCTCGCTGACGTCTGCCATTCAGCAGGTGAGTTATCAGGGGGAAAAGGTTAAATTCCAGGGGCGCCTGCATGGACAAAATCTGACGGTAAATGAACTGGACGTTGCGGCATTTGAAGGGCAACCGCCGGTAAAACTGGTTGGGGAATTTACGATGCCGCTGGTTCCTGACGGGTTGCCAGTGAGCGGGCATGCGGTCGCAACGCTCAGCTTACCGCAGGAACCAACGCTTGTGGATGCGGAACTGGAATGGCAAGAAAATAGCGGACAACTGATCGTGATGGCGCGGGATGCGGCCGATCCGCTTCTCGATCTGCCATGGGAAATAACGCGTCAGCAACTGACTATCAGTGACGGTCGCTGGAACTGGCCGTATCAGGGATTCCCGTTAAGTGGTCGGCTGGGTGTAAAAGTCGAAAACTGGCAGGCCGGTGTGGAAAATGCCGTGGTGAGTGGGCGTCTGAATATTCTGACGCAAGGTGAAGCCGGCAAAGGGAATGCGGTGTTAACCCTGGGGCCCGGCACGCTCAGCATGGATAACAGCGATATGCCGTTGCAGTTAACCGGCGAGGCGAAGCAGGGCGATCTGATTTTTTATGCGATGTTACCCGCCAAACTCAGCGGCAGTCTGAACGATCCGCAGCTGGCTTTTGAACCTGGCGCGCTGCTGCGTTCCCGTGGCCGCGTCATCGACTCACTCGATATTGACGAAATTCGCTGGCCATTGGCTGGCGTTAAAGTGACACAGCGTGGTGTAGATGGGCGTCTACAGGCCATTTTACGAGCGCATGAAAACCAGATGGGCGGCTTTGAGTTGCACCTTGATGGTCTGGCAAATGATTTTCTTCCTGATGCCGGTCGCTGGCAGTGGCGGTATTGGGGCAAAGGCAGTTTTACGCCGATGCATGCGCTTTGGGATGTCGCGGGCAAAGGGGAGTGGCACGACAACACTCTGAGACTTTTCGACCTCTCGACCGGATTTGACCATCTGCAATACGGCACAATGAAGGTGGAAAACCCGCGTCTGGTGATGGATGAACCGATCGTGTGGGTGCGGGACGCGGAACAGCCGACGTTTAGCGGCGCGCTGTCGCTGGACGCCGGAAAAACCACCTTCTCCGGGGGCAGTACTCTGCCGCCTTCAACCCTGAAGTTCAGTGTCGAAGGGACCGACCCGACAATATTCCAGTTCAAAGGGCAGTTGCACGCTGGCGCAATTGGCCCGGTCCAGTTGAATGGCCGCTGGGATGGGATCCGCTTGCGTGGTCAGGCCTGGTGGCCAAAACAATCGCTTACCGTATTCCAGCCGCTGGTACCACCTGACTGGAAGATGAACCTGCGTGAAGGTGAACTGTATGCCCAGGTTGCTTTCTCCGCCGCCCCGGAACAGGGCTTTGAGGCGGGCGGTCATGGGGTATTAAAAGGCGGTAGCGCCTGGATGCCCGATAACCAGATCAATGGCGTCGATTTTGTGCTGCCGTTCCGTTTTAGCGAAGGGGCATGGCAACTTGGCACGCGCGGGCCGATTTCATTACGCATTGCGGAAGTCGTGAATCAGGTTACGGTGAAAAATATCACCGCCGACCTGCAGGGCGGCTATCCCTGGAGTGAAGATAACCCATTGCTGCTGAGCGATGTCAGCGCCGACTTGCTGGGCGGCAAAGTGGTGATGCAGCAACTGCGCATGCCGCAGCACGATCCGGCATTAGTGCGGGTGCAGAATATCTCTTCCAGTGAACTCATCAGTGCGGTAAATCCGAAGCAGTTTGCTATGTCGGGTCCGGTCAGCGGCGCATTGCCGTTATGGTTAAATAATGAAAAGTGGATTATCAAAGACGGCTGGCTGACCAACCCGGGACCGATGACGTTGCGTATCGACAAAGACACCGCGGATGCGGTGGTCAAAGATAATATGGCGGCTGGTGCGGCGATTAACTGGTTACGTTATATGGAAATCACCCATTCCTGGACGAAAATTAATCTGGATAACCTCGGTGTGTTAACCATGCAGGCCGCTGTCACCGGTAATAGCCGGGTGGATGGCAAAGTGGGAACGGTAAATTTGAATTACACCCATGAGGAAAACGTCTTTACGTTATGGCGCAGTTTGCGTTTTGGCGACAATTTACAGGCATGGCTTGAGCAAAATGCAGCGCTGCCAGAAACCCAATGCCCGGAAGGCAAGGAATGTGAGGAACAACAATGAAAACTATCGCGGCCATGCTGGGACTGCTGGCGTCATCTTTGCTGGTAGGGTGCACCCCGCGCATTGAAGTTGCAGCGCCGAAAGAGCCCATTACCATCAATATGAACGTCAAAATCGAGCATGAGATCCATATTAAAGTGGATAAAGACGTCGAGAGCCTGTTGAAATCACGCAGTGATTTATTCTGAGGTGACGATGAAAAAACAGCTAAAAGTGACCATATTGCTGCTGAGTTTGTTGAGCGCTAACGCCTTTGCCCTGACCCTGGCGGACGCCAGAACCCAGGGACGGGTGGGTGAAACGCTCAATGGCTACCTTGTGGCATTGAAGACTGATGCGGAAACCCAGTCGCTGGTGAGTGAGATTAACAAGGCGCGCAGTGCCAGCTACCAACAGCTGGCCGAGAGTAACAATATTCCCGTCGATGAAGTGGCAAAAATGGCCGGACAAAAGCTGGTGGCTCGCGCCAAACCGGGGGAATACGTCCAGGGCATTAACGGGAAGTGGTTGAAAAAGTAATCTGATTTTTAATCAATGAGATGTATCTGGCAGGCAACGATTAATTGATCCAGTATAATTGAATCAACGAATTATCAAGGAGTGATGATGACGCTTTATCAGATAAAGCCTGCTTTTCAGGCTCTTTTACGCCCGGTCATGTTCTGGTTATACAAAAAAAGCGTCACGGCCAATCACGTTACCCTTGCCGCGATAGCGCTTTCTTTTGCGACCGGCGCGGTGCTGTTTCTTTTCCCCCAGCCCGAACTCTTCGCGCTGCTGCCCATCGTATTGTTTGTGCGTATGGCGCTCAATGCGCTGGATGGCATGCTGGCGCGGGAATGCAATCAACAATCCCGCCTGGGGGCTATCCTGAATGAATCCGGGGATATTCTCTCCGACCTCGCGCTGTATCTGCCCTTTATGCTGCTTCCCGGCAGCAACGCGCTGCTGGTGCTGGTCATGCTGTTTTGTACGGTAATGACGGAGTTCTGCGGCGTGCTGGCACAAACCATCAATGGTGTGCGCAGCTATGCCGGGCCGCTGGGTAAAAGCGACAGGGCGCTGGTGTTTGGCGCATGGGGGCTGGCGCTGGCGCTGTGGCCGCAACTGGTGCAGTGGAACAACATCGTTTGGGGCATTGCCACATTATTGCTGCTGTGGACGGTCGTTAACCGCTGCAAGAGCGCATTACGTGAAGAGGGGGCAAAATGATGCTGCTGGAAAAATCGCTGGCGGTGATTTTTGCCCTGCTGCTGATTGCGACGCTGGTGAACGGTCTGCTGGTATGGCGGCGTCCGGGTAAAGACTGGCGCGAACTGACGCTGCGTATCCGCACCTGGTGGGTGATCATTGTTCTGTTTTCGCTGGCTATCTTAAGCCCGCACTGGCTGGCGTTGACCTTCTTCGCGCTGGTGAGTTTTATGGCGTTAAAGGAATTTTTAACGCTGGCCCCGTCGCGCCAGACCGATCGCATGCCGCTGTTGTGGATGTTTATTGCGATCCCCATCAACTACTGGCTGATTGGTATCAACTGGTACGGCATGTTTGTGGTGTTTATCCCGGTGTATGCATTTTTATTCTTACCTGTACGCATGGTGATCGCCGGTGATACGCAGGGATTTTTACGCTACGCCTCCCAGCATCACTGGAGCCTGATGACTACCGTGTTTGCGTTTAGTCACGTGGCATTTTTGCTGGTGCTGCCCGCAGACGGCAAGCAGACCGGCGCACTGCTGGTGCTTTTCCTCGTCGGCTTAACGGAATTCAACGACATTGCGCAGTACCTGTGGGGTAAATCAATGGGCCGCATTAAGGTGATACCAAAGGTCAGCCCCAACAAAACGCTGGCAGGACTGGTTGGCGGCGTGGCGACCACCACGCTGGCGGCGGCGTTGCTGGGACCGTTAATGACGCCATTAAGCGTACCAATGGCGATGCTTGCAGGGTTTATTATCGGGATCAGCGGCTTCTGTGGCGATGTGGTGATGTCGGCCATTAAGCGCGACATTGGCGTGAAAGACAGCGGTACGCTGTTGCCCGGCCATGGCGGTATTCTCGATCGGCTGGATTCACTGATCTTCACCGCCCCGGTGTTTTTCCACTTCATTCGCTACTTTTACTACTAACTTATGATCAATTCATTTCTGCGAACGCTGTTTACACTGTGCATCGTCTGGCCAGTGATCTGGCTGTGGCTTGGGCTGCGCGTCAGGCACCGGGATCGACTGCCGAAGCAGGGTCCGGCGATCGTGGTGGCGAACCACAACAGCCATATGGATGTTTTTGCGCTGTTGTCGCTGTTTCCTCTGCGTCGTCAGGGGGCCATCCATCCGGTGGCGGCGGCTGACTATTTTCTGCGGAATAAATGGATGGCCTGGTTTGCGCTCAATATTCTCAACATTATTCCGATTACGCGAAAGGGCGGTGAAACAAACCCGCTGGCGCAGTGCGAACAGGCATTACGCGACGGCAAAATACTGATCCTGTTCCCTGAAGGGACGCGTGGTGAACCGGGGCTGCTGGCCCCGCTGAAATCCGGTGTCTGGCACCTCAGCCAGCGCTTACCGGAGGTGCCGATTATTCCCGTCTGGCTGCGTGGGACAGAGCACGTGATGGCGAAGGGGAATCGTATTCCTCTGCCGCTGTTTATTGACGTCAACATTGGCAGGCCGCTGGCCGCCGATTGCGATAAACACATCTTCATGGACGATCTCAGGCAGCAACTGTTGCTGCTTCAGCAACAAACCACAGGACAGCACCCTCATGACTAACACTCGAGTGCCGGATGAACGCCCGTTTTTGACCAGCGACAACACCGCGCTGTTTTTTCGCCACTGGCCGGCATTAGCCGCGGGTTCTGCGCCCAAAGTGATCGTCCTGTTTCATCGTGGGCACGAACATTCCGGGCGTTTGCAACATATAGTGGATGAGCTGGCGATGCCGGACACCGCGTTCTATGCCTGGGATGCGCGAGGTCACGGACAATCGCCGGGCCAACGCGGGTATAGCCCGTCGCTGGCGCGTTCGGTGCAGGATGTTGACGAGTTTGTGCGTTTTGCTGCCGCCGACAGTCAGGCCGCAATGGAAGACGTGGTGGTGGTGGCGCAAAGCGTGGGGGCGGTGCTGGCAGCGACCTGGGCCCATGATTACGCGCCTTCTATTCGCGGGCTGGTGCTGGCGTCACCGGCATTTAAAGTCAAATTGTACGTACCGTTTGCCCGTCCAGGGTTGGCGTTAATGCATCGCCTGCGCGGCCTGTTTTTCGTCAACTCCTACGTCAAAGGCAAATACCTGACGCACGATCCTGAGCGCGTGGCAAGCTTCAACCAGGATAAATACATCACCCGGGCGATTGCGGTGAACATCCTGCTCGATCTCTATAAAACCGCGAAACGCATTGTCAGCGATGCCGGCGCCATTACCTTGCCGGTGCAGTTGTTGGTCTCCGGGGACGATTTTGTTGTACATCGCCAGCCACAGATTGATTTTTACCAGCGCCTGAGAAGTCCGCTCAAGGAACTGCACGTGTTGCCGGGGTTTTATCATGACACGCTGGGTGAGAAGGACCGGCATCTGGCGTTTGACAAAATGCGTGATTTTATCGACACGCTGTATGCGATGCCGCCGCAGCGCTTTGATTACCGTAATGAAGACCGCTGGAGCCCCGGTGCGGATAGCTGGCGGATGCTGAGCGGTGGGCCTGCGCCATATTCGCTTGACGATATTGCCTACCGTGGCCTGCGCTATGGCATGAAATTACTCGGAACGCAATCAACGGGCGTCCGTCTGGGGTTTGATACCGGTTTTGATTCGGGGAGTACGCTGGATTATGTCTATCGCAACCAACCTCAGGGCAGCAGCGCGCTGGGGCGCTTGATTGACAAAAACTATCTGAATAGCGTGGGCTGGAAGGGGATTCGCCAGCGTAAGGTCCATTTGCAGATGCTGATCCGCCAGGCGGTTGCACAGCTTGCAGAGCAGGGAAGTGCGGTGCATGTGGTGGATATCGCCGCCGGACACGGGCGCTATGTTCTCGACGCGCTGGAAAGCGAAACGGCGGTCAACTCGATTTTACTGCGCGATTACAGTGAACTGAACGTCAAGAAAGGCAGTGAGATGATTGCCTGTCGTGGCATGGCTGAAATTGCCCGCTTCGAGCAGGGCGATGCCTTCAACCGCGAACAGCTTGCGTCGCTGGGACCGCGTCCTACGCTGGGTATTGTCTCGGGTTTATATGAACTCTTCCCCGAAAACACGCTGGTACGCAATTCGCTCGCCGGTCTGGCAGACGCAATAGCGCCGGGGGGCGTGCTGATCTACACCGGTCAGCCCTGGCACCCGCAGTTAAAAACCATCGCCTGGTCGCTGACCAGCCACAAAGATGGCAAAGCCTGGGTGATGCGCGTACGTACGCAGGGCGAAATGGATGCGCTGGTGCGGGAAGCAGGATTTGATAAATGCACGCAGCTGATTGATGAATGGGGGATTTTCACCGTCTCCATGGCGGTGCGCCGTGGGGGCTGAACGTCGTAAGGTGATGGTGCAGGCGGTTGGTTGGTTATTGCTGCTGGCCCCTTTCTTTTTCCTTACGTACGGGAAGGTCAATCAGTTTACTGCCTGGCAGGACGCACAGCATGATAACGTCGGCAGTATCGTGTTTGGCTGGGAGTCCGCCATTCCTTTTATTCCGTGGACCATTCTGCCTTACTGGAGTCTGGACCTGTTTTACGGGCTGTCGCTGTTTGTCTGTGCCACGCGCTTCGAACAACGGCGGCTGGTGCTGCGTCTGATACTGGCGTCGGTTATCGCCTGCGTCGGTTTTTTGCTGTTCCCACTCCAGTTTAGTTTTACGCGCCCTGAAGTCAGCGGCGCGGCAGGCTGGCTGTTTGCCCAGCTTGAACAGTTCGACTTGCCCTATAACCAGTCGCCGTCACTGCATATTATTCTCTGCTGGCTGCTGTGGCGGCATTTTAGTCACCATCTTAGCGGTGGCTGGCGCAGGCTGTGCGACGGTTGGTTCTTATTGATCGCCGTGTCGGTGCTCACCACCTGGCAGCATCATTTTATCGATATCATTACCGGCCTGGCGGCAGGTATGCTGATTGACTGGATGGTGCCGGAACAGCGCCGCTGGCGCTGGTGTCAACCCGATGCGGCGCGATTAAGGTTGATGCGCCGCTATCTGTTGGGGGCCGTGTTGTGCCTTGCCGCTGGCGTATGGCTGACCTCCTGGCTGTTGTGGCCTGCCGTATCGTTGCTGATGGTGAGCTACGGCTATGGCGGATTCGGCACAGCGGCTACGGGTAAAGATGAGCAGGGCCGACTGCCGCCCGCCGTGTATGGGTTGACGCTGCCGTGGCGAGTCGGAATGTGGCTGTCGATGCGCAGGTTTACCCGCCGTTTGCCGCCAGTGAGCGACATTGCTGCTGGCGTTTATCTCGGTAGCTTTCCGCGCAGTGTTCCTGAACAACATGCGGTGCTGGACCTCACCTTTGAGTTTGCGCGTGGGCGCGCTACCGCTATGCGAGCCTATTCTTGCATACCGATGTTGGATCTGGTTATTCCCGAGGAAGCAGAGTTACAACGGGCGGTAGACAGGCTGGAAACGCTGCGTCAGGAGCAGGGGACGGTGCTGGTGCATTGTGCGTTGGGGCTGTCGCGCAGTGCGATGGTGGTTGCGGCGTGGCTGTTGCAGTATGGTCATGTAGCGACGGCAGAGCAGGCGGTGGCACACATTCGCGAACGTCGGGCGCAGGTGGTGCTGACGGATAAACATCTGGAGATGCTACAGCAATGGCAACGGAAAGTGACGGTGTAACTAATCATGAAGCGCTGCAGCGTGATTTGCTGCGGCACACGCTGACAAGCTGGCGCTTTATTTTGCTTTTTAGCGTCCCGCCGATGGTGTGGGTGATTTTTGTCGCACAGCCAGGTGTGTTCCGTGCGGTTATCGCGCTGCTGTGCGCCAGCGTCTGGTTTGGCTGCTGGCGACTGTGGCTTGACGTTCGTTATTTTTCGCTGCTCGCTGAGCAAAACAACACGCAGGCCGGAGAGGCGCTCTACGCTATCTGGCGGCGCGACAGGCTGAAGACGCTCACCCTGACCGAGCGCCAGGCGGGGGCGTTGACGCAGTTTCGGCGCACGCTTTATTGGGTTGCTGCGTTGTGGGCGGCCTGGTTGATGATGCTGGTATAGTGTTTGTGGCAGCGCAATAGTTGCCACACGGCGCGGTGTTGATACTGATATAGTTCCCCTCCGGTAGCGTCCTGGGGTGAAATCATGTGGCTTTTCAAGTGGTATGTCTGGAATCGTTGGGTATTCAAACTGTTAAGCCGGGATGTCGCGGAGCCTGAACAATTTTTGCGTCATTGCTGGGAAGAGAATCTGGCGAAGTGCAGGGATTATGCAACTATCTGGCGTGATATTAATCGCATTCACGGCAAGCAGGCGCGGGCAAAAAAGTAACTGAGGGTGGGAACCCCTCCCACCGGATGGTGAGAGGGAAAGTTATCAGGCAGCGACGACGCTGTCGATTGCCGCTTTTGCATCGGACTGCGCTTTAGATGCCACTTCCGGACCGTAAGCAATACCTTCAGCAAACACGAAGTTCACATCGGTGATGCCGATAAAGCCCAGGAAGGTGGACAGATACGGGGTCACCAGGTCGGTCGGCGTATCTTTATGGATACCACCACGGCTGGTCAGCACGATAGCACGTTTGCCGGTCACCAGACCTTCCGGTCCTTTCTCGGTATAACGGAAGGTTACGCCTGCACGGGCAATCAGGTCGAAGTAGTTTTTCAGCTGTGTCGGGATGTTGAAGTTATACATCGGCGCGGCGATAACAATCACATCATGCGCTTTCAGCTCAGCGATCAGCTCATCAGACAGCGCCAGTGCTTCCTGTTGACGCGGCGTCAGCGGCGTATCGCTCGGGCGCATCGCACCCACCAGTTCGCCATCCAGTACCGGAACAGGATTTGCAGCCAGGTCACGGACGGTGATTTCGTCAGCAGAGTGCTTTTCACGCCACTGTTCAACAAAATAATCAGACAACTGACCAGACTGAGAGTACCCTGCCAGAATACTGGATTTGAGAACTAATACCTTGCTCATGGGTGTTTCCTTTTATGTGTTTGAAGGGGATGAGCCCCGTTGCTTGTTGACACTTTATTCACAATCCTGCCGCAGTGATAGCGCAATATATCGAATCCTATGTTCGAAATTATTGAACAACACATGAAAAGCGCCGATGTGGTACTCTATACCCATCATCTACAAGAGATTTAACCCGGCAGAGCACTGCCCTCTAACGCTATGACAGAACAACAAAAATTAACCTTCAACATCCTGCAGCAACAGCTGGAATCGCTGATGCTGCGCGACAGACAGCGTTTTTCTCGTCGCCTGCACGGCGTGAAGAAGGTTAAAAATCCTGATGCACAACAGGCCATTTACCAGGAGATGGCGAAAGAGATTGATCAGGCAGCCGGTAAGGTTGTGCTGCGTGAAGCCGCCCGACCGACAATTACCTACCCGGAAAACCTGCCTGTCAGTCAGAAAAAACAGGACATCCTGGACGCCATTCGCGACCATCAGGTGGTGATTGTTGCCGGGGAAACGGGTTCCGGTAAAACCACACAGCTACCAAAAATCTGTATGGAACTGGGCCGCGGGGTGAAAGGGCTGATTGGCCATACCCAACCGCGTCGTCTGGCTGCGCGTACCGTGGCTAACCGTATCGCCGAAGAGTTGCAAACCGAGCCGGGCGGCTGCATCGGCTATAAAGTGCGTTTCAGCGACCATGTTAGTGATAACACCATGGTTAAGCTGATGACGGACGGTATCTTGCTGGCGGAAATCCAGCAGGATCGGATGCTGATGCAGTACGACACCATCATCATCGATGAGGCCCACGAACGCAGCCTGAACATCGACTTTCTGCTCGGTTATTTGAAAGAGCTGCTGCCGCGTCGCCCGGATCTGAAAATCATCATCACCTCAGCGACTATCGATCCGGAGCGTTTTTCAAAGCATTTCAATAACGCGCCGATTATCGAAGTGTCCGGTCGGACGTACCCGGTGGAAGTGCGCTATCGCCCCATTGTGGAAGATGCGGACGACACCGAGCGCGACCAGCTGCAGGCCATTTTCGACGCAGTAGATGAACTGGGACGTGAAAGTCAGGGCGACATTCTGATCTTCATGAGCGGCGAGCGCGAAATTCGCGACACCGCCGATGCGCTGAATAAGCTGGATTTACGCCACACCGAAGTGCTGCCGTTGTATGCGCGCCTCTCTAACAGTGAGCAAAATCGCGTATTCCAGTCGCACAGCGGGCGGCGTATTGTGCTGGCGACTAACGTGGCGGAAACCTCGCTGACCGTGCCGGGGATCAAATACGTCATTGACCCTGGTACCGCGCGTATCAGCCGCTACAGCTACCGCACCAAAGTGCAGCGGCTGCCGATTGAACCGGTGTCGCAGGCCTCTGCCAACCAGCGTAAAGGTCGCTGCGGACGTGTATCGGAAGGGATCTGTATTCGTCTGTATTCCGAAGACGACTTCCTGTCGCGCCCGGAGTTTACCGACCCGGAAATTCTGCGTACCAACCTGGCGTCCGTTATCTTGCAAATGACCGCGCTGGGTCTGGGGGATATTGCGGCATTCCCGTTTGTTGAAGCGCCGGATAAGCGCAATATTCAGGACGGCGTGCGCCTGCTGGAAGAACTGGGTGCGATCACCACCGACGAACAGCAAACGGCTTATAAGCTAACCCCGTTAGGCCGTCAGTTATCACAGCTACCGGTCGATCCGCGTCTGGCACGAATGGTGCTGGAAGCGCAGAAACATGGCTGCGTGCGCGAGGCGATGATCATTACCTCGGCGCTGTCCATTCAGGACCCGCGCGAGCGCCCGATGGACAAACAGCAGGCGTCTGACGAAAAACACCGTCGTTTCCACGACAAAGAGTCCGATTTCCTTGCGTTTGTGAATCTGTGGAATTATCTCGGTGAGCAGCAAAAAGCGCTGTCGTCGAACCAGTTCCGCCGTCAGTGCAAGCTCGACTTCCTCAACTATCTGCGCGTGCGTGAGTGGCAGGATATTTACACGCAACTGCGTCAGGTCGTGAAAGAGCTCGGTATTCCGGTGAACAGCGAACCCGCTGAGTATCGGGAGATCCACGTCGCGCTGCTGACCGGTTTACTGTCGCATATCGGGATGAAAGATGCCGATAAGCAGGAATTTACCGGCGCGCGTAACGCCCGTTTCTCGATCTTCCCCGGTTCCGGTTTATTCAAAAAACCGCCTAAATGGACGATGGTGGCAGAACTGGTGGAAACCAGCCGACTGTGGGGACGTATTGCCGCGCGTATCGATCCTGAGTGGGTGGAGCCGGTTGCCCAGCATCTGA
Organism: Citrobacter sp. U14242; assembly: GCF_046555775.1. Lineage (NCBI taxonomy): Bacteria > Pseudomonadati > Pseudomonadota > Gammaproteobacteria > Enterobacterales > Enterobacteriaceae > Citrobacter > Citrobacter sp. U14242. The sequence goes on from NZ_JBKGLW010000006.1 coordinate 225,749, forward strand.
TTAAACGTTCGTACAGTGAACCGCACTGGGAACGCGCGCAGGGCGCGGTGATGGCGACAGAAAAAGTCACCGTCTATGGCCTGCCAATTGTCGCTGCCCGTAAGGTGAACTACAGCCAGATCGATCCTGCGCTGTCGCGCGAACTGTTTATCCGCCATGCGCTGGTGGAAGGTGACTGGCAGACGCGCCACGCGTTTTTCCGCGATAACCTGAAGCTGCGAGCGGAAGTGGAAGAGTTAGAACACAAATCACGCCGCCGCGATATCCTGGTCGACGATGAAACGCTGTTTGAATTTTACGACCAGCGCATCAGCCATGATGTGGTTTCCGCCCGCCACTTTGATAGCTGGTGGAAGAAGGTCAGCCGCGAGACCCCGGATCTGCTCAACTTTGAAAAGAGCATGCTCATCAAAGAGGGCGCGGAGAAAATCAGCAAGCTGGATTACCCGAACTTCTGGCATCAGGGCAATCTCAAACTGCGGTTAAGCTACCAGTTTGAACCCGGCGCCGACGCCGACGGTGTAACCGTGCATATTCCGCTGCCGCTGTTAAACCAGGTCGAAGAGGCCGGGTTTGAATGGCAAATTCCGGGGCTGCGCCGTGAACTGGTGATCGCACTGATTAAATCGTTGCCGAAGCCGGTTCGGCGTAACTTTGTGCCCGCGCCAAACTATGCGGAAGCGTTTTTAGGCCGCGTGACGCCGCTGGAACTGCCGTTGCTGGACTCGCTGGAACGCGAGCTGCGCCGGATGACCGGCGTCACCGTTGACCGCGAAGACTGGCACTGGGATCAGGTGCCCGATCACCTGAAAATCACCTTCCGGGTGGTGGACGATAAAAACAAGAAGCTGCAGGAAGGGCGTTCGCTGCAGGCGTTGAAAGATCTGCTGAAGGGCAAAGTTCAGGAAACACTCTCGGCAGTGGCAGATGACGGCATCGAACAGAGCGGGCTGCATATCTGGAGCTTCGGCCAACTGCCGGAAAGCTACGAGCAAAAACGCGGTAACTACAAAGTCAAAGCGTGGCCGGCGTTGGTGGATGAGCGTGACAGCGTGGCCATCAAGCTGTTTGATAACCCGCTGGAGCAACAGCAGGCCATGTGGAGCGGGTTACGCCGTCTGTTGCTGCTGAATATCCCATCACCTATCAAATATTTACACGAGAAGCTGCCCAACAAAGCCAAGCTGGGGCTGTATTTTAACCCGTACGGCAAAGTGTTGGATTTGATTGACGACTGTATTTCCTGCGGTGTGGATAGGCTTATCGATGCTAACGGTGGTCCGGTATGGACGGAAGAGGGCTTTGCGGCGCTGCACGAGAAAGTGCGTGCCGAACTGAACGATACCGTGGTGGAGATTGCCAAACAGGTCGAACAGATCCTGACGGCGGTGTTCAATATCAATAAACGCCTGAAAGGACGCGTGGATATGACCATGGCGCTCGGGCTTTCGGATATCAAAGCGCAAATGGGCGGGCTGGTTTACCGTGGATTTGTCACCGGCAACGGCTTCAAGCGTCTGGGCGATACTCTGCGTTATTTGCAGGCGATTGAGAAACGTCTGGAGAAACTGGCCATCGATCCGCACCGCGATCGCGCGCAGATGCTGAAAGTGGACAGCGTGCAGCAGGCCTGGCAGCAGTGGTTCAATAAACTGCCACCTGCGCGGCGTGAAGATGACGATGTCAAAGAGATCCGCTGGATGATAGAAGAGCTGCGCGTCAGTTACTTTGCTCAGCAGCTCGGCACGCCGTATCCGATTTCGGATAAACGTATTCTGCAGGCGATGGAGCAGATATCGGGTTAGACCGTATGCCGGATAAGGCGTAGTCGCCATCCGGCATGTGCACCCGGTAAAGAACAACGATCAGGAGTCATGAACATGAGACAGTTTCCGCCACTTTCCGCCACCACCCTTGCGGCGATTAACACCGTAGGGCAATGGCTGGCGCAGAATGATTTCGCTGAAAATATCACGGTTCAGGCAGATTGCGTGATTCTGGCCGGGAACGCGGTGATCCCGACCATCGATGCGGCTTGCCGGATAGCGAAAGAACAACAGGTTCCCTTGCTGATTAGCGGCGGTATCGGCCACTCCACAAGCTTTTTGTATGCCGCCATCGCTCAGCACCCACTCTACAACACCATTCGTACCTCCGGACGTGCGGAAGCGGCAATCCTTGCCGATATCGCGCACCAGTTCTGGCACATTCCCGGTGAGAAGATTTGGGTGGAGGATCAATCCACCAACTGTGGGGAAAACGCCCGGTTCAGTTGTGCGTTGCTGCGTCAGGCGGCCCAAACCATGGAGACCGTCATTGTGGTGCAGGACCCCACCATGCAGCGCCGTACAATGGCAACATTTCAGCGTGTAACGCGTGACGACCTGCAGGCGCCGCGCTGGCTCAGCTTTCCCGGTTTTGTCCCCGAGTTGACCGAGCAGGGCGACGGCGTGGATTTTGCGCCGACCGCCGAAGGTCTGTGGTCGGTGGATCGCTACCTGTCACTCATTACCGGTGAGCTTCCGCGTCTGCGTGATGATGAAACCGGTTATGGGCCCCGTGGTCGCGATTTTATTGCGCATGTGGATATTCCGCAGGCCGTTGAGGAGGCGTGGTTACATCTGCAACACGACGCCGCGCTGATTGACTTATTGAATAGCCGTTCTCTGTAATCTCCGCTGCCCGTTTGTCGTTTTTTTTGTGCAAACGGGCATTCATCCCGCCGGTTTTTTCTCTTCACGACGACGTTGTCTGACGCTTTTATGAAGCGGCTCACAGAACCACCATCACAGTGGCAATGTGTTATGCATGATTGATATTAATTAACAATAGTTTTACTTGTTAAAAACAAATCAATCACAGGAGAAGCGCATGTCAGTACCCGTACAGCATCCTATGTATATCGATGGGCAGTTTGTGACCTGGCACGATGACGCCTGGATTGATGTCGTCAATCCGGCGACGGAAGAGGTGATTTCCCGTATCCCTGATGGCCGCGCCGAGGATGCACGTAAGGCTATCGACGCCGCACATCGCGCCCAGCCTGAATGGGAGGCGTTACCTGCCATTGAACGCGCCAGTTGGCTACGCAAAATTTCCGCCGGGATCCGTGAACGCGCCAGCGAAATCAGTGCGCTGATTGTGGCAGAAGGTGGAAAAATCCAGCAACTGGCGGATGTCGAAGTCTCGTTTACCGCCGACTACATCGATTATATGGCGGAGTGGGCGCGGCGTTATGAAGGCGAGATCCTGCAAAGCGATCGTCCTGGCGAAAACATCCTGCTGTTTAAGCGTGCGTTGGGCGTAACGACGGGCATTCTGCCGTGGAACTTCCCGTTTTTCCTGATTGCCCGCAAACTGGCGCCTGCACTGCTGACGGGGAATACCATTGTCATTAAACCGAGTGAGTTCACGCCAAACAATGCCATCGCCTTCGCCAAAATTGTCGATGATATCGGCCTGCCGCGTGGGGTGTTTAACCTGGTGCTCGGGCGTGGCGAAACGGTGGGGCAGGAACTCGCCGGGAACCCGAAAGTGGCGATGGTCAGCATGACCGGCAGCGTGGTGGCGGGTGAGAAAATCATGGCTGCAGCGGCGAAAAATATCACCAAGGTGTGTCTGGAATTGGGCGGTAAAGCCCCGGCTATCGTGATGGATGATGCGGATCTCGAACTGGCCGTGAAGGCCGTTGTCGATTCCCGCGTGATTAATACCGGGCAAGTGTGTAACTGCGCCGAGCGCGTGTACGTTCAGAAAGGTATTTATGACCAGTTCGTTAATCGTCTGGGCGAGGCGATGAAAGCCGTGCAGTTTGGCAATCCGGCGGAACGTAATGACATCGCGATGGGGCCGCTGATTAACGCCGCCGCGCTGGCACGTGTGGAACAGAAAGTGGCGCGCGCGGTGCAGGAGGGAGCCCGTGTGGTGCTGGGCGGTAAAGCCATAGAGGGGAAAGGCTATTATTACCCGCCAACGTTGTTGCTGGATGTGCGTCAGGAAATGGCGATTATGCACGAAGAAACATTTGGCCCTGTATTACCGGTGGTATCGTTTGACTCGCTGGATGAGGCAATTGCGATGGCCAACGACAGCGACTACGGACTGACTTCATCGATTTACACGCAAAACCTGAACACGGCGATGAAGGCGATTAAGGGGCTGAAATTTGGCGAAACGTATATTAACCGCGAAAACTTCGAGGCAATGCAGGGCTTCCACGCAGGCTGGCGCAAGTCCGGCATCGGTGGCGCAGACGGTAAGCACGGTCTGAACGAGTATTTGCAAACGCAGGTGGTTTATCTGCAGTCTTAATTTTTATGCCGGGTAGCACTGTCGTTACCCGGCATCCTTCAACGCATTAAAGCGTGATAAATTTATCCAGTGTACGAATCAGTTGGGTGACAAAACCGTACTCGTTATCGTACCAGGCCACGGTTTTTACCAGTTGCAGATCGCTCACTTCGGTGATCTCGGTTTGTGTCGCATCAAATACTGAACCGAAATGTGAGCCAATGACATCGGACGAGACAATCTCCTCATCGGTATAGCCGAATGATTCGTTATTCAGCGTCGCCTTTTTCAACGCGTTATTGATCTCCTCGGCGGTGACTTTTTTGCCCAAAACAGAAACCAGTTCGGTGACTGACCCGGTCTTAACCGGCACGCGCTGGGCATGGCCTTTCAATTTACCGCTCAGTGCCGGGATCACCAGACCAATCGCCTTCGCTGCCCCGGTGGTATGAGGAATGATATTTTCTGCTGCCGCGCGTGAGGCGCGCAGATCCTTACCTCGTGGCCCATCAACAAGTGACTGTGTCCCGGTATAGGCATGGATGGTGGTCATGGTACCAAGCTGAATACCAAAGTTATCGTGCAGCGCTTTTGCCATCGGTGCCAGGCAGTTAGTGGTGCACGACGCGACAGAGATAATCCGATCGCTTGCATCCATCGTGTCGTCATTCACGTTAAAGACGATGGTCTTCATGTCACCGGCAGGGGCGGAGATCAGGACTTTTTGGGCACCGGCATCCAGGTGGGCTTGCGCTTTTTCTGTCGAGGTATAAAAACCAGTGCACTCGATGATAATTTCCGCACCTGTGGTTTTCCACGGGATATTTTTGGCCTCTTTTTCGGCGTAAACGGCAATTTTTTTACCATCGACAATCAGTGCGTCCTCGGTAAAGTCGACGCTCCAGGGAAATGGTCCGTAGTTTGAATCGTGTTTTAACAGATAGGCGAGGATTTTCGGGGAGGTAAGGTCATTAATAGCGACAACCTCCACGCTGCTTTTGACTTCCAGTAGCCGACGCAATACCAGACGACCGATACGACCAAAACCGTTAATGCCAATTTTACTCATGGTTTTCTCCTGTCAGGATGAGACGGTACGACATATTTTCCCTACCAGGCATAGTCCAGTCAGGCATCCGCAGCAATAGCTGTTTTTGCGGTTAAACGTAACTGACTGAAAAGGAGTGAACAAAACTTAATGAATTTTTAACAAAAGCCCGTTATGTTGACGCATTATTGTTTTTATTCGAGAAGTGTTATGGGGAATAAGTATTCTGGCCTGCAAATTGGCATTCACTGGCTGGTCTTTTTGTTGGTCATTGTGGCCTACAGTGCTATGGAGTTTCGCGGATTTTTCCCGCGCAGCTATCGTCCCGGGTTCAACATGGTGCATGTTTCCTGCGGTATCACGATTTTAGCGTTGATGGTGGCGCGTCTGCTGGTCAGACTTAAGTATCCGGCACCACCGATTGAACCAAAACCGAAGCCGATGATGACGGGTATGGCACATCTGGGGCATCTGGTTATCTATCTGTTGTTTATTGCGCTGCCGATTATTGGCCTGGTGATGATGTATAACCGGGGAAATCCGTGGGTTGCATTCGGCATTGTTATGCCACATGCAGCAGAAGCCAACTTTGAACTGGCCGATATGTTGAAATCATGGCACGAAACGCTGGCAAACCTGGGTTATTTTGTCATTGGCCTGCATGCCGCCGCGGCTCTGTTACATCACTATTTCTGGAAGGATAATACGCTCCTGCGCATGATGCCGCGTAAGCGTTCGTAACATTGATTATCATCGCCCCGTGTTATGCGGGGCGTTTGTTTTTAGGTCGATTATTTTTGGATACTCTGTACCTGCGCAGTTCGTTTTTTCAGGCTGATGATGGCCAGCGCCAGAACAATCAGCACAATCCCGCTACCTTCGACAACGCCAGGTTCTTCGCCGAGCAACCACCAGGAAAATAGTACCCCACAAACCGGCACCGCCAGCGTGCTTAAGCTGGCGATACTGGCAGGCAGGTTACGCAACACAAACAGCCATAAGCTCCAGGCCAGCGCTGTGGCCAGTACGGCGCTATATCCTAATGCCCAGAATACGACAGGCTGCCAGTCAGGCGTTCGCTGTGGGACCAGCCAGGCTACCAGGCTCATCACCAACGCGGCATACAGCATCTGCCACGAGGTTAGTGCTAACAGGTCGATATTGGGATGACGAACATACATACGCTTAGCGACAACCGCACTGGCTCCCCAACTGATGCCCGAGAGAATTGCCAGCAGCGCGCTCTTCATTGACGAAAAGTCCAGTTGCCACGGCTGTAATACCAGTATCAATCCAAACGCTGCCACCGCAATAGCGACGTACTGCAAACGACGCATGCGTTCACCAAGAAAAAGGGCGGCCATAATGACCACCCAGAAGGGCATGGTATAACTCAGAATGGCAACTTTTCCCGCACCGCCGCTGACCAGTGCCCACTGCGATAACCCCACCATACCGCACGTTTGTAACAAGGCTATCGCCAACGTATAACCGAACGGGGTCGGGCGCATTCCGCGTCCGCGTAGCATCAGGACAATAAATAATAACAACGCCCCAAAAGAACAACGTAATGCGGTGAAGTCGAATGAACCAATGTAGTGCGTGACCTGTTTCATGGCAATCCAGCTATAGCTCCAGATGAGCGTTAGCGCGATCAGGCCGCCAATGGCCAGCGGATTGCTTTTCCCTGCGGTAGTCATAGTGTGTCCGTTTTGATGATTTTATGGCGCTATTATACCCGGTTTCATGTCGCGATACTTTTGTGCAGACACTAGTCGTTATAATTCATGTGAATAGCAATAGCGCCACAAAAAGCCTCTTGAACAACTGCTCAGATAAAACTACTGTATATAAATACAGTTAATATTGGATGAGTCATTATGTTGTTTCTCAAGCCAGCGGATCTCCGCGAAATCAATACAATCCCTTTGTTTAGTGACCTTGTTCAGTGCGGGTTTCCCAGCCCTGCTGCGGATTATGTCGAGCGGGGCATCGATTTGAATGAATTGCTAATTCAGCATCCCAGTGCCACGTACTTCGTGAAAGCAGCGGGGGATTCAATGATTGAGGGGGGGATCGATGATGGTGATTTGCTGGTTGTTGACAGTTCGCTGACGGCGGTACATGGCGATATTATTATCGCTGCTGTCGATGGCGAGTTCACGGTTAAGCGGCTGCAGCTTCGTCCAACGGTACAGCTCGTTCCAATGAACAGTGCTTATGCACCGATCGTTATCGGTCGTGAAGAATCACTGAATGTATTCGGTGTCGTTACCTATGCCGTGAAGGCTCTCCGCTGATGTTTGCGCTCTGCGATGTAAATTCGTTTTACGCCAGCTGTGAGACCGTTTTCCGGCCTGATCTCTGTGATAAACCGGTTGTGGTTCTCTCAAATAACGATGGCTGTGTTATTGCCTGCAGCGCGGAGGCCAAAAAACTGGGGATCCAAATGGGGGCTCCGTACTTCAAACAAAAAGATCTGTTTCGACGTTACGGCGTGACGTGCTTTAGTTCAAATTACGAGCTGTATGCGGATATGAGTAGCAGAGTCATGTCCATTCTGGAGGAACTCTCTCCGCGCGTAGAAAGATACAGTATTGATGAAGCGTTCTGTGACTTGACGGGGGTGAGGAACTGCAGGGATCTGACTGATTTTGGTCGCGAGATGAGGGACTCTATTTTGCAGAAAACTCATCTTAAAGTGGGTGTCGGTATTGCCCAGACCAAAACACTGGCTAAGTTGGCAAACTATGCGGCTAAAAAGTGGCAGGATCAGACTGGCAGTGTGGTCGATTTATCGAATAGCGAGCGCCAACGCAAACTGATGGCCGCAGTTCCGGTAGATGAAGTCTGGGGCATTGGCCGCCGTATCGGTAAGAAACTGGATGCAATGGGCATTAAAACGGTTTGCGACCTGGCCGAAACCGATATTCGCTTTATTCGCAAACATTTCAGCGTTGTGCTGGAGAGAACCGTACGGGAATTGCGCGGCGAATCGTGTCTGGCGCTGGAAGAGTTTGCGCCGGTAAAGCAGGAAATCATCTGCTCAAGGTCGTTTGGTGAACGGCTCACGGATTACAATGCCATGCGGGAGGCGATTTGTACCTATGCTTCACGTGCAGCGGAGAAGTTGCGCGGAGAGCACCAGTTCTGCCGCTTCATTTGTACGTTTATTAAAACCAGTCCATTTGCCCATAATGAACCTTACTATGGTAACAACGCGTCGGTAAAACTACTGACACCAACCCAGGACAGCCGGGATATTATTGGTGCGGCGACGCGTTGCCTTGACGCCATCTGGCGAGAGGGGCGGCATTATCAAAAAGCAGGCGTGATGTTAGGGGATTTTTTCAGTTCCGGTGTGGCGCAGCTAAATCTTTTTGATGAAAACGTCCCGCGGCATAATAGCGACAAGTTGATGACGGTTCTGGATACTCTTAATGCTAAAAATGGTAAAGGGACGCTCTGGTTTGCCGGACAAGGGATACAGCAGCCATGGGCAATGAAACGAGACATGCTCTCACCTCGCTATACGACGAGATACAGTGATTTACTGCGGGTGGGGGATCTCCAACGGTGTAACGCCACATCTACGATTGCGTGTATCTGACATCGTGAGCTGCGGCGGGCGAAAAATAAAGTTGAGCAGTGGGAGCGTGTTTGTGCAGCGCTGCGGGAGTTGAATAAGCACCGGGATATAGTCGTCCAGCTTCGCAAGGAGGATGTTCAGGGAAGAACGATTAAACCCATGGGGTAATTTTTAAATAGATTAAAGGAAATCGCCCCATAAAGGGGCGATAACAATAGTTCTGCGGAAAATTTAGTTTATACGAAATAGGGGGAGCGGGCTCTTTGCGTTACAATGTTAGCCGTCAAAGTTCTATCTTCCCGTCAATTCATGAGAAATCTTAGCAATATCTTTATCAGAAAAAGTAATGTTACTTTTACGTCCAGAATCTGCCAGTATTTTTTGAGCTATCATTTCTGTTAATGGTGCAATGATATTGAAATGATCCCCGTTTGGAATTTTATAAATGAAAAGCGGGATTTTTTCTTTTTTCGCTACTTTTTCAATATTGTCAAATGCTTGCCAATAAGCTTCTTCTCCTTCGAAATACCATGTGGGCTTTTTGATTGATTTAATGTAGCTTGCAGGTGAACGTAGTTGAAACTCCTTTTTTGTTTGTTTAAAAGGAACTATTACCGACATTTCGCCACCTTCAACGCGAGCTTTCAGGTCTGGTATTCCGCCAAGGCTGAAATATCCTCTAAATTTTGTACTATATTCACTTGCAAGCAGAACTCGTGTACCACCAGTGCTGTGGCCTGCAAGGTATATACGTTCTGGATCGACATAGCTCTGCCTCGATAACCAATCATAAGCTGCTTCAATATCATCTAATTCACCATAGAACATTTCATAGCGACCGGGATTTTTATCCTCGCCACGGAAACTTGGCAACATGACTACCAGACCCGCTTTACGAAATGCACTGGCGCTTTGGTCATTATCTCTGTCATGTTCTCTCCAAAAAAAATCCTCACTGTCACTTAATCCACCATATCCACCCGATATCCATATTACGGCAGGATGCCGTTTACCATCCTTAGGGTCCGGGGTGACATAGGTCGTCATATCTCCAAGTTGTGTCGGATATTTTGTTAATATATAAGTGTCTCCTGGGGGGTAAGTATCCGCCCTGAGTCAGTAAAGCTTTCAGCAATAATTTGAGTTGAGTAACCATTACGTGACTCTCGTAATGACTTATTACTCATAAGTACCAGATGACCGGTATCAGGAATTTTAATCACAGGTATCTGGTTAAGCATTGCTTTCCTTTTCTCTTCTTTAGCCTTTACAATTTCAGCAGATTGAATGTTTTCTTTTTTTTGCAACTTCTTGTTTACGTCACTTTCATCACAACCGGCTAACATTAATGACAGAGCAATAATAAAAAACTGATATTTTAATTTCATATGCAAATCACATGGTTATAAAATTGATTAAATCCGTTGCTTTTTATTGGCTTGTACATCTACATAATATATCTATAGGTTGCCCAGTAGAATTTCTCCTTAAAACCAAACACTAGATGGCGAAGAACGAAGACATGTCACGATCTTTAACCTGGTTATCCCTGCAGTTACCGTAAAGCCAGAAATTAGCAATGTATTTCATGCTGTTATGCATCAATTTATCATTCATCCAGCCTGAAATCGTTGTTTGTATGATCCAGGCTGGATGCTTTCCCAGGAATAGTAGAATTTATTCGACTGAACTTAATGGCTCATGTTCATCTGCAACATTAAGTGTTCAAATTTAGGATCTTTCCCAAAACGGTTCTCACCAATAGTACCTTTTTGACACAGGAAGATGAATAGCACAATGTCACCAATGATGGGGATTAAACCAAGTAAAATCCACCACCCAGAACGGTCGGTGTCATGTAATCGTCTAGCTGTAATGGATGTAATAAGTAAGATGTGTACTGCCATCCATATGAACTGGGCTAGTTCTATATCCGTCCCCGTAAGGAGTAAACCTACTGCAAGCGGGAGTATAATAAAGAATAAAACACCTAAGCGATAATACCAATATTCCCTTCTCCTGGTTCGGCCATTGAAGTTAGTGAGGTTTTTTAATGGGTTTTTGAAACAGTATGAGAACGTCAAAGACATTATTGAATCACCATAAATAATTTCGGCAAAAGAGTGTCATTGTTTTAAATAAACTTGTTAAACTAATCCTTTCGTGTTGTTGCGTGCTTTAATACCTCCTGTGTACCGAACTAAATTCTACAGATGTGCCGTAAAACATCGACCTTCAGAGTTAGGATATAAGGCGCGATTTTCCAATTAACGGTATTCATTGAAAGCAACAGCAATAAAACGGCTAGCGGCGTTCAAATTCCAGTTAAGATCAAGTAGTCAGCAGGGGTTGAATTGGGGCGTTTTTTTGGAACCTGTCGTTTCGTTTTTAACCGCGCGCCCTTACTTTATAAAAACAGAGCCCATACCAGACAGGATGCAAATAACACAACGGTTGCAAATGGAATATAGAATGCATAATTATCTTCTTTCATAATCACGGTCTCCACATGGTTATCATTAAAAACACATTGCGACATAATTTTATTTTTTAACTGATGTCTTTTGGGTATTAGTCTATAACTATTTTACAACCATGATTAATCAAATTTTATGTTTTTATAACCAGTTTTGTCGATTAGGATTAATGATAAGAGGCCACTGCTGTTGATTGCTGCATCGGGTTGAATAAAAACCCCTTGCTTGATTAGCGGCAGGGAGAAGAAGAATTGACTCATCTTGAGGAGATGTTTCATGTTTTTAGAATATTGGTTTACTGGATAAAAAAAGGCACGACCAACGTCATTCTGGTCGTGGGACAAGGTCCGGGAATGTCTACGATGAAAACGAGGAGAAAAAAGAGCGCGGCTGTCGGATTAGAAGCCGCGGGACAATGTCCGTGATAATTAAACCAACTTGCCGTTCCATCCAGGGAACAGTGACACTATAAATATTAATCTTTATGGTTTAAATACCATAATTAACCTGAATTATAGGTAAGCCTTATTCCCCGGAACCTCACCTGGTATGCCTCTCAATCCTCTCTAAATAATTCCTGTGCAAAGGTGGCAGCAGGTGACTTTGCGTGGGTGTTATTGACGGGGCACTGGCGGCCCTGTTTATTTACAGGAGAACATTATGTCTGAACCCGTATCCGGGACGGGTATGGTTGCGGCGCCGGGAGGATATCCGTGCATACCCGGTGGGATGGCCGGAGATGGAAAGTGAGTAAATTTACGACCCCAGCGGTGCGGCACATCGAAAGACAATGTGATTTCAGTCATTCACACCTCCGGGATATGAAGCAGGGCGCCGCAGCCACGTCGTATGCAAGAACGTTGCTGCGGCAGACTGGCGTTCGTTCGATATTGCGAGTATGGAATGACTGCCAGTCGGCGCAGAGTGTACTTGTCCAGTATGACGATTCAATATGTTTAATCTGAAAACATCCACATATCAGCGTCTTCATCAAACCGGAGCAATGAATGTCTACCCGAAAATTTCTCACCCACCATGAAGTTTCTTTGCTGCTGCAGGCAGTGGTGACCAGCCGTCACCCTGAACGCGACACCTGCATGATACTCCTGGCTTTTCTCCACGGGCTTCGGGTCAGTGAACTGCTGTCACTGCGGCTTGCTGACCTTGAACTTGTATCCCGAAAACTGTGTGTCCGGCGCCTCAAAAACGGATTCAGTACCGTTCATCCTTTACTGGCAGAAGAGGTGAAATGCCTCAGAAGCTGGCTTGGGGCCAGGGAAACGATGACATCACCGGCTGCAGAAGAAGAAGGGGACTGGCTTTTTATTTCCCGGTCGGGGCGTCCGCTTACCCGTCAGCGGTTCTATGACCTGCTGGCTGATGCCGGGAGGAAAGCCGGACTGGCTGTCTCTGTCCACCCCCATATGCTCAGGCATGGCTGTGGTTATGCGCTGGCGGATAATGGTATTGATACGCGGCTGATTCAGGATTATCTGGGACACCGGAATATCCGGCATACGGTGATTTATACGGCTTCAAATTCGGCCCGTTTTGAGCGGGTATGGAATCGGTCAAAAAAGGGGAAAAAGCAACTTTTTGACCCAAACTGTAAACTGCCTGTATTGCATCCACAAATGTTAAAAAAACGCATGTCATGCAGACAACAATTTATGAAGTAATGTTTGATTTAAATCAATAAAATCCTCATATCACTTCCCTTCTGTAAAGGTGTCACATTGACAGCCGTCATTTTTCTGAATTGTTCAGAATTCTGCGTCTGGCGTAAAAATCTAATATTCTCATGATGATTGGTGAATAACTCCAGTAATACGCCTGAATTTGGGTTATTAACCCACTATTGTCAAAATGGGTCATTTTGACAACCACGGATCCTCTTCCCGTACACCTGTATTGCGCGTTACCCGGCACTGATACCCAACACATACGGTAACCGATGTCTGTTGTTATTACTGGAGTGGAGGGATGTCAGTGCTTCGTATTTCATACTTCTGACGGAGAGATATTCAGGTGGCGGGTATGCCTGAGAGACGCAGCCGAAAAAAGAGACCTTTTTTCTGTCCCGAGTGTGTTCAGGATCTACAGGCTAAGCCACTGTATATCATCGTGGCCTTCTGGGGGATGCGAACCGGCAGGTTACTGACAGTGGAGCTGGTCAGCCGGGAATTTCATATTCCCCAGCGAACAGCAAAAGATATTCTGCATTACATTGAGCACGAGGGACGAAACCATATCTGCAGCAGGCGCTTCATACAGAACGAACCGACAACGGGACGAAGACGCGCCCTGCGGATCCTGGATGTGCAGGAGCCACAGAAAATTCCGGCCAGTTCAGGAGCAAAACTGGATTTTCTGTCGGAGCCTGTTGCCCCTGTAGCAAAACAGCCACCCAGGCCACTGACAAAATTCCAGAAACTACGTCAGTGGATGTTATCGAGAAAACAGAATGAACAGGCTCCTCCGGAGCTGACAGAAGACGGATGAAACAGATATTTTTGATGAGTCAGTGTCAGTACACCCGCCTCGGGCTTTTTGAACTGATGGGAAATACCGGGAAACATGCCGTTCAGGTTATTTCCGTGGAAACACCGGAGCAGATTGTGTCGCATATTCTGTCTGACAGCCACCTTCACGTGAAAAAGCGTGTCATTGTGGTGGATCTGACCTGTCATGAGTCATCAGTAATGGTGAAGGCGTTGTGGTTTTTGTGGAATCTGTCAGTCCTTTATTCTGAACGCCACGAACTGAGAGTAACTCCCTGCATTTTATTTGGGCATCAGGGGGAGAGGAGTAATATCAGATACCCTTTCCCCTGGGTTTCTCCGTTACAAGATCTCCGTCAGTTGCAAAATATTTTTCTGCGCATTCTGGCCGTGCCTTCGCGCTATATAAATAGTGGGTATGGATTTCAACGTTTAAGTGTTAACGAGCGACGGGTGATAAATGCACTTCTTGGTGGGGAAACGGTAAGTGATATTGCAAAGCGTATGCAGATACATTACAGGAATGTGTGTTACTACCGACAAAGGGCAATATTTAAAATCGGCCTGAGAAACCGGAATGATATTGCATGGATTATGAACAGGACGTTTTTGTAAGCGCTGTAACGATATGTGCTGACCGGATGCACTTCCGAAATTGATAAGTCTTTCCACACATAAACTGTAAACTAACTCCTGCGCGTAGCCGGAAGTAATGCAGAGAACATTTCATCTGCAACGACTAAAGTCGTTGACTAAACAGGATGGGATGCGCGAGGTGATGACATTATAAGAAAGACACGTCAGTTATATTGTTAGCGTACTCATCGTGCTTTTCAACGCTTATATATTTTTGAAGGTGAAAATATGTCAACGCTGAAGAATACATTTTTTATCCCTCCGCCTGACACGCCAACACAGGCCGGACCTGAAAATATCTTTTATGATTTTAATGATGGCGCCCGTGTATTGCTTCCTGAAGGGAAATGGCACGTGCGTCTGCTGGATGCGGATTCAGACAATATTCTTTTCTGCTGCGATGTGGATAAAGGCTGGGTGACCAGCCGTAAGAAATATTTTGTGCGTTTTCGTATTCAGGTATTCCGTCAGGGGGAAGAAACGCCCCTGCTGGATGAAACCCTGAAATTAAAAGACCGGCCTGTGCTGATTTCATTCCCGACCGGGACGCTGGGCGATTTGCTCGGCTGGTTCCCTTATGCCGAACGCTTCCAGGCCCTGCACAAGTGCCGTCTGGAGTGCACGATGGCGCAGGACATTATTGACCTGCTGGCACCTCAGTATCCGCAGATACAGTTTTCCACGCCGGATAAACCGCGCACGGGGGCGCCTTATGCCACCTATCGTGTGGGGCTCTATTTCGGTGGTGATACAGACAATCAGCCGGTGGATTTCCGCAAGGTCGGTTTCCACCGTTCTGCGGGCTACATTCTGGGCGTTGACCCGCGTGAAGCCCCCGTCCGGCTTGACCTGTCTGCGCCCCGGGTTATCCAGGAGCCCTATGTGTGCATCGCCACACAGTCCACCTGTCAGGCGAAATACTGGAACAACGGCACCGGCTGGAGTGAGGTTGTCGCTCACCTGAAATCGCTGGGTTACCGGGTGCTGTGCATTGACCGGGATGCCCATTATGGCCAGGGCTTTGTCTGGAACCATATCCCCTGGGGTGCAGAGGACTTCACCGGCAGGCTCCCGCTGCAGGAGCGGGTGAACCTGCTGCGGCATGCCAGCTTCTTCATTGGCCTGCCAAGCGGCCTGTCATGGCTGGCGTGGGCTACCGGAATCCCGGTGGTGCTGATAAGCGGCTTCAGCCTGCCCAACAGCGAATTTTATACCCCGTGGCGGGTATTTAACTCTCACGGGTGCAATGGATGCTGGGACGACACGTCGCTGAATTTTGACCATAAAGATTTTATGTGGTGCCCGAGACATAAAAACACCGACCGGCAATTTGAATGTACCCGGCTGATAACCGGCGCCCAGGTCAATGGCGTCATCAATAAACTTCACCGTTTTTTAACTGAGCAGGGTGTTGAGGTCCCCCTGGAGAAAGGAGTAAGCAATGAATAAGGTTTATAACACTGTGTGGAACGAATCCACCGGGATGTGGGTCGTTACCTCAGAGCTGACCCGGAAAGGAGGTCGGCGCCCCCGTCAAATCAAACGTACCGTGCTGGCAGGGCTGATTGCCGGCCTGCTTATGCCGTCGGCGCCCGCTCTGGCTACAGCCTATGACAATCAGACGCTGACAAGTTCATCCATGTACCTGTCTGCAGGCGATACGGCGACAAATACCACCATTAACAGCGGTGGGAGCCAGTATGTTTCCAGTGGTGGTAGCGCCACGGACACTACCATTAACAGTGGTGGGAGCCAGTATGTCTCCGGTAGCGCCACGGACACCACCATTCACGATGGGAGCCAGTATGTCTACGGTAGCGCCACGAGCACCACCATTAACGATGGGACCCAGTATGTCTTCGGTAGCGCCACGGACACTACCGTTAACAGTGGTGGGTACCAGTATGTCTACAGCGGAGGCAGTGCCACGGGCACCACCATTCACGATGGGACCCAGTATGTCTTCAGTGGGGGCAATGTCACGAGTACCATTATTAACAGCGGTGGGAGCCTGTATCTCAGCTCTGGCGGCAGTGCGGTTGATATTACTCAGAACAGCGGCGGCAGAATTTCCACGGATACCGGTGCCGCCCTGAACGGTACTCACACTAACGGCAGCTTCAGTATTGCCGGGGGAAGCGCCAACAATATGCTGCTGGAAAACGGTGGCTCTCTCGATGTACTCAACGGGCATCAGGCCACGGGAACCACCATTAACAGCGGTGGGTATATGCGTGTCAGCAGCGGTGGTAGTGCCGCAAGTACCACCATTAACGACAGAGGGACCCAGTATGTCGACGGCAGTGCCACGAGCACCACCATTCACGATGGGAGCCAGTATGTCTACGGTAGCGCCACGAGCACCACCATTAACGACAGAGGGACCCAGTATGTCGACGGCAGTGCCACGAGCACCACCATTAACGACAGTGGGACCCAGTATGTCTACGGTAGCGCCACGAGCACCACCATTAACGACAGTGGGACCCAGTATGTCTACAACGGTGGTAGCGCCACAAGTACCACCATTAACGACAGAGGGACCCAGTATGTCGACGGCAGTGCCACGAGCACCACCATTAACGACAGTGGGACCCAGTATGTCTACAACGGTGGTAGCGCCACAAGTACCACCATCAATGGTGGACGCCAGTATGTCTACGGCAGCGCTACTGACACTACTATTAACAGCAATGGCTTACTGCATGTCTCCAGCGGCGGTAGTGTCACGGGTACCATTGTTAATAACGGTGGCCGCGAGAATATCTATTCAGGCGGCAGTGCCACGAGCACTACCCTTAACAGTGGTGGTGTCCAGGCCGTCTCTGGTGGCGGTGTTGCCTCGGCCACTCTCATTAACAGCGGGGGGAGCCAATATGTCTACAGCGGCGGCAATGCTTTGAATGCCTCTGTTAATGACGGAGGGCGTCAGTTTGTCTCAAAAGGCGGCAGCGCCAGGGCAACTTCTGTTAATAGCGGCGGTCGCCAGTATGTCCGTATCGGCGGCAGTGCCACTGACACCGTGATTAACAATACTGGGCGCCAGTTTGTCTCCAGCGGCGGCATTACCACTGACACTACAATTAATTCCGGTGGGGGGCAGTTTCTCTACGGCGGAAGTGCCACAGGTACCTCTATTCTCAACGGCGGACGCCAGTACGTCTCCAGTGGCGGCAGTGCCACGGACACAACCGTTAACAGCGGTGGACGTCAGCATGTTTACATCGACGGCAATGTCACAGAAACGACCATTACCAGCGGCGGCATGCTGCAGGTGGAAGCCGGTGGTTCAGCCTCTAAAGTTACCCAGAACAGTGGCGGGGCAGTCGTCACCAATACCAGTGCATTCCTGAGTGGTACCAGCGATAAAGGCAGTTTTAGTATCGCTGGCGGCAGTGCAGCCAATATGCTGCTGGAAAACGGCGGATACCTGACGGTGTTTGACGGTCATCAGGCCAGCGCTACAACTGTTGGCAGTGGTGGTACGCTGGATGTCCGCAGCGGCGGTGTGCTCTACGGCACCACCACCCTGACTGATAAAGGGACGCTCGTCGGTGACGTAGTCACAAATGAAGGGAACCTGTATTACCTCAACAACAGTGCTGCGACCTTCACAGGCACCCTGACGGGTAGCGGTATCCTGACACAGGAAGGCGGGAGCACCCGCTTCAGCGGTCTGTTGTCTCAGGACGGCGGGATTGTCCTTCAGAGTGGTGGGGCCATGACGATGGATGCCCTTCAGGCGAAAGCTAATGTGACGACCCAGTCAGGCACCACCCTGACGCTGGATAACGGGAGCATCCTGACGGGGAGCGTTGAGGGAGACAACACCGGCGCAGGTGATATGGCGGTTAAAGGTGCGTCTGTCTGGCATCTCGATGGTGACTCCACTGTCGGCGCATTAACGCTGGATAACGGGACCGTTGATTTCCGTCCGCCAACAACCACGCGTCTGACGCCAGCCTTCCAGGCGGTGTCGCTGGCGCTCGGGAGCCTGTCGGGTAGCGGGACGTTCCGGATGAACACGGATATCGCAGCACATACCGGAGATATGCTGAATGTCACGGGTAATGCCAGCGGTAACTTTGTGCTGGATATCAAAAACACCGGCCTGGAGCCAGTATCTGCTGGTGCACCGCTTCAGGTGGTGCAGACCGGCGGCGGTGATGCGGCGTTTACCCTGAAAGGCGGGAAAGTCGATGCCGGTACCTGGGAATACAGCCTGAGTAAGGAAAATACCGACTGGTATCTGCAGGCTGACACCCCACCTCCGGTTACTCCGCCGGCTGAGCCGGATGCAGGTACATCGTCGTCTCCGGTGCGTCGCACAACCAAATCAGCCGACGCGGTACTGGGCATGGCGACGGTACCGGCATACGTTTTCAACAGCGAGCTGGATAATCTGCGTTTCCGTCACGGTGATGTGATGCAGAATACCCGTGCCCCAGGGGGCGTATGGGGCCGTTATACCGGGTCAGAAAACCGCATCAGCGGCGGGGCCAGCTCCGGCTATACCCTGACGCAGAACGGTTTCGAAACCGGCGCCGACAAGGTCTTTGACCTGGGTGAGAGCCGTTTAGCTGCAGGCACTTTCTTCTCTTACAGCGACAACAGCATTAAGCATGCGCGTGGTGGAAAGAGTACAGTCGACAGCACAGGTGGTGGTCTGTACGCGACCTGGTTTGATAATGACGGCTACTACGTGGACGGGGTTATCAAATTCAACCGCTTCAGTAATGAGCTGCGTACCTGGATGAGCGACGGCTCGGCGGTGAAAGGGGATTACAGCCAGAACGGTTTCGGCGGCAGTCTTGAAGCGGGCAGGACCTTCAGTCTGAATGAGAATGCCTGGGCGCAGCCATACGTGCGGACAACGGCGTTCCGGGCCGATGGGAAAGATATCAGCCTGAATAACGGCATGAAAGCCAGTATCGGTGCGACCAAATCCCTGCAGGCTGAAGCTGGCGTGAAGCTGGGGATGACCCTTGACGTTGCAGGAAAAGAAGTCAAACCGTACCTGTCGGCGGCGGTGAGTCATGAATTTTCGGACAACAACAAAGTCCGTATCAATGACACCTACGACTTCAGGAATGATATCTCCGGGACGACCGGGAAATACGGACTGGGTGTCAGTGCGCAGCTGACCCCAAATGCTGGCGTCTGGGCTGAAGCCCGTTATGAAAACGGTAAGCAGACCGAGTCACCGGTCACGGGCAGTGTCGGGTTCCGTTTTAATTTCTGAGCCGAGTCCTGAACACAGCAGGGATTAAATCCTGCGCTGCGGGCGGAAGCTGAAAGGCTGCCGTCCGCGTTGAATACAAAACTTTATATAAAAAACTATATTTTTTATTATGGAAAATAGAGGAGTTATCATGGAAATAGCAATCAAACATCCACGTTTTCAGGGTAAAAAACTCAGCGTTAGTACCAGGACAATATTTAAAAACCCCTCTCTACTGATAGATGGTATAGAGCAAAAGAAGATGAAAGGTCTAAAAAAACGGTATCTGTTGGAAGACGATAATGGATCACCAGCCATAGTAGAAATTAAGTCAGTCATCGATCCTATCCCAACTATTGTCATTGACGGGGAAAAAATACCGCTGGCTCCTCCAATGACCTGGTATGAGTATGTATTATTATGCCTGCCATTTCTTCTCATATTCATTGGTGGTGCGATAGGCGGTTTCGTAGGTTTAGTTGGGGCAATGATCAATGCCAGTATTATTCGTGGTCAGGGCTCAGTTATAGCGCGCTACGGGTATGCTTTGTTGGTGACGATTATTTCTTATCTTGTGTTTTTTGTTATAGCGAGTGTTATAGCGAGCATGTTTTCATACTTGAGGTAATACATATTGCTCGCCTGAAGAATACTTATTCGGCACGAAAGTGATATATCAAATGATTGTGCAAAAAGGTTATTCATCAATAAACTAACAACATACTGTGTAATGAGATTGGCATCCTCCCCGTCCTGAAGGACGGGGTTCTACGGTGTTGTGCTGGCTTGGAGTTGGGCTATTTCGCCTCCCTAAGCGCAAGCGGCTTTGTTCATTGATGAAACCCTAATTTTAAACTCCTGATTCAGTCAAAACCGATAGCTAAAGAAGATAAAGTCTGGGGGCATATTGGGGGCAAAATTGCTTTGGAGGCAGATTTTGGGGCATGAAAAAGGCTGTGTATGTCCACATATGTCTATATGTGCTGTTTGTACAACTCATTAAATAATAACAAGTTATTTATTTTACAATTAGTTAAAAAAACTGATACCATACCCCCCTATAGTATATGGAGGGCGTATGCCGCATTCACCTGAAGATAAGAAACGCATTCTCACCCGTGTACGGCGTATTCGCGGCCAGGTTGATGCGCTTGAGCGCGCGCTGGAATCCGGCGAGCCGTGTCTGGCTATCCTGCAACAAATTGCCGCCGTGCGCGGCGCATCCAATGGCCTGATGGGCGAAATGGTTGAGATCCACCTGAAAGATGAACTGGTCAGCGGGGATACAACCCCAGACCAGCGTGCTGTGCGCATGGCTGAAATCGGCCATCTTCTGCGCGCTTATCTAAAATAACACTATCACCTCGCAATAATGGGAAGAGACAAATGAAATCACGTGCAGCAGTTGCATTCGGCCCCGGCCAGCCGTTAAAAATTGTCGAGATCGACGTCGCACCGCCAAAGAAAGGTGAAGTGCTGGTTAAAATTACCCACACAGGCGTGTGCCATACTGACGCTTTTACGCTCTCTGGCGACGATCCGGAAGGTGTGTTTCCGGCGGTACTCGGTCATGAAGGCGGTGGTATCGTGGTTGAAGTGGGTGAGGGCGTCACCAGTCTGAAACCGGGTGACCATGTGATCCCGCTGTACACGGCAGAATGTGGTGAGTGTAAGTTCTGTAAGTCTGGCAAAACTAACTTGTGTCAGGCCGTACGTGCTACCCAGGGTAAAGGCCTGATGCCGGATGGCACTACGCGTTTCTCTTATAACGGCGAACCCATCTATCACTATATGGGTACCAGTACTTTCAGCGAATACACCGTTTGTGCAGAGATCTCGCTGGCAAAGGTTAACCCGCAAGCACCGCTGGATAAAGTGTGTCTGTTGGGCTGTGGCGTAACCACCGGGATCGGTGCAGTACATAATACGGCGAAAGTGAAAGAAGGCGATACCGTGGCCGTATTTGGACTGGGCGGCATTGGTCTGGCAGTGATCCAGGGGGCAGTACAGGCGAAAGCAGGGCGTATTCTGGCGGTTGATACTAACCCGGAAAAATTCAAGCTGGCGGCTGAAATGGGGGCGACCGATTTCATCAACCCGACCGATTATGATAAACCGGTTCAGGATGTGATTGTCGAGCTTACCGACGGTGGCGTGGACTTCAGCTTTGAATGCATTGGTAACGTAAATGTCATGCGTGCGGCGCTGGAATGCTGCCATAAAGGATGGGGTGAAAGCATCATCATTGGTGTGGCTGGTGCCGGACAGGAAATAAAAACCCGTCCGTTCCAACTGGTAACCGGACGCGTGTGGCGCGGGTCTGCGTTTGGTGGCGTGAAAGGGCGCACCCAGCTGCCTGGAATGGTTGAAGATGCAATGAGCGGGAAAATTCAGTTGGACCCGTTTATTACCCATCGCTTACCGCTGGAGCAGATCAACGAAGCGTTTGATTTAATGCATCAGGGTAAGTCCATTCGTACCGTTATCCACTTTGGCGATAACTGATTCATTGGCCAGCGGAATTCACCGCTGGCACTTTCCTGAATTTCTTTGAATGATGTTGTGAAAGTGTGACGAATCTTGCGCTTTTCACGGTAAGCAAACTTTATGAATTGCCGATGACTATCTAATGGGCGTGTTTTCACGCATAACCCCTACAAGAGAGTCGACGGTCATGGACAATACAATATCGATGCAAGCCCAGAATAAACTGGGCTTTCTGCATCAAATCAGACTGGTTCCGCTGTTTTCCTCCATTCTCGGTGGCATCCTTCTGCTGTTTGCTTTGAGTTCCGGGCTGGCAGGCTATTTTCTTATGCAGGCCGATCGCGATCAGCGCGACGTGACCGATGAGATTCAGGTCAGGATGGGGTTATCTAACAGTTCTAATCACCTACGTACAGCCCGTATCAATATGATCCACGCCGGCGCAGCGAGTCGCATTGCCGAAATGGACGATATGAAGGCCAATATCGCAGAGGCGGAAAAACGCATTAAGCAATCTCAGGATGGTTTTACTGCTTATATGTCTCGCGTGGTGAAAACGTCGGAGGACGAAGCCTTAGACGCTGAACTGAGCGCAAGCTTTAAGGCCTATGTCGACGGTTTACAACCGATGCTCAAGTACGCCAAAAACGGCATGTTTGAAGCGATCATCAACCATGAAAATGAACAGGCCAGGTCGCTGGATTCTGCCTACAACAAGGCGCTACTGAAAGCCATTGAAATTCGTACTGCAAGGGCGAATCATCTCAGCGAGCAGGCTCACCAGCGCACGCAACTCGGCATGGCCTTTATGCTGGGCGCATTTATTCTGGCACTGGTGTTAACCATGATGACGTTTGTTGTCCTGCGTCGTACCGTGATTCATCCACTGTTGCGCGCGGCCCAGCGTATTGAGCAAATTTCTGCAGGCGATCTGACCATGCAGGATGAACCAACCGGACGCAGTGAGATTGGTCGTCTGAGCCATCATCTTCAGACGATGCAACATTCACTGCAGAAAACCGTAGGCACGGTACGCCAGGGGGCGGAAGAAATCTATCGCGGCACCAGTGAAATCTCGGCGGGCAATACCGATCTGTCATCACGTACTGAAGAACAGGCCGCGGCGATTGAACAAACGGCGGCCAGCATGGAAGAACTGACTGCTACGGTGAAACAAAACGCGGACAACGCACACCATGCCAGTAAACTGGCGGAAGATGCCTCCGGCAAAGCCAGTCGCGGTGGGCAGATGGTTTCTGGCGTGGTGAAAACCATGGGCAATATCTCGACCAGCTCGAAAAAAATCTCTGAAATTACCGCTGTCATCAACAGCATTGCCTTCCAGACCAATATTCTGGCGCTGAATGCGGCGGTGGAAGCGGCGCGGGCAGGAGAACAAGGGCGTGGATTTGCCGTCGTCGCCAGTGAAGTTCGCACGTTGGCAAGCCGCAGCGCCCAGGCAGCGAAAGAGATTGAAGGATTGATCAGTGAGTCAGTGCGGTTGATTGACCAGGGGGCTGGTGAGGTTGTGGCTGCGGGTAATACCATGACGGACATTGTCGATGCGGTAAAACGTGTCACCGATATTATGCTGGAAATTGCAGCGGCCTCTGATGAACAGAGCCGGGGTATCGTGCAGGTAAGCCAGGCGATTTCAGAGATGGATAAAGTGACGCAGCAGAACGCCTCACTGGTCGAAGAAGCCTCGGCTGCAGCGGCCTCGCTGGAAGAACAGGCTGCGCGCTTAACGGAGGCGGTCGGTATATTCCGCTTACAGGGTGCAAGTGCTGTAAAGCGCGTGCCATTTGCCAAAAACTCGGGACATACGCTGCCGAAGACAGCGGGAACCAGCGGTGATAACTGGGAAACATTTTAATGAGATAAGGGACCGAATGGTCCCTTATTTTTTACCTCAGAATGGTACGGTTTTGCGTATTGCGGCAATGAGAACTTGCGCTGCTGAGGGCAATTGCACGTCCACGCGGGTAAGTATCCCAATGGGCTCTCCCGCGCCATGCGTAGGTACCGGTAATGACACCAGCGTTGCCTGGCGCAAATCTTCCCGTACCGCGCCTGAAGGCACAAACCACACGTAGTCGTAATCCACCGTCAGTTGGCGGGAAAGCGAAGCTGACAACGTTTCGATACATCCAGAGGGCATTTTACAGCCCTGGCTTTGCAGCAAGGCTTCCGCGTGCTGTCGTGGCGCGGTCCCTTTGGGGGACACCACGACAGGCCATTCCATTACCCGACTCAGCGTGATGGTCTCTTGCAACAACGGATGATTCGGTCGCACAACCAGCTTGAGCGATTCGAGAAATAACAGTTCGTAGTTCAGACCAACCATCAATTCCGGATCGGCCATACGGCCAATACCAAGGTCGATCTCCCCGGATTTTAAGCCAGCCAGAATCATGGGATTACTCATGGTGGCAACCTGCAGCGTTGTTTCCATTTGCTGCTTGTGATACTGACCAATTACTGCAGGCAGAATACCTAATGCAGCTGTTGGCAAGGCACCAATACGAACGACATCATTCTGAGATTCTTCACGATGATTTAATGCCTGACCGGCGGTGTTGAGTGCATCAAGCACTCTTACTGCATGGGTAAGAAACTGTTCGCCGGGCAACGTTAACTGCGCACCAAGACGACCGCGTTCAAAGAGTCGGGTTCCGGTCAATTGCTCCAGTTCGTTCAGGGTTTTGGAGAGGGCTGGTTGACTCAGGTTAAGGGTTTCGGCCGCGCGCCCCAACGTTCCCTGTTGGGCAACGGCGACAAAAGTATGAAGATGGCGCAAGCGAATGCGCTGATTGAACAGAACATTTTTTTCCATAAGCGATGTTAAAAACAGAGCCGTATCGGTGACAAGTGAAGTTGTTTGTTTTTGATAACTTGATAGCAAAATATTATTAACATTTAACGCGTTTTACTTACAACTGATTTATTTTGCTTATGTTTTGTACAGTGTGACTGCGTGGTGGGATCATGGAAGGGAATGTAGCCAGTCGTTATACTCTGACAATTGTTCGCTTTTTCATCATTCATCATCACAAGGCACTGACCAATGATCCATGTAATAGGGCACCTTAACCCCGATAGCGATGCCATTTGCACCGCGGCAATGACAGCCCGCTGGCTTACGTTACGAGGCCAGCAGGCGACGGCATGGCGCGCGGGGGAACCTAACCGCGAAACGCAATTTATCTTTGCGCATGCAGGACTGGATATGCCCGAACGACTCACGTTTCCGCTGACCGATCTGGATGTTTGGGTGGTCGATTTCACCGAACCGACACAAGGACCGGAATCGCTGTCTGAGAGCAATGTCGTCGGTATCATCGACCATCATCGACTCGGCGGATTAGTGACTCGTCTTCCTCCAGAGGTCTGGGTTAAGCCTGTTGGCAGCAGCGCAACGCTGTTGTGGCAACTGATGACGGATGACGAGCGCAGTCAGTTGTCGTCTGCGGAAGCTGTTTTGCTCCTGGGGGCTATTCTAAGTGACACCGTCACGCTTCGTTCGCCCACTACTACGTCGGATGACAGCCAGGCGGTGGGGGCTCTGGTCCAAAAAACGGGTGTGGATCTGGACGCTTTCAGCCGTGATCTGCTGTCGGCCAAAACCAGCGTCGAAGGTATGAGTGCCCGTGAGCTGCTGCATAAAGACATTAAAACGTTCACTATTCATGGGCATAAAGTCTGCGTGGCGCAACTCGAGCTGTATGCACTGCGCCAGGTTGACGGTGTGCTGGACGATCTCCGCGAGGAGATGACCCGTTATGCTGAGGAAAATCAGGCCGCGCTGGTGGTACTGATGCTGACGGACATCAATCTTGGCGACACCAGTCTGTGGTTCGCCGGATCGGCGTTGTCAGATATCCCGCAACCCTGCAAGGTCGAAGGCATGCTCAGTCGTAAAAAACAGATGCTGCCATGGCTGGAAAGTCATTTAAAACCACGTCAGTAAGTTTCAGTTCACTGTCCTGGTGGGTGGGGGGAATTTATGCGGGATCACAGTTTGTAAATTCTTCCCACCGGACTCAGCGGTGTTTTCTACACTCCAGGTAATATTCACTGGAGGCATGACATTATGGCGAACACCATCACGGCAGATGAGATTCGGGAACAATTTTCGCAGGCAATGTCAGCAATGTACCAGCAGGAAGTCCCGCAGTATGGCACGTTGCTGGAACTTGTCGCTGATGTGAATCTGGCGGTACTGGAAAATAATCCGACACTGCATGAAAAACTGGCCAATGCGGATGAACTGGCACGGCTCAATGTTGAACGCCATGGGGCAATCCGGGTCGGTACTGCGCAGGAGTTGTCTACACTGCGGCGGATGTTTGCCATTATGGGCATGTATCCGGTCAGCTATTACGATCTCTCCCAGGCGGGCGTCCCCGTCCATTCCACGGCGTTTCGCCCCATCGACGATGCCTCGCTTTCGCGCAACCCGTTTCGGGTATTTACTTCACTATTACGCCTCGAATTAATCGAGAACGTGGTGTTGCGCCAGCAGGCAGCGGAGATCCTCGCAAAGCGTGATATTTTCACGCGTCGTTGTCACGAATTGCTGGATGAGTTTGATGCACAGGGCAGTTTCACACCCGCACAGGCCCAGGAATTTGTGCATGAAGCACTGGAAACGTTCCGTTGGCATCAACACGCCACTGTAGATGAGCAAACGTATCATGCCTTGCATAACGAGCATCGACTGATTGCCGATGTGGTCTGTTTTCCCGGTTGCCATATCAACCACCTGACGCCGCGCACGCTGGATATCGATCGGGTACAGTCGATGATGCCGGAGTGCGGTATTGCACCGAAAATTCTCATTGAAGGCCCACCACGGCGCGAGGTGCCCATCTTGCTGCGCCAGACCAGCTTTAAGGCGCTGGAAGAGCCGGTGTTGTTTGCCGGCGAAATGCGAGGAACTCACACTGCGCGTTTTGGCGAAATCGAGCAACGTGGTGTGGCGCTGACGCCAAAGGGGCGGGCGTTGTACGACGAACTGTTGAGTATAGCGGGAACGGGGAAAGATAACCTGACACACCAGCTGCATCTTCAGGACGTGTTTAAGGCGTTCCCGGACAGCGAGTTTCTGCTGCGCCAACAGGGACTGGCCTGGTTCCGTTATCGCCTGACGCCGTCGGGCGAAGCGCATCGCCAGGCTATTCGCCCGGATGACGATCCACAACCGCTCATCGAGCGGGGCTGGCTGGTTGCTCAGCCTATCACCTATGAAGATTTCTTGCCGGTGAGCGCCGCAGGGATTTTCCAGTCTAATCTGGGTAATGAAACACAGGCGCGCAGCCACGGTAATTCCAGCCGCGATGCCTTTGAACAGGCGCTGGGTTGCGCGGTATATGATGAGTTTGCGTTGTATCAGGAGGCAGAAGAACGCAGTAAACGGCGGTGTGGTTTACTTTAACTGAATTTACACGGGATTCGGCCTGTTCTCATCGACATAAAATATTTTCGATATTGTACAGATAATCGGCGACCAACAATTGGATTATTAATGAATTTTGTCTAGAGTGAGCGGTCAGAAATGTGCACTCTCTTGCCGCAGATGTTGACCGGCGCGGGACCATTTACACGACCAGAAGGATTCACTTTCAGGCATGAATCGCAGACGATTTATTAAAGGTTCAATGGCAGTGGCCGCCGTGTGCGGAACCAGTGGTATTGCATCACTCTTTTCCCGCGCCGCCTATGCGGCAGAGTCTGACATTGCAGACGGAAAAACGGTACGTTTTGATTTTTCCGTTCTGCAATCGATGGCCCATGATTTAGCACAGAAGCCGTGGGGCGGTGCACCGCGTGCATTGCCGGATACGCTGGCTAAACTGACGCCGCAGGCTTACAACAGTATTCAGTACGACGCAGAACAGTCACTGTGGAACAACGTTGAAAATCGTCAGCTTGACGCGCAGTTCTTCCATGTGGGAATGGGCTTCCGTCGCCGCGTACGTATGTTCTCGGTTGATGACAGTACGCATATGGCGCGTGAGATCCATTTCCGCCCGGAGCTTTTCAAGTACAACGATGCCGGTGTGGATACCAAACAACTGGAAGGGCAAACTGACCTCGGTTTTGCCGGTTTCCGCGTGTTCAAAGCGCCTGAACTGGCCCGTCGTGATGTCGTGTCCTTCCTGGGAGCCAGCTATTTTCGCGCTGTAGATGACACCTATCAGTACGGTTTGTCGGCGCGTGGTCTGGCGGTTGATACCTATACTGACAGCAAAGAAGAGTTTCCTGACTTCACCGCATTCTGGTTCGAAACGGTTAAACCGGGCGCCACTTCATTTACGGTTTATGCACTGCTCGATAGCCCAAGCGTGACCGGCGCATTTAAGTTTGTGATCCACTGTGAGAAAACGCAGGTGATCATGGATGTGCAGAATCATGTCTATGCGCGTAAAGACATCAAGCAACTCGGCATTGCGCCGATGACCAGCATGTTCAGCTGTGGTAACAATGAACGCCGGATGTGTGACACCATTCACCCGCAAATTCACGACTCCGATCGTCTTGCTATGTGGCGTGGCAACGGCGAGTGGATCTGTCGTCCACTGAACAACCCGCAAAAACTGCAGTTTAATGCCTATACCGATAACAACCCGCGCGGGTTTGGCCTGCTGCAGTTGGATCGTGACTTCTCCCACTATCAGGACATCATGGGCTGGTACAACAAGCGGCCAAGCCTGTGGGTCGAGCCGCGTAACCAGTGGGGCAAGGGGACCATCGGCCTGATGGAGATCCCGACGACTGGCGAAACG
This sequence comes from Citrobacter sp. U14242, assembly GCF_046555775.1. Taxonomy (NCBI): domain Bacteria; kingdom Pseudomonadati; phylum Pseudomonadota; class Gammaproteobacteria; order Enterobacterales; family Enterobacteriaceae; genus Citrobacter; species Citrobacter sp. U14242. The sequence goes on from NZ_JBKGLW010000006.1 coordinate 254,786, forward strand.
CTGGATAACGTCGTCTGCTTCTGGCAGCCGGATAAAGCAATCAAAGCCGGTGACGACCTGGAATTCAAATATCGCCTGTACTGGAGCGCACAGCCGCCGGTACGTTCGCCGCTGGCCCGTGTGATGGCAACCCGCACCGGTATGGGTGGCTTCCCGGAAGGATGGGCACCGGGCGAGCATTACCCGGAAAAATGGGCACGTCGTTTTGCCGTTGACTTCGTGGGGGGGGACCTGAAAGCGGCTGCGCCGAAGGGAATTGAACCGGTCATTACGCTCTCCAGCGGCGAAGCGAAGCAGATTGAAATTCTCTACGTGGAGCCTATCGACGGTTACCGTATCCAGTTTGACTGGTATCCAACGTCTGATTCAACCGACCCGGTCGATATGCGCATGTTCCTGCGCTGCCAGGGCGATGCTATCAGTGAAACCTGGCTGTATCAGTATTTCCCGCCTGCACCGGATAAACGTCAGTACGTTGACGACCGTGAAATGCGTTAATTGATCTTCTGATGGCTCTCCTTCTGGGGAGCCATTGCTGAAATCTCTACCGTAACAATCTGTACACTATTTACTCGATCCTCTTCGCATTTTTCCCTGACCTAACCGGGTAAGCTGATCATGTGTATTTCGTATACACATTCTTTACCACTAACAGGGAGAAAGTATGTTTCCAGAATACAGAGACCTTATTTCCCGACTGAAATCCGAGAATCCTCGTTTTCTGTCCTTATTCGAAAAACACAACAGCCTTGATCATGAGATTTCCAGACTGGAAGGTTCGGATGGTCGGGGATACAGTTTGGACATTGTTCGTCTTAAGAAACAGAAACTCCACCTGAAGGAAGATTTGCTCAAAATTTTGCAAAGAGAGAGTGTCAGTGAGAGCTAAATAGTACTGTGCTCACTGTGTAAAAGGGCTTCCAGCGAGAAAAGGAAGCCCTTCCTGTTTTAGGCGTTAATCGACCATCACGCGTTTGTTTGTTGCCCCCCAGAGGATCGACATTTCAGTGAACAGCGCGCCGCTAATTTCTTCGACTTCTTCTGCGCTCACCTGCGCATTTCCCTGTTTACCGAATAACACCACTTCATCGCCTGAGGCAACCTGCGGCAGATCGGTCACATCAACAATCACGGTATTCATGGATGTTTTACCCAGCACAGGAACCCGCTGGCCGTGGATCAATACGTGTCCCACGTTACTGAACACACGACGATATCCATCAGCATAACCCGTCGGAATATTGGCAAGAACGGAGTTACGTTTAAGGGTATAGGTTCTGTCATACCCGACGGTATTTCCTTTGGGGTAATGGTTTACCGACGCGATGGCCGATTTAAACGTCATGACGCGTTTGTATTCGGTGCTGGCGATCGTATCGCCATAAAAAATACCGCCAACACGTACCATGTCGAGCCAGGATTCAGGAACGGTCAGGGTGGCAAACGTATTCGCGACATGCAGGGTTACCTCTTCGCGCTTAAGCCCGGTAATGTTGAGTACCTGGGCCGATTGCGTATTGAAACGGGCCAGATCGCGTTTAACCACCGCCGCATCTTCTTCCGGGAAATGCGACATGATGCCAACAATTTTCAGACCGGGTAATGTGGAAATGGCGCGGGCCTCTTCCAGACCTGCCGCCGTGCTGACTTCCAGACCATTTCGTGACATACCGCCAGAGTTGAGAGCCAGATGGATACGAATCGTTTTCCCTTTCTCCAGAGCAATCGCATTCAGTCGTTTAGCCATATCCAGATTACCAATCAGCTCTTCGGTATCAAAATCCGCCGCCTGGCGCATCTCTTTTTCCGTCGCGTTGCGAACGCGCATTAGCTGCGATGTATAACCTGACTGACGAACAGTGCTAATTTCCTCGTTGCTGGCGATGCCAATACACTGCACACCGTTTTGCATCATCACCGGCGTAACCAGTGAGAGATCGTGGCCATACGCATCGCCTTTAAGAATGGCGCACATCCGGGTTTTGTCTCCCAGCAGTTGCTGAACTTTATGAATGTTATATTCCAGCGCGCTACGGGAAATTTCCAGCGTAGTATTATCCACAACCTGTTGTTTGTTAACGGCAAAGGGAACAGGCCCCGCTTGCGTGGTGGGGACGGGTTGGTGACAGGCGGTAATCAGTAAAAGCGGAATAAGTGCTAAACGACCCAAAGGTGCTGCCATGCTTGCTCCTTAGCAATAAAATGAAAGTGTTGTTGTCATCAGTACGGCCTATCCCTGCCAGGGATAACCGGACATCCAGAGTAACGGCTTCCGCGCCAGAGATTGTTTCTAAGTGATTGCTGTTACAGCATAAAAATATGACATCCCCGGCGATAAGCAGATTAATATCGGCTACTGCCAGTCAGAAATCCCCCGTTTACAATCGCAAAGGAGATAAACATGTCAGAAATTATTACCGTCAGTGACACGCTGGAACTGCGGGCAGTGGAAGAACAACACGTCACGCCTTTGCATCAGTTAGTGCTCAAAAATAAAGTTTGGCTCCAGCGGTCGCTGAACTGGCCGCAGTTTGTCGAATCTGAGGACGATACGCGTAAGAATGTGCAGGGGAATATGATGTTGCACCAGCGTGGCTACGCCAAAATGTTCCTTATCTTCAAACAAGGTGAAGTGGTTGGCGTTATCTCGTTTAACCAAATAGAACCGTTGAACAAAGCGGCCTACATCGGCTATTGGCTGGATGAGGCGCATCAGAGACAGGGCATTATGTCCCGGTCACTACAGGCATTGATTCATCATCATGCACAGCGTGGCGAGATCCGTCGGTTCATTATTAAATGCCGCGTGGATAACCAGGAAAGCAACCAGGTGGCGCTGCGCAACGGTTTTCAGCTGGAAGGATGTTTAAAGCAGGCCGAGTTTCTCAATGATGGCTATCATGATGTGAATCTCTATGCCCGTATCATTGATAGCGTTTCAGAATAAGCCGGCGAGGGGGGTACGCGTAATACGTTGTTCGCCGTTGATAACTTTTGGCCCGCGCAGATGGATCTCATCACCATCAAAGGCTTCAACGTGGGCCTGACCGGTTATCTCAATATGATGCTCGATCAGCACTTCACCCAGAATACAGGCGTGGCCTTCAATCAGGATGTGATCATCCAGCAGGAGTGGTCCGCCGCGTAATTTTGCATGCCCCCCGACCAGCACATGGTGTTTCAGGACACAGTTACCTTCAACTACCGCATGCTCAGCCACCTGAGAGCTATAGCGCAGGGTTGGTATCGCATCTTCATCGGTGCCAGCAATGATGCGGGCGTTGCCGTAGACCTTCGCGCAATCGCAGATCCAAACGTTATTTTCCTCATTACCTTCGATGCGAGCACAATCAAAAACCTCGGCGCGGTGTTCAATAAAGGCGTAGTCAATGGTTGCATCGCCATAGATCTGCACCTGATGCACAATGCGCGAATGGTTTACGGTTGCGCGATCATATATTTGCAGGGACTGGTCGCTTTCACGGGTTAACCCTTTGGCGGCGATGACTTCGGAGCCTCCAAGAACACGCGCATCACCCGACAGAAGACACTCGCCACGTACAACAGAATCCTGAATGGTGACGTTGTCACGTATTTGTGCGCCATGGCTAATTTCAGCCCGATCTATCCATACGGCACCGCCAATCCGTGCGCCATCTCTGACCACGCTGGCCTGCGTAATACGGGCATTTCCTGAAATGGTTGCCCCAGCAAATGCCATCGCATTCTCATCGTAAATCCAGCAATCACCGTACTGCGCCAGTACGGCCTCATCATCAATCCAGCCACCAGGCGTGCCAGCCGGAACATCATTAAAATCAATCAGTGCAATGATCTGGCGTAGTAATACGCTTCTTTTGTTGCCATTATCCTGATAACTGAAGGACCGGGGTTCGTCGCTCAGACGGTATTTGGTCATAGCTCATTTCCGTGTTGCGCACCTTAGTTAAACGTAGCAAAGTTTTCCGTACTGGCTAAATCGCCATAATTTCCATAAAATGCATTTCAAATATACTTTAAAAAATAAACAAAATGAGTAATAACAAGCATAGTGATCGGGTCCTTAATCTTCCGGCCGGTTATTTTGGCATGGTACTGGGCACCATCGGCATGGGATTCGCCTGGCGATATGCCAGTCAGGTGTGGCCGGTGAGCCACTGGATTGGCGATGGGTTAGTCATCCTGGCGATGGTTATTTGGGGTCTGTTAACGTTGGCTTTTCTGACCCGTTTAGTGCGTTTTCCCCAGAGTGTGCTGGCAGAGATTCGCCACCCGGTGATGAGTAGTTTTGTCAGCCTTTTTCCGGCAACAACCATGCTGGTGGCGATTGGTTTTGTTCCCTGGTACCGCCCGTTAGCCGTCGGGCTATTTAGCATTGGCGTGGTGATACAGCTATCGTATGCGGCCTGGCAAACGGCAGGCCTGTGGCGAGGTTCGCATCCCGAGGAGGCCACCACGCCGGGGTTGTATCTGCCGACCGTCGCCAATAACTTTATCAGCGCGATGGCCTGCGGTGCACTCGGCTATAACGATGCCGGACTGGTATTCCTGGGGGCCGGGGTTTTCTCCTGGCTTAGTCTTGAACCGGTGATCCTGCAGCGTTTACGCAGTTCTGGTGAGTTGCCCGCGGTATTACGTACGTCGCTGGGTATTCAATTGGCACCCGCGTTAGTGGCCTGTAGCGCATGGCTTAGCGTCAACGGCGGAGAGGGCGATACGCTGGCGAAAATGCTGTTCGGCTATGGCCTGCTGCAACTGCTGTTTATGCTTCGGCTGATGCCGTGGTATCTGTCCCAGCCGTTTAATGCGTCTTTCTGGAGTTTCTCGTTCGGCGTGTCGGCTCTGGCAACCACTGGGCTACATCTGGGACATGCCAGTGAATCGGGATTTTTCCATACGCTGTCGATGCCACTGTTTATTTTTACCAATTTTATCATTGCGTTATTACTGGTACGTACGTTTGCATTGCTGATGCAGGGGAAACTGCTCATCCGCACGGAGCGTGCTGCATTACTGAAATCTGAGGATAAATAATGACCCTTTGCGACGAAAACTACTTTACTGAAAAATACGATCTCACCCGGACCCATTCCGAGGTTGTTGAAGCGGCCAACATTGTCACACCAGGTAAAACACTGGATCTGGGCTGTGGCAATGGCCGTAACAGTCTGTATCTGGCGGCAAACGGCTATGACGTCACCGCGTGGGATAAAAACCCCATGAGCATCGCTAATCTTGAGCGCATCAAAGCGGCTGAGGGACTGACCAATTTGCACACGAACGTCGCAGACCTGAATGCACTCAGCTTTGACGGCGAATATGACTTTATTCTTTCTACCGTGGTGCTGATGTTCCTGGAAGCGAAAACGATCCCGGGGCTTATCGAAAATATGCAACGTTGCACGAAACCGGGTGGATATAATTTAATCGTAGCGGCAATGGATACCGAAGATTTCCCGTGCACTGTCGGTTTCCCGTTTGCATTTAAAGCAGGTGAATTACGTCACTATTACAGTGGATGGGATCTGCTGAAATACAATGAGGATGTGGGTGAACTTCATCGTACAGATGAAAATGGCAACCGCATTAAACTGCGCTTTGCCACCATGCTGGCGCGTAAAACTGCCTGAACATCCCGCCTGGCTTAACTCGTTCTGCGTTCAGCATTTTTTGGTGCTGAGCGCAGAGAAAAAATTGTGCGGTCGTTACCATTTTTCGTACATCCAAAATGAAACTGTTTTGCTATCCTTTATAGGCATCATTGCGAAAACTAAAGGGATCGTTTCATGCGTACTCAAACTTTATTTAAAGTTGCAGTGCTTACTGGTCTGTTGGCATTATCGGGCTGTGCGTCAAAAGTGACGCAGCCGGATAAATATTCTGGGTTTTTAAAAGATTATTCTGGCCTGAAGGAAACGAAATCGGCAACAGGACAGCCTGTGCTGCGTTGGGTTGATCCCAACTTCAGTGAGTCCAAATATGACAGTATTGTGTATAACCCTATAACCTATTATCCGATTCCTAAACCAACGACTCAGGTTGGTCAACAGGTGCTGGATAAACTGTTGAGCTATACCAACACACAGATGAAAACCTCCATCGGCAAGCGTAAACCTCTGGTGGCAACGCCAGGGCCACGCAGTCTGATTTTCCGCGGGGCAATCACCGGTGTTGCGACCAGTAAAGAAGGTTTGCAATTCTATGAAGTCGTCCCGGTTGCGTTGCTCGTAGCGGGCACACAAATGGCGACAGGCCACCGTACCATGGATACTCACCTCTATTTTGAAGGTGAGTTGATCGATGCGGCAACCAATAAGCCTGTGATTAAAGTGGTACGTCAGGGTGAAGGCAAGGACCTGAACAACGAAAGTACGCCGATGGCGTTCGAAACGTTGAAGAAAGTTGTTGATGACATGGCGACAGATGCCTCCATGTTTGATGTGAACAAAAAATAATAATGAAGGACGCACCCTCTGCGGAGGGTGCGTTTTTTTATGCCACTCGCCGACGGTACAACAGTTTTCCCATCAAGCCTTCCGGTCGCGCAAACATCACCAGATTTCCCAGCAAAATCAGCACTAAACCGGCAATCGCGTTAGCCTGCCAAACATACCCTTCATACAGTGTTGACAGCGTGAGCGCCACCAGAGGGAAAAGCAACGTACTGTAAGCGGCCTTACTCGGACCGATGCGTCCTACCAGTGTGAAATAAGCGCCGAAGGCAATCACAGAGCCAAAAATAGCCAGATACAACAGCGCGCTAAGGTAGCTAAAAGTCCACTGTGGCGTGAAGTCATCACCACGAACCAGTGCAATGGTGGCAATCAGCAAGGTACCGTATAGCATGGCCCAGCTGTTGGTGGTCATCACCTCCAGCCCTTTTTTCTGATGACGCAGGCTTATCATATTGCCCAGGGAAAAACCAAACGTTCCCAGAGCGCTTAAACCAATACCCAGCAGAAGCGAGTGATTCAGGCCGCTATTAGCCAAATCCTGCCAGAACAGGGTGATGATACCCGTCAACCCCAGCGCCGCGGCGAAATAAAAGCGTAGCGGTGGTTTTTGACCAAAAAATACAAAACTATTCACCGCATTGAACAGCACGGCCATCGAGAAAATTACTGACTCCAGACCGGTGTTAATCCAGGCCGCTGCCGTGTAGAAACACCAGAAATTGAAGCAAAAAACACATCCGCCCTGTAACAGACAAAACAGATGGTCGCGTCCGGAGAGTTTACGCAATTTGCCGCTGAACAGCAGGAGAAGGATCATCACCGAGCTGGCGACCGCAAAGCGCCAAAAGATAGAGACCGGGGCAGCAACAGGCCCTTGCTGCAGGTAAATGGCAATCCATGTCGTTCCCCATATCACGACCACCAGGCAGTACAACAATGCGTTCATACATCTCTCTCATTTTGGTATTTAATTGCACACAGTGTCATGGCTGGCCGGGGTTGGCTTTCATCTGATTGCGGTCGACTTGCAAAATCTTGCGCTTTTTTCTCGCAAACATGAAAAGGAGGCTGTTAACAACATGTAGCTGATATAGACTGAAAGCCTGCTAACTTATTCTGAATGTGATGGTATGTCTCAGCCCTATGGCGCCTTTGAAAACTTACGCAAACATAATGCCGTGCTGCATGAGTCGGTTGCGTTACACTCAGGGATCCAACTGGCGGCGTGGTCAAACAAACGCGACACCATTACCCAATATTGCGATCACCACACGCTCAGCTTATATGTCGCGGATGGTTACGAGAGCTATCACAAGACGGCAGGGGGCTGGAAAAACGGCGGCGGCCCGGATCGCTTCTGCCTGATGCCGAAAGAGAGCGAATCCAGTTGGGATATTCGTGACGATCTCTCCTTTGTACATCTTTATTGTACCGACGCGCATCTACGGGAAGTGGGTGAGAAAGTTTGGGACAAAAGCCCTTATCGCTTCACGCTGGACGAACATACGTTCGGCAGCGATCCGGGGATCACGGCGGTTTATCGTCAGTTTTTACTGGGTAATGACTGGCAACAACCGGCTAATCACCTAACGCTCAGCGCGGCATCTTCGCTGTTGCTGACACACCTGATTCAACATTACAGCAATGTTCAATGGCGGCCGCCGGTGGTAACCGGTGGGCTTGCGCCAGCGACATTGCGCAACGTGCTGGCCTATATTGACGCGCATCTGGCCTACCCAATGACCCTCAGCGATTTGGCAGGTGAAGCGGCACTGAGCGATTTCCACTTTGCCAGAATGTTTCGCCAGTCGATGAATATGGCCCCGCATCAGTATGTTATGCAACGTCGTATGGCGCTGGCGCAGCAACTGGTCTGTTATTCTTCACGTAGTTTGTCGGATATCGCGATGGCTTGCGGATTCAGTTCAGCAAGCCATTTTAGCAATCGGTTTAAACAGGTGACGGGCAAGACGCCAACGCAATTACGTGCGTCGCGATAACCTCAGCACGGCATAACATATCCCTCCGGCGATTAATCCCCAGAACGCAGAACCAATCCCCAATAACGTCAAACCACTGGCAGTAACCAGAAAGGTGACGATGGCAGCATCTCGCTCAGCTTCATGAAGCAATGCCTGATACAGACTACCGCTAATCGTACCGAGCAAGGCGAGGCCAGCCAGCATCTGGATCCAGCTTGCCGGCAGAGCGGCCATCAATCCGGTTACCGACCCACCAAACACCCCGGCCAGAAGGTAGAACATTCCGGCAGCGGCAGCGGCTAACCAGCGTCGCTGGGGATCCGGATGCGCATCCGGACTTTGGCAAATTGCGGCGGTGATGGCAGCAATACAGATGGAGTAGACGCCAAAGGGAGAAAACAGTAACGCCAGCAGCCCCGTGAAAATAATCAGTGGTGAAACGGGCAAGGAATAACCTGACGCTTTCATGGTGGCAATGCCTGGGGCATTTTGTGACGCCATGGTCACCAGGAAGAACGGCAATGCGATGCTTATACTGTGTGCAAGAGAAAAGTGGGGCGCAATGAATTCAGGCATCACCGGAGATAAATTAATGTTATAGGTGACAATGTCACCTTTTAGCAGTGCGATGGCGATACCCACCAGCATTGCAGCAATGACGGCGTATCTGGGTGCGACAACTTTTAACATCAGCCACGCCAGCAGCATGCTGCCGCACAGGAGAAGCGCATTATTAAGGCTATTGAATGCCTGCAAACCAAAACGCAGCAGGATCCCGGCCAGCATTGCCGACGCCAGTGAGTGTGGGATTATCTGCATCAGACGTGCAAACAACCCCGTCACACCACACAGGACTATCAGCGCGTTAGCAACAATAAAAACGCCGATAGCATCCTGAACGGTCACGCCTTGCAGACCCGTAACCAGCAGCGCAGCACCGGGCGTAGACCAGGCGGTCAGGATGGGAGCACGATACCACACTGACAATGCCAGCGTACTCACGCCCATCGCGATTCCCAGTGCGGTCATCCAGCCCGCAATCTGCCCGGTCGTTGCGCCTGCGGCTATCGCCGCTTGCCAGATGATGGCTGCTGAGCTTGCATAGCCGACCAGCACGGCAACAAAACCGGATAAAACGGTGGGCAAAGGGATTGATACTGTGCGCATAGGGACTCCGCGTGCGTTATAACGGTCATTCACTGTAGCACTGTGCGTTATAGCGTACAAGTGATAAGCTGATGGACAGAAACAGGAGATAGAGGAAGGCGACAATGGACAATTTAACCCACCATCTGGCTACCACGCTCCGGACATTACGTCACCAGCGGGAATGGAGTCTGTCGCGTCTGGCAGAGGAAACCGGTGTATCCAAAGCTATGTTGGGGCAGATAGAACGCAATGAATCCAGTCCAACAGTGGCGACGCTATGGAAAATTGCCACCGGACTGAACGTGCCGTTTTCGACGTTTATTTCACCACCAGAGTCAGAAGGCACAGCGACTTTTGATCCCGAGCAGCAGGCAATGATAGTGACACCCTTGTTTCCATGGGATCCACAACTCTGCTTTGACCATTTTTCAATATTGCTGGCACCGGGGGCGTTGAGTGAATCTACACCGCATGAAACCGGTGTGATTGAGCACGTCGTGGTGATTAGTGGCCTGCTGGATATGTGCATTGATGGGCAGTGGCGAACCATCAAATCAGGCGAGGGTGTCCGTTTTGCGGGTGATACTGCACATAGTTACCGTAACAGCAGCGAACAGACAGTTCACTTTCATTCCCTGATCCATTACCCACGCGGTTAATCGGGAAAACTATTCCGAAATGCCGCGCTTCTGACTACAATAGCCGCCATTTTACCGCTTGTGGATGGTAACAACTGTATGCGCCAGCAACCTCATCACCTTGAATTGTTAAGCCCGGCTCGTGATACCGCCATTGCGCGCGAAGCCATTTTGCACGGCGCGGATGCCGTATATATTGGCGGCCCCGGTTTTGGTGCGCGTCACAACGCCAGTAACAGCCTGAAAGACATCGCTGAACTGGTGCCATTCGCTCATCGATATGGGGCGAAAATTTTTGTGACGTTGAACACGATTTTGCATGATGATGAGCTGGAACCTGCTCAGCGGTTAATTACCGACTTGTATCAGACTGGCGTGGATGCGCTGATTGTGCAGGATATGGGGATTATGGAGCTGGATATCCCGCCGATTGAACTGCATGCCAGCACCCAGTGTGATATTCGCAGCGTCGAGAAGGCGAAGTTTCTTTCTGACGTCGGATTCTCACAGATTGTGCTGGCGCGCGAACTGAGCCTTGAGCAAATTCACGCGATTCATCAGGCGACGGACGCGACGATCGAGTTTTTCATCCACGGTGCGTTATGCGTTGCCTATTCAGGCCAGTGTTATATCTCTCATGCGCAAACCGGGCGCAGCGCTAACCGCGGCGACTGTTCACAAGCCTGCCGACTACCGTATACCCTGAAAGACGATCAGGGGCGGGTGGTGTCGTATGAAAAACACCTGCTGTCGATGAAAGATAATGATCAGACCGCCAACCTCGGTGCGTTGATTGATGCCGGAGTACGTTCCTTCAAAATTGAAGGACGCTACAAAGACATGAGCTATGTGAAAAACATCACTGCACATTATCGGCAGATGCTGGATGCCATCATCGAAGAACGCGGCGATCTGGCTCGTTCATCTGCAGGTCGCACTGAGCATTTCTTCACGCCATCTACAGAGAAAACGTTCCACCGCGGTAGCACTGACTATTTTGTAAATGCCCGTAAAGGCGACATCGGGGCATTCGACTCACCTAAATTCATTGGCTTACCAGTGGGTGAAGTACTGAAGGTGGCGAAGGATTATCTTGATGTCGAGGTGACGGAACCACTGGCAAACGGGGATGGCCTGAACGTATTGATTAAGCGTGATGTGGTTGGATTCCGTGCCAATACGGTAGAGAAAACGGGGAATAATCGTTATCGGGTATGGCCAAATGAAATGCCAACGGACCTGCACAAAGTGCGGCCGCACCATCCGCTCAATCGCAATCTCGATCATAACTGGCAGCAGGCGTTAACCAGGACATCCAGCGAACGCCGTGTCGCGGTTGATATTGAATTGGGCGGCTGGCAGGAACAATTGATCCTGACGTTGACCAGTGAAGACGGCGTGAGTATCACCCATACGCTGGATGGCCAGTTTGCAGAAGCGAACAATGCCGAAAAAGCATTGAGTAACATGCAGGAGGGTCTGGCAAAACTTGGCCAGACGCTGTACTACGCCCGCGATATTCAGGTGAATCTGCCGGGTGCGCTGTTTGTTCCGAATGGTCAACTCAATCAACTTCGCCGCGAAGCTATTGACATGCTGGATACCGCGCGTCTGGAAAACTACCCGCGTGGCAGTCGTAAACCCGTTGCCCAGCCGGCACCGGTCTATCCGCAGACGCATCTGAGTTTTCTGGCAAACGTCTATAACCATAAAGCGCGTGAGTTTTACCACCGTTATGGTGTCCAGTTGATTGATGCAGCATATGAAGCGCATGAAGAAAAGGGCGATGTTCCGGTGATGATTACCAAGCACTGCCTGCGTTTTGCATTCAATTTGTGTCCGAAACAGGCAAAAGGGAATATCAAAAGCTGGAAAGCCACACCGATGCAATTGGTGAATGGCGATGAAGTGCTGACGCTGAAATTTGATTGCCGACCGTGCGAAATGCACGTTATCGGCAAGATGAAACACCACATTCTGAAAATGCCATTGCCGGGCAGCGTAGTGGCTTCTGTCAGCCCTGATGAGCTGATGAAAACACTGCCGAAGCGTAAAGGCTAACTCAGGTGTGTATCTGGCTTGCGTGATTTTTGCCAGTGATGGTGTTCGCGAAGATCGGCGGCGGATTCTTCCGCCGTCACTCTCAGCTCATCGCTGTCAGCCGTATGGCGTAATAAATGATCGGCATCCTGTACCTGAAGATATTCATGTCCCTGATGAGTAGCGAAAAGCTGGCCGGAGAAAAGCGCGCTGGCCAGCAATAACACCGTTAACCCTTTCTTAAACATCATGCACCCTCTGGTACGTTAGCTGTGGACGTGGCGATAATTTCGCCGGGTGACTATTCAATAATTTAATCGCTGTAAAGGCAATCGTCCGTTGCGTAAAATCGAGAGTTATTGCGCATTTGTTTAATAAGTGTGGACAGTGAGTTCGCCGGGAAGTGCAGGCCCCGCCCGGCTTTTATTCATGTTTATCAGGACTTAAAGCCTGCTGCGGTCATCAGTAGGCGAAAGAACATACCGACGGCGGCCAGAGCCAATACGCTTCCCCCCCACAGGATCACCAACCACATCAGACGTTTCCAGATTGATTGTTCCATCAATGATACCCCTCACCATGTTGAACTTTGCCGCGAAAGACGTAGTAGCTCCAGAAGGTGTACACCAGAATGATCGGGATAATCAGTAGCGCGCCCACCAACATAAAGCCCTGGCTTTGCGTTGGCGCCGCGGCCTGCCAAAGGGTAATAGACGGCGGAATAATATGTGGCCAGATACTGATCCCCAGCCCGCTGAAACCGAGGAAAATTAAACCCAGCGTCAATATAAATGGCAGGGCATGACTATGTTGCTGGCCCAGAGAACGCCACAGCCACAGGCTGATGAATGCGACCAGCAGCGGAACCGGCATCAGGAACCACAGATTTGGCAGGCTAAACCAACGATCGGCAATCGCACTGTGTGCCAGCGGTGTCCACAAACTGATAATGACAATGACGACCAGCAGCGCCAGCAGCAGTTTTTTTGCCACACTGCGCATTTTATCCTGTAGCGGGTTTTCGCTTTTCATTACCAGCCATGTTGCGCCAAGCAGCGCGTAGGCCACGACGAGCCCCAGCCCGCAAAACAGCGTGAAAGGCGTTAGCCAGTCAAACGGACCGCCGCTGTAGCTGCGGCCAGTAACGGAAAATCCGTTGAGGACCGCACCCACAACCACGCCCTGGGTAAACGTGGCAAGAATTGAACCGCCCAGAAAGGCTTTATCCCAGAACGGTCGGTGTGCAGGCGTGGCTTTGAAACGAAACTCAAAGGCCACGCCGCGAAAAATCAGGCCAATCAGCATCAGGGTGAGTGGGATCGTCAGGGCATCGACAATGACCGCATAGGCCAGAGGAAATGCGCCAAACAATCCTGCGCCGCCCAGTACCAGCCAGGTTTCATTCCCATCCCATACTGGTGCAACGCTGTTGACCATCACGTCGCGGTCATCAGCATCCTGAATGGCGGGGAATAAGATACCGATCCCGAGATCAAAGCCGTCCATCACGATATACATCAGCGTGGCGAACACGATAATAACGAACCAGATAACTGATAAATCAATACCCATTAGCGATGAGCCTCAGCTTGAGAATCGAGGACGGCAGCGGAAAGCGGCCGTGCAGGTGTGCCGGTTGGCGGAAGGGTCGGATCATCTTCCTGTGGCCCTTTACGGATCAGGCGAATCATGTAGCTATAACCCACGCCGAAGACCGAACTGTAAACCACAAAGAAAGCCAGCAGGCTGATGCTCATATGCAAATCACCATGGGCGGAAACCGCATCCGCTGTGCGTTGCAAACCGTAAACCACCCACGGCTGACGACCAACTTCGGTGGTGACCCAACCGGCCAGAATAGCGATCAGACCAGACGGCCCCATCCACAGCGCGAAACGCAGGAAGGGACGTGAGGTATACAGACGTTGCTTGTAACGTAACCACAAGGCGAATGTGCCCAACAGGATCATCAGCATGCCAAGCCCCGCCATGATGCGGAACGACCAAAACACCATGGTGGAATTGGGCCGGTCTTCTTTAGGAAACTCTTTTAGCGCCGGGACCTGTTTATCCAGGCTGTGAGTCAGGATTAGGCTTCCCAGCGCCGGAATTTCCAGCCCATAGCGGGTACGCTCTTGCGCCATATCTGGCCAACCGAACAATAGCAGCGGAGTGGGTTCGCCGGGCGGGTTTTCCCAGTGCCCCTCGATGGCGGCAATTTTGGCAGGCTGATGCTCAAGCGTATTCAATCCGTGCATATCGCCAATCAACGCCTGCAACGGGGCGACGATTAACGTCATCCACAGCGCCATAGAAAACATGGCGCGAATAGCCGGGGTGCTATTCCCGCGTAATAAATGCCATGCCCCTGACGCTGCGACAAACAGCGCGCTGCTCAGGAAAGCGGCGACCGACATATGCAGCAGGCGATAAGGGAATGACGGGTTGAAAATAACGGCAAACCAGTCCACAGGAACGACCTGTCCATTGACTATTTCATAGCCCTGTGGGGTCTGCATCCAGCTGTTGGAGGCCAGTATCCAGAAGGTAGAAATAATTGTCCCCAGCGCAACCATGCAAGTCGCGAAGAAGTGCAGGCCCGGCCCCACACGGTTCCAGCCAAACAGCATTACGCCGAGGAAGCCTGCTTCGAGGAAGAAGGCGGTTAACACTTCATAGGTCAGCAGTGGCCCGGTGATGCTCCCGGCAAACTCGGAGAAACCACTCCAGTTGGTGCCAAACTGGTAGGCCATGACGAGACCTGATACCACACCCATACCAAAGTTAACGGCAAAGATTTTGGACCAGAAATGATACAGCGAACGCCAGGTCGGATTTTTGGTTTTCAGCCACAGTCCTTCAAGTACCGCCAGATAGCTGGCAAGACCGATAGTTATGGCAGGAAAGATGATGTGAAAGGATACCGTAAACGCGAACTGGATCCTCGCCAGGTGAAACGCGTCAAAACCGAACATGCTTAACTCCGCAGGCAAAATTGATTTAGCGCAATTCTAAGCCTGAGGAGCATAAGGGGGCAGAAACAGAACAGTTCTTTTTACCCATAACAGTTGCATCAATAGTGTCAGTTAACAGACCTGATATGGGATCTGGAATGTGCATTCCGATCCGGACACATCATCCTCCCCATGGCATCGATTTTTCGCTATGAATAACAAAACAACGGAAAAGTAAACACAAATGTTTACTTTTTATGTATCCTGGTCAATAGGGAGGCGCAGTGAAGCAAAGTGAGTTCAGACGCTGGCTTGAATCTCAGGGCGTTGAAGTAACGCCGGGTGCAAATCACTTGAAGCTGAGATACAGGGAAAGCGAAGCGTTATGCCCAGACATCCTGGTGATGAAATAAAAGAAGCCTTGCGAAAAGCCATTCTTAAGCAGTTTGGTTTGTATTAAACATCACTGTTATAAGGCTAATTACATGAGAGATTTTACAGAAATTATGCGCTATCCCGTCAATATCACCCCTGCGGAAGAAGGTGGCTTTGTGGTTTCGTTTCCTGATGTTCCTGAAGCATTAACTCAGGGCGATACCCGCCATGAAGCGCTGCAGGCCGCACAGGAGGCACTGGTCACTGCATTTGAATTTTACTTCGATGACAATGAACCCATCCCGTTGCCTTCGGCGGTTGATCCCGCTGATGACTATGTCGAAATTCCCCTTAGCGTTGCGTCCAAGGTTCTTCTGTTAAATGCCTTCCTCGAATCAAATATCACGCAACAGGAACTGGCGAGCAGAATCGGCAGGCCAAAGCAGGAAATCACGCGTTTATTCGATTTAAAGCATGCAACGAAAATTGATGCTGTTCAGGTAGCGGCACGGGCGCTAGGGAAAGCACTCTCGTTGACTATGTTGTAAAGCTGTTAACTATAACAGTTATCAAAAATTTATGATTTATGTAAACTGATATACACAGAGGCTATTGCCTACACCGGTTATCAGGACAAAAAAATGAAGAAGTACCAGCGACTGGCGGAGCAAATTCGCGATCAAATCGCGTCTGGCGTATGGCAACCGGGCGATCGGTTGCCCTCTTTGCGCGAGCAGGTGGCAAGCAGCGGGATGAGTTTTATGACCGTGGGGCATGCCTACCAACTGCTGGAAAGCCAGGGGCGGATCATTGCCCGGCCACAGTCGGGTTATTATGTTGCTGCGCGTCCCGAGCGCGAAAACGTCGTGCCGCAGGTACAGGTCATGCGCGATGAAGCCGTGGATATCAACACCTACATCTTTGACATGCTGCAGGCCAGTCGTGATGCTTCAGTGATGCCGTTTGCATCCGCTTTCCCCGATCCGCGCTTATTTCCGCTTCAGCAGCTTAATCGTTCGCTGGCTCAGGTGAGTAAAACAGCTACCGCCATGAGTGTTATCGAAAACCTGCCGCCAGGGAATGATGAACTGCGTCATGCTATTGCCCGTCGATATGCGCAACAGGGAATGACCCTTTCCCCGGATGAAATTGTAATCACCACCGGCGCACTTGAAGCGCTTAACCTGAGCCTGCAGGCCGTCACCGAGCCGGGGGACTGGGTGATTGTCGAGAACCCGTGTTTTTACGGCGCATTGCAGGCTCTGGAGCGATTGCGCCTGAAGGCGTTGTCCGTTGCCACCGACGTGAAGGAAGGAATCGACCTTGTCGCACTGGAGCAGGCACTCCAGGAGTACCCGGTCAAAGCCTGCTGGCTGATGACCAACAGCCAAAATCCGCTGGGTTTTACACTCAGCGCACAGAAAAAAGCCCATCTGGTCGCATTACTGGAAAAATACAATGTGATGCTGATTGAAGATGATGTTTACAGCGAACTCTATTTTGGCCGGGAGAAACCACTGCCGGCTAAAGCCTGGGATCGAGGGGACAGGGTGTTGCACTGTTCATCTTTCTCGAAATGTCTGGTCCCCGGCTTTCGCATCGGCTGGGTTGCTGCCGGGAAACATGCCCGTCGTATTCAGCGACTCCAGTTGATGAGCACCTTATCCACCAGTTCCCCAATGCAGCTTGCGCTGGTGGACTACCTGTCGACCCGGCGTTATGACGCGCATTTGCGACGGCTGCGTCGTCAGCTGGCGGAACGCAAACAGCAGGCCTGGCAAACGCTGCTGCGTCATCTTCCGGCGGAGGTCAAAATACACCATAACGACAGCGGCTATTTTCTGTGGCTCGAACTGCCAGAACCGTTGGATGCGGGGGAGCTCAGCACCCAGGCGCTGGCGCACCACATCAGCATTGCACCCGGTAAGATGTTTTCAACCTCAGGGGCATGGTCACGTTTCTTTCGTTTTAATACCGCATGGCACTGGGGAGAACGCGAAGAACTGGCGGTTAAACAGCTTGGAAAATTAATTCGCGAGATGATGAAATAAAACTGAATGTGCTATTCAATATAAAAGAATAGCGCATTCTTATTTTAGAAATAGTAAATGTTAAATCCTGATGTTATTTATATCAGGTGCCACCATACGAAATATCAATAGTTCTTCCTGGTACCACCCTGGCACCTAACTCCTTGTCTATACTCCAGAAGATTAAATCACCTTGCTATAACCCGTGGCGTAATGAGCGTTAGCTCACAACCTGATTAAATTTCCTTGCGCCAGCAGGAACGCTTTCAACACCCCGACTATTTTTAGGAATAGGACATATATTTACGGCAAGGCTGCCGCTCAATATTTTTTCGACAGGAGTAAGACGTTATGAGCAAGCAATTTGCCCTCAGTAGCTTGTGTGCACTCAGTATGACGCTGATGACAGCACAGGCAGCCGAACCCCCAGCATCATTAGATAAACCGGAAGGGCGCCTGGATATTATTGCCTGGCCGGGTTATATCGAACGCGGTCAAACCGATAAACAATATGACTGGGTTTCGCAGTTTGAGAAGGAAACCGGTTGTGCCGTCAATGTTAAAACAGCGGCTACATCAGACGAAATGGTGAGCCTGATGGCGAAAGGCGGCTATGACCTGGTGACGGCTTCTGGCGATGCGTCACTGCGCCTGATTATGGGCAAACGTGTCCAGCCTATTAATCCTGCGCTTATTCCAAACTGGAAAACTATCGATCCGCGAGTCGTCAAAGGGGAATGGTTTAACGTCGGGGGGAAAGTTTACGGTACTCCGTATCAATGGGGGCCCAACTTGCTGATGTATAACACCAAAACTTTCCCAACGCCGCCAGATAGTTGGAACGTGGTGTTTGTCGAGCAGAAACTTGAGGACGGAAAAAGCAATAAAGGGCGAGTCCAGGCGTACGATGGCCCGATCTATATCGCCGATGCGGCGCTGTTCGTCAAAGCCACTCAACCGCAGTTGGGTATCACCGATCCTTATCAGCTCACCGAGAAACAGTATCAGGCGGTCATCAAAGTCCTGAGCGATCAGCACGCATTGATCCATCGCTACTGGCATGACACCACTGTGCAAATGAGTGACTTCAAAAACGAAGGTGTGGTGGCATCAAGTGCCTGGCCTTATCAGGCTAACGCCCTGAAAGCAGAAGGCCAGCCAATTGCCACGGTTTTCCCGAAAGAGGGCGTTACCGGTTGGGCTGACACGACCATGCTGCATAGCGAAGCGAAGCATCCTGTCTGTGCTTACAAATGGATGAACTGGTCATTAACCCCGAAAGTTCAGGGCGACGTCGCTGCCTGGTTTGGATCTCTGCCGGTAGTCCCTGAAGGCTGTAAAGCCAGCCCGCTGCTGGGTGAGAAAGGCTGTGAAACCAACGGCTATAGTTATTTTGACAAGATTGCTTTCTGGAAAACGCCAATCGCAGAAGGTGGAAAATTCGTTCCTTACAGTCGCTGGACGCAGGATTACATCGCCATTATGGGCGGTCGTTAATTCCGCTGGGGGTTTTATGACGTACGCAGTGGAGTTTCATAATGTCTCGCGTCTGTACGGGGATGTTCGTGCAGTTGATGGGGTAAGTATTGCAATTAATGATGGTGAGTTTTTCTCAATGCTGGGGCCATCCGGCTCCGGCAAAACGACCTGTCTGCGCATGATTGCAGGGTTTGAGCAGCTTTCTGGCGGTTCAATTAAAATTTTTGGTAAGCAAGCCAGTGAATTACCGCCCTGGGAACGGGACGTCAACACGGTGTTTCAGGATTACGCACTATTCCCGCATATGTCGATTCTCGACAACGTGGCTTATGGGCTGATGGTGAAAGGCATTGATAAAAAGCAGCGTCATGCCAGGGCGCGAGAAGCGTTAGATAAGGTTGCGCTCGGTTTTGTCCATGAGCGCAAGCCATCACAACTCTCTGGTGGACAGCGTCAGCGTGTAGCGATTGCCCGTGCGTTGGTCAATGAGCCTCGCGTTTTACTGTTGGATGAGCCACTCGGTGCGTTGGATCTCAAGCTACGCGAACAGATGCAACTGGAGCTGAAAAAACTCCAGCAGTCTCTCGGCATCACCTTTATTTTTGTCACCCACGATCAGGGTGAGGCGCTGTCGATGTCCGATCGTGTGGCGGTATTTAACAATGGCCGTATTGAGCAGGTGGATTCACCACGAGAACTCTACATGCGTCCACGCACGCCGTTTGTGGCGGGTTTTGTTGGGACTTCAAACGTCTTTGACGAAGCGATGTCAGCAAACGTCTGTGGGTTACAGGGTATGTTCTCGCTGCGCCCGGAACACATTCGGCTAAATGATATGGGGGGCGAGGTTCAGGCTCGGGGTGTCATTCAGGCGGTGCAGTACCAGGGGGCGGCGACGCGTTTTGAGCTGAAACTTGCTGGCGGTGAAAAATTGCTGGTTAGCCAGGCGAACCTGACGGGAGACATGCTGCCGTCGACGCTGTCGCCGGGTCAGCAGGTGATGGCATCGTGGTCACGCGATGTCATGGTTCCGCTGGTAGAGGAGAGGTGAATGGCTATGAACGTCATACATTCGCCCGCACAGCCGACAAAGCTTAACCGTATCTCGGGGTTCTTCTGGCGTAATCCAGGGCTTGGGCTGTTTTTGCTGCTGCTCGGGCCGTTGATGTGGTTTGGCATCGTCTACTTTGGATCGTTGCTGACGCTGTTGTGGCAAGGTTTTTACACCTTCGACGATTTCACTATGTCGGTGACGCCAGACCTGACGCTGGCGAATCTGCAGGCGCTGTTTAATCCGGCCAATTACGACATCATTGTACGAACGTTGACAATGGCGGTGGCGGTGACGATTGCCAGCGCCATTCTGGCGTTCCCGATGGCATGGTATATGGCACGTTATACCCGTGGCAAAATGAAAGCCTTTTTTTACATTGCCGTCATGTTGCCGATGTGGGCGAGCTATATCGTCAAAGCCTATGCGTGGACGCTGCTGTTAGCGAAAGACGGCGTGGCGCAGTGGTTTTTAACCCATCTCGGGCTGGAGCCACTGTTGACCGCTTTCCTCACCTTGCCCGCTGTCGGCGGTAATACGTTGTCAACATCGGGATTAGGGCGCTTTTTGGTTTTTGTCTACATCTGGCTTCCCTTTATGATCCTGCCGGTTCAGGCTGCTCTGGAACGGCTTCCCCCCTCGCTTTTGCAGGCATCGGCTGATTTGGGGGCGCGTCCTCGCCAAACCTTCCGCTATGTGGTTTTCCCGCTGGCAATACCCGGTATAGCCGCTGGTTCTATCTTTACTTTCTCACTGACGCTGGGTGACTTTATTGTGCCGCAACTGGTGGGACCGCCGGGATATTTCATCGGCAACATGGTGTATTCGCAACAGGGGGCTATCGGCAATATGCCAATGGCGGCGGCATTCACTCTGGTGCCAATTGTCTTAATTGCACTGTATCTGGCGTTCGTGAAGCGTCTGGGAGCTTTTGATGCACTCTGAACGCGCACCCTGGTTACTCAAACTGGCCGCATGGGGCGGGGTTCTTTTTCTGCACTTTCCCATCCTCATCATCGGCACCTATGCTTTTAATACAGAGGAGGCTGCTTTTAGTTTTCCGCCTCAGGGACTGACATTGCGTTGGTTTAGCGTGGCGGCGCAGCGTAGCGATATTCTTGAATCAGTGACGTTGTCACTTAAGATCGCCGCGTTGTCGACAGCAATCGCTCTGGTACTGGGTACGCTGGCGGCGGCTGCGCTGTGGCGCAGGGACTTTTTCGGTAAAAGCGCAATATCGCTGTTGCTGCTATTGCCGATTGCGCTGCCGGGCATTATTACCGGCCTGGCACTGCTGACGGCATTTAAAACCATCAACCTGGAACCGGGTTTTCTCACGATCGTGGTGGGCCATGCGACGTTTTGCGTGGTGGTTGTCTTTAACAACGTCGTGGCGCGTTTTCGCCGCACCTCATGGAGTCTGGTTGAAGCGTCTATGGATCTTGGCGCCAACGGCTGGCAAACCTTTCGTTATGTCGTGCTGCCCAATCTGGCATCTGCACTGCTGGCGGGAGGTATGCTGGCGTTTGCCTTGTCATTCGATGAAATCATCGTGACAACGTTCACCGCCGGACATGAAAGAACACTTCCTCTGTGGCTGCTCAATCAACTGGGCCGTCCACGAGATGTGCCTGTTACCAACGTTGTGGCATTGCTGGTAATGCTGGTAACAACACTGCCAATTTTAGGGGCCTGGTGGCTAACGCGTGAAGGCGACACCGTCGCCGGAAACGGTAAATAAACGACGATATGGGAAATTGCTATGCAACATCAATTACTGATTAACGGTGAGCTGGTCAGCGGTGAAGGTGAAAAGCAACCAGTTTATAACCCTGCCACTGGTGAACTTATTCTGGAGATTGCTGAGGCGTCAGCCATGCAGGTTGATGCCGCAGTGCGCGCGGCAGACAACGCGTTTGCCTCCTGGGGCCAAACCACGCCGAAAGTGCGTTCGGAGCTGTTGTTAAAGCTGGCGGATACCATTGCCGATAACGCACAGACCTTCGCGGAGCTGGAATCGCTCAACTGCGGTAAACCACTTCATTGTGTGCTTAATGATGAAATTCCGGCCATCGTGGATGTTTTCCGTTTCTTCGCGGGGGCAGCGCGCACCCTGCAAGGACAGGCTGCCGGGGAATATCTGGAAGGGCATACTTCCATGATTCGTCGCGATCCGCTGGGTGTGGTGGCATCCATCGCGCCCTGGAACTATCCGCTAATGATGGCTGCCTGGAAGCTGGCTCCTGCACTGGCCGCCGGCAACTGTGTGGTGATTAAACCTTCAGAAATTACCCCGCTGACGGCACTTAAACTGGCGGAATATGCGAAAGATATTTACCCGGCAGGCGTGATTAACGTCCTGTTTGGCCGTGGTAAAACGGTGGGCGATCCGCTGACCGGCCATGAAAAAGTACGCATGGTTTCACTGACCGGTTCAATTGTGACCGGGGAACATATTATCCAGCATACTGCGCCTTCAATTAAACGCACGCATATGGAACTGGGTGGGAAAGCCCCGGTGATTATTTTTGATGATGCCGATCTTGATGCGGTGGTCAGTGGTGTACGGACCTTTGGGTACTACAACGCCGGACAGGATTGCACTGCTGCGTGTCGAATCTACGCGCAAAAAGGCATCTATGATGCGTTGGTCGAAAAACTCGGCGCCGCAGTTGCCAGCCTGAAAATTGGCGCACCAAATGATGAAACGACAGAACTGGGACCGTTAAGCTCACAGGCACATCTTGACAGGGTAGCAAAAGCGGTCGATGACGCGAAAGCGCTCGGACACATCAAGGTTATCACCGGCGGCAAAAAAGTGGAGGGTTCAGGCTACTATTTTGCGCCAACGTTGCTGGCGGGAGCGAAACAGGAAGATGCTATTGTGCAGCGTGAGGTCTTTGGTCCGGTGGTCAGTGTTACCGTCTTTGATGATGAAGATCAGGTCCTGGCGTGGGCCAATGATTCGAAGTATGGACTGGCATCGTCAGTCTGGACGCGGGATGTTGGTCGCGCGCACCGACTGAGCGCTCGCCTGCAGTATGGCTGTACCTGGGTCAACACCCACTTCACGCTGGTGAGTGAAATGCCGCACGGGGGACAAAAACAATCCGGCTATGGCAAGGACATGTCGGTCTACGGACTGGAAGATTACACGGTGATTCG
This sequence comes from Citrobacter sp. U14242, assembly GCF_046555775.1. Lineage (NCBI taxonomy): Bacteria > Pseudomonadati > Pseudomonadota > Gammaproteobacteria > Enterobacterales > Enterobacteriaceae > Citrobacter > Citrobacter sp. U14242. The sequence goes on from NZ_JBKGLW010000006.1 coordinate 278,104, forward strand.
CCATGTCATGATCAAGCATGAGTAATATCGTAACCCGCGGACGGTAAAAGGAGCACGGATAGCTAAATATCAGCAAACGTGTCTCTATACTATGCGCGCCACTGGCCTCGTCGCCATCGGACGGCGGTAAGTTGGAAATATCCGCGAGGTCAGGCTAATTTGCACACAATCAGGCCCCGGCACAATGTCGGGGCCTGATTATTTAGGTGATTGTTCAAACGACACGGCACAGGCGACATAGCCAGCCGATGAACGCACAGACAGTCAGAACCCGTCCCGGTTGCTGCACGATACCCGCTAACCCTAACATCATTCCCGGTAACAGGTACAACACCGACCCGCTATCACGGAGAAATAATGCTGCGGAAGGATTAGGGGGGGTACATATTAAGGATAATTTACCGGGCAGTGGCGGAGTGGGAAGATCGTTTACTAATGGCAGAGAGAAGATTTTCTCTCTGCCAGCAGGCGCTGCAATTCATCAAAAAGAGTCACATCAAGCAAACCAGCCGAACCTTACGGATATCAGGCTGAAAAGTCCTACAGCAGCAAATATATTTATCAGCACCACAGTCTTACTGGAAACATTCATTTTTGCCACCTTTCATTTTAACCCCTTTGGGTATAGTACGGCTTATAACTATCCGCAATAGTACGAAATCTGAACATATTGAAAGTGGGCTGTTTTTCAGGCGTTTTTCTTAAAGAAGTGAATAAAACTTGATGTGGATCATAAAAGAGAGCATATTGCGCGCGTTTTTCCCTTCTGGCCTGGAAGCCCTAAATGTCTCTGTACCAAAAAATGTTGGTTTTTTATGCGGTGATGGCCGCTATTGCGGCAATCATCACCTGGTTTCTGTCGCGTGATAAAAAACGTATTCGCTTTCTGAGCGCGATATTAGTCGGGGCGACATGGCCGATGAGCTTTCCTGTCGCACTCCTGTTTTCTCTTTTCTGATGGCGCTGTCAATGCCGTATCAGGGGGTCAGCAGAGCGACTAATCGCAGTCTGTCGTCTTTGGTTACGTCCAGAGGATGCTGGTATCCCACGTTTTCTTTCGCACGAGTGTACAAAGCAACCAGCCAGTCGTAAACGTGTCGGCTTGCACCGTGCTGCGGCTGCTCATCCAGCTGAGTCAGGCGCGACATCGGTTGTTGTGCTGGCGCACTGAAAATAGCCGCACCCTTGAGGACCCTGCTGGCAGGCCGTTGATCCTCTGCAACGTTGGCGTAGCCAAGCCAGGTAATAAAATCACCAATATCGGCGTGTAACTGTGCCCCGCAGACATTCTCTCGCTGCATAATCTGCTGAAGTCGTTGAGGCATCTCAAGCCGATAGCTGGTCGTGATAAGAATATCGGCTACCTGTCTAAGCGTTCGCGGATCAAGCCGCAATCGGCGCGCGTTATTGTCATCACGACACCACTGACGCACATGGTTGATCCACATTTTGTGTGCCTGGTACCCGGTCTCTTTGCTTTCGGATGAGTGCAATGGCTCCCGGACGTCGGCAAACAGGTCAATCTCTTCATTAAAGAGTCCACTGACTTGTTCTTCGCGTGGCTGCTGAATACGCAGCAACGACTCAAAGCAGCGCATCGGTGGTAGTAACCCCTCCAGGAGTTCACCATGTTTTGCTGCCTGGGCCTGAAGCTGGCGGATCACTGTCTCGCTGGCGTCGGGCACGCTTTCGCTATCGTTAAGCCAACTCATCAGCGTCTCACGAACATGCTGTTGATGCTGTTCATGCAGGGACGTTAACCGTGACTGGCGTTGTTGCGCTGATGTCGCCTGCGACAACCATTCAGCAAGGCGCAACAGGCTGTGTTTATCCAGTGCCTGTAATGTCCCCCAGCGCAACCCGGGCTTGCCCATTAATTGCTGCACGGCCTCATCGAGGTTTTGCTGTGTGCTAAAACGTGCATCTTGTGGCGTAATGGCCCACACAACCCCCGGTAATGCCGCATCATGTACGGGTTGGGTATCGTTGGCCCAGCTCATCAGCTTACGCGTGATGGCTGGTGTCTGCGAGCGTGAAGACACTGCGTTGCAGATCAGCAGGACGTCGGGTTGCAGATGCTGGCGGTAATGTTCCAACATCCAGCCTAATTTGGCCCGCCACAGCGGGTTGGGGTGGGCATCCGGTGCGAGGGGAATATCGAGCAGGTCGACGTCTTCCAAAACTGAGTCTTCAACAGTCAGCACCAGTTCACGCGTCAGCAGCGCCAGCGATTCCAGCGACAGACTGACCGCGTTAAGCAGCTGATGGTTTTCAACAGGATGAACCACCACATCGCTTTGTGCGTCGTTCCCGGTTAATGCGACCTGGGTCAGGAAGCTTTCGGCAGGCAAGCCAAAATGATCGACCAGCAAACTCAGCGGCGCGGCTAGCTCGTGTGCCTGTCCGGTTTGTTGCAAAGTGTGCGCTAATGCCAGCCATTGCTGCGTTAACTCTGGTTGTTCTCCCCACAACAGCGCCCAGGCGTGAGCGCGAGTGGTCAGATCCAGCGCCGGCAGCAACGTAGCAAATTGATGCCATAGCGCATCATCAATTTGCTGCTGGTTTGCAGGAACACAAGAGCGCCAGAAACGGCCGATGGCGGCTACGTCATGTGCCGTGATGCCCTGAACTGGATGACGTTGACGCAGCGTTTGCCATTTTTCTAACCGGGCTTCAATAATCGATTTTTCCACCTGGCGGCTGTCAGGCATGGCGCAAAACTGCGTGATAAACAGCTGTACCAGTTCCGCTTCACTCAGTAAGCGCAGACGCAGAGGCCACTCGCTATCAACGGAATTGTCTTCACGCGTAAAACGGAGCGCCATATTGGTTGGCGCATGGCCCGGATTGATATGCGAAAAGTAATCAAAGCTGCGATCCGGTGTGGTAATAGTCAATTTCCCACTGGTGTTGTTGCACAGTGCGGACAACAGATGTGCTTTTGCTGGCTGTGAATGACCGTACAGCCCCACACAGCCACGCGATGAAAACGCCGTGTTCAGCGCAGACTCAGTCACTGCGGCGATGGTGAGCTGAGCGAGTAGAGAATCCGCTTCATCATCAAGACGCGCTGCGCGCTGGCGTGTGTCATTCACCCATTTGATGGCGGCTTGTGCTGTGTTAAACATCTTACTCATTTCAGGTACACACTCCCGCTATCAATCCAGTAATGGCTGCCGCTATGGCGACGATCTGCCAGTGTATTCAGTTTTAACGTCAGGGCATTGGCGGCAACGGGCGTGCCATCCTGTAGCCAGGCATCGCTGAGAACGAAAAATTCCGGTCCCGTCTCTTTGCTGCCGCCGCGCAGTTGCAGCCGCACATTTAATACACCGTCACCGGCAATCGTTTTTGCCAGCTCAGCAGAATTGATGCTCAACGTATACAGCGGGGTGGCTGGCCAGCGGCTGTTTGCTAACTGGCGAAAGCCCAGTGTCACGTTCCCGCGCAGCGGGAAGTGCAGACGGGTATCCAGTTTTGCGCCGGGTTTATCCAGATCGATGTCGTGATACCAGATGTTTTCATCGCGCAACGTATTAACCGTATTATCCAGTACACCGAGGTAGCGGACCGTTGAGTACGCGCCGATATCCGCAGCTTTAAAGTTAAAGCGCGGCAGGCGTAAATCCAACGCCAGGCTACACAGCATCGCGCCAACGGCAGCGGTAGATTTTGGATTGCCAATACGCCCTTGCTGGCTGAACGGATACCACTCATGTACGCGATAGCTGTCCATCCAGATCATGCGGTTGACCGGAACGGGTTGCAGATGGCGGATTAGCGCCTGAACCCCCGGCAAACAGGCGGGTCTGCCAGTGACTAACAAAATATCGCAACGATAGTGGGAAATCGCTTCACAAACGGCGTGCAGAGGGGATGTCAGGGTAAATTGCCCTGCCAGCAGCGCTTCTTGCAACTGTCTGAACTGCACCTGCAACGGAACGCTCAGTACATCAAAAGCCGGTGAACCAGACGGTAATGCATGATCGATAGCCTGTTGGATATAGTTCATCACATTGCGTGTCGGACGCTGTGAAAGCAGTTCGCCAAAGGTGGCGTGTAACCCCGCGACGGGATCGTTAATATCGCTTTGCTCCCAGGCACTTAGCACCGCATGACCCAGTGGCATGAAGAGTTGCAATGCGGTTTGTTGCCGCAAAATAGCCTGAGTATCGATCCGCCCGGAATCACCAAACAGTGTGGCCAGCAGGGCGGCGGCATCGGTCACGCCAGCCTGTTGTAAGCGGGTTTGCAGGGCGGGCAGTATGCAGCGTTGTATGACATCCAACAACATGTCATCCCCGGCGACTTTGAAGCCTTCTCGAAACAGCAGATGCGGCGTAATTTTGACATTCGCCCCAACGCCGTCATCCAGTTGATAATGGACCACGGCCATATCCGTTGTGCCGCCGCCAATATCGATGGAGGCGACGCGCAGAGCACGACCTCTAACTTCACCGGGCTCTGGCTGGCGGTCAGGACGGGCGAGGGCGTTAAAGAACGATTCTGTGTGCCCGTCATAGTGTGAAATCGCTTCGTTGTACAGCCAAACCAACTGTCCGCAGCTGGCCTCATCCCACTCCATCTGGATCTCAGGTACGGGAACGACGCTTTTTTCCTGCTGTTTGCGGGTGGTAAAGTCTTCGTCCTGGGGGTGCCAGCCCATTGCTTTCCAGACCAGAGCAATGGCTTCAAACATCCGCAGACGGAAGATCTCACGTTCCTGTTTTGGCATGGCTGACGGCAGAGTGAGGATCAGCGTGCGCAACTGGCGTGGAGAGGCCGGGAAACCGAGACGCAGCCGCGTCGCTACGCTGTTAATTTGTCCCAGCGCCTGGGCCAGAATCTCGCACAACATATGTGTCATCAGCGTGCTGCGGCTGTATTGGGGTGAGAACACCGGCAGCCGGTCATCTTGTGGCAGGCTGAACAGCGGTTGACCGTCATCGTTCATCAGATTCATCAGCGGGAAGGCGGTAGCCAGCGGCTCACGCTGCGTTTTACTGTTCATCTGGCTAAAGCGCCAGTCGTGTAACACGGGGGTTTCATCCCATAAGTACCGACGTGGGCTGGAGATCCCACTGCTGCCTTCCGTTCCCATACGCTGCATCGCCAGCTTACGGGCTTCATCCCCAACGCGGACAATCGACGGCCAGATAAAGGCATCATCGCGACCGCTCTCAACGGAGAAATGTTGCTTACCAAAGCGCGCCTCGGAAAACTCCAGTCGGCTGGTGAACAGTGGATCGTTGAGGAACTGGGGTTCGCTTAATGAACGCACCTGCAATTCAGCGGTCTGACGCAGACCGTCATTGGCATCGCCATGATCTTCAATCAACACGCCGCAGGTATGCGTATTGCCAATATCCAGAATCAGATCGACAGGAATAGCGGGTGTGCTGAGCGTATGGGTCACCAGCTTCACTTCCGGGACGGAAAGTTGTTCGCCTAACAGGGTCAACACATTCAGCCAGTGCGCCTGGTATTCAAAATTTCGTAGAGCTTGTTGGATCTCCTGCTCAGAACGGTTTTCTTGCTGCGTGACGTGCTGTAAAAAGGACTCGCGTAGCCAGCCATCAATCCACGTCTGGTCGAGGAAATCTGCGATCTCATTATCGTGCCAGGCCAGCGCAAATCGCGTGCCATTCAGCAGATCGTTCTCATTTGGCGTCAATGCTGCCGGGGCGTCAGTCAACTGACTGTCCAGCGCCACCGTGACACGGTGAGTATTGCCGGCACTGTCCGGTTGCGCGAGTTTTCGCACCTGGACGCGCGCCCAGTTATCCGGGCCTTCAACAAATGTGCGCGGCGGGTTAAAACGCAGGAACGGCAGGGGCAACCAGACACCGTCAAGTACGTCCAGAGAATAATGCAGCGTCTGCGTGCTTTCCGGTTTCACTACTTCGGGTTGACCACCGGTATTGCCTGGCAGGGTATAGCGTCCCGATGCCAGATCGAAATCCAGACGCAGTAGGGGACCGTTTGCCGTTTTACGAACAAAACGACCGTGGTGCGCAGATTCCTGTGGTGTCAGCCCAAAATCCAGAAATTGCACACCGCTATTGGCGATGAGCGTTACGCTCTGTTTGTAATCACACAGATTCACCAACATAAAATCAGGCACCTATCTTTTTGATCGTCAAAGGGACTTCCGCGTGTTCGTCATAACGCGCGGTACAAGCTGCGACGTCGTTTGTTCCTGCTTTACAGGTGATTTCGGGCATAGGGTATCGCGAACCGTCCGTGCAACGAGCATTCCCGCGACTCTTAATCATTAATTCGCCCGATTGATGCAGACCAGAGAAAATTTCGGCGCGGCAAACGATATTGTCGCCATGCACGACGCGGGCAGTGCCCTTATTGGCCTGGATTTGATAACGCAGCGACGGGGCTTTACCACTGACGGGATCTTTTATATCGACCAGCACACGCCAGTTGCCGTTAAGAAAACGAGTTGTACCTGCCTTCATCTGGTTAGCATCCATTACCAGTGCATCTTTCGGGATGGCGGCAATCACCACCGGCCCTTCTACGGGCTTCTCTTTTTTCACCGGTGGAATAACTTCAGCCCGATGCAGCGGCAGTGAAGGTGTTAGTTCAGGTAGTTGTTTACTCTCTACCTTTGCAACGTCAATGGGGGCAACCGCAGGTGCGGGAGATTCTGAGTACTGTTTCCACAATAGCGGCCCAGCAATGGCGGCAATCACTGCCGCAGCAACGGGCAGACTCCACAGCGGCAGGCGACGCGTGGGCTTACGCTGTACTGGCGGCGGCGCGATCTCTGGCTCACTCACGATGACCGGGGGAGGGAGTTCGGGTTCAGCGAGTTTCGGTAGCTCGATAGCCGTTGTCAGCAGCGGGGTATCGGCCTCGGCGAAAGTGATTTCCGCCGGGATTTCTTCGGCTTGCGGCTCCGGTTCAGGTGCCAATACAACCGGCGGAACATCGGTATGGCGCAGGCAATCAAGTACATCGTCACGGGTGTTTTCATTCAGATTGACGAAGCCCCAGAACGTAATGACGGGTTTGCCATCAACCAGGAACACGTGGTTCTCACCCGGAAACTGGATGGCTTTGTCGAGTAGTGAACCAAACAGTTGCAGGGACGTTTTACCCGATTGCAGGCTTTTTCGACTCAGAGTCGCGGCATTCTCCAGCGTACTGGACAGATAGCGCAGAGCCCGAAAACGCGCATCTTCATCAGCGGCTTTCCACGCGACAGCCTTTCCTTCAACCGGGGAATACCAGTCCACCCGATCGCCACTGTCGTTAACTTGTGGGATTGCCAGACAATCCGCCATCGCCTGTTGTTTACGCAGACGAAGCGTTTCACGAATTTGTAGTGCTGAATCAAACACGGCCTGACCACCGCCACCCACGGCCTGATAGTCATCCAAATTGCCGCTGCGCAAGAGAGTTTTTGCCACGTAATTGCCCCTTAGACTTCTTCACACATCTACTTTACGGGGAATAAAAGTAAGCAAACGTCGGAAGAGAGGCAAAAAGGGGCGAATTTTCATGGCATAGAGTATCGGGAAAAATCTTGACGTTTTGAAAAAGACTTAAGGTAAATTATTTCGCCTGCGATGATGAATTAATCAGCGAAAACCACCAGATTAGAATAACCTGATAGAGATTTGTTATTAGTGCGTCTTTGCCAGCTATGCTCTGATAGACGAGTAAATAATAAAAGAAGAAGGCTTATAACCATGATTGCAAGGAAAACGCTGCTCGCGCTGGCACTCAGCGCCGTTTTACCAACAGGTGCGGCATATGCCGCCAGTACTGATACCATTGTTTACTGCTCTGAAGCATCACCGGAATCATTTAACCCCCAAATTGCCAGTTCAGGTCCGTCGTTTGTCGCCAGTTCACAGGTGTTGTACAACCGATTGATCAACTTCGATCCGGTCAAAAATACCCCGGTCCCGTCTCTGGCAACGGAGTGGACAATTTCCCCAGACGGCAAGACCTACACGTTTACCCTGCGTCAGGGCGTGAAGTTCAATAGTAATAAGTTCTTTAAACCTACCCGTGATTTCAATGCCGATGACGTCGTTTTCTCTGTATTACGCCAGAAAGATGCCGATCATCCGTACCATAAGGTTTCACAGGGTAGCTATGAATATTTCAACGATGTTGGCCTGGACAAACTGATTAAAGAGGTTAAGAAGGTTGATGATTATCACGTTCAGTTTGTCCTGAACGAGCCCAACGCTGCATTTCTTGCTGACTGGGGGATGGATTTTGCCTCCATTCTTTCGGCAGAATATGCCGATGTGATGCTGAAAAAAGGCACGCCGGAAAACGTCGATAACTGGCCGATTGGTACCGGGCCTTATGTCTTGCAACAGTACAAGCAGGATTCACAAATCCGCTATCTGGCAAACCCGAACTACTGGGATGGAGCGGTGCCAACGAAACATCTGATTTTCTCCATCACACCAAACGTACAGACACGACTGGCGAAACTGCAAACCAACGAATGCCAGATTATTCCCGCGCCAGCACCGGTGCAGTTTGATGAAATCAAAAAGAACAAGGATCTGACGCTGCATTCGGTCGACGCGCTGAACGTCGGTTATCTGGCGTTTAATACGGAGAAAAAGCCGTTTGATAACGTACTGGTGCGCCAGGCGCTGAACTATGCGACAGATAAAAAAGCCATTATTAATGCGGTCTTTTTAGGTTCCGGAACGGTGGCGAAATCGCCAATCCCGCCGAATATGATGGGCTTCAATAAAGACCTGAAAGATTATGATTACGACCCACAGAAAGCGAAAGAACTGCTGAAGAAAGCGGGGCTGGAAAACGGTTTTGAAGCGACATTGTGGTCTATGCCAGTGCAGCGCCCATATAACCCGAACTCTCGTCGTATTGCTGAGATGATTCAAAGCGACTGGGCAAAAGTCGGTGTGAAGGCGAAAATCGTCTCCTGGGAATGGGGGGAATATCTCTCCGGGATGCGTAAAGGCGAGCACGATACTGCGTTGTTTGGCTGGATGTCAGATAACGGTGATCCGGATAACTTTGCCGATGTTCTGCTGGGTTGCGACAGCATAAAAACCGGGTCAAACGCCGCGCGCTGGTGTGATAAAGAGTATAATTCACTGGTTCAAAAGGCGAAACTGGTGAGCAAACCGCAAGAACGCGCCGCGCTTTACCAGCAGGCGCAGGAAATTTTCTATCAGCAGGCTCCTTGGATTGCGCTGGCGAATGGCAAAACCTTCTATGCCACACGCAGCAACGTCAGCGGATACAGCGTTAGCCTGATGGGCAGTGATTTTTCAAAAGCGAAATTAAATTAATGAGTTAAGGAGGGAGTATGTCGCATCTGGATGAGGTCAGTGCACGTGTTGATGCCGCCATTGAAGACAGCGTCATTACGCATATGAATGAATTGCTGATTGAACTGAGCGATGATGTTGCGCTGAGCCGGGAAGAACGATACACCCAGCAACAACGTTTGCGTACGGCAATTGCACATCATGGGCGCCAGCATAAAGAAGATATGGACGCTCGTCGTGAGCAACTGACCCAGGGCGGCACGATCCTCTGATTTTTTTCGTTGCCCGATGACGGTGTAAACACCTTATCCGGCCTACGGGCATGTTATCTGTAGGCCGGATAAGCGCAGCAATTAAAACGAACGTCTTGCCACCAGCCAGGCGCCCACTACCAGCAATATCGCACCACATACCGGACCCACTAGCGCGCGAAGCGGTACACCATGGCTACGCAGAATATCCAGCACCAGACCGCCAATAAGCTGGCTGGCGACCAGCACCGCGATGGTGGTGGCGGCGCCTACGTTTTGGTATCCGCTGATACTGGCAAAAACAAAGAACGATCCCAGTAAACCCGGGATCAATGTCCACCAGCGAACGCTGGAAACCAGTTCGCCAAACCCCGCCGCACCTTGTTTAAACCACAGTATGCTGACAAACAGGACGATCCCGACCAGTGAGTTGAGCAACATAGCAATGAGGATTGTCGATGACGTCTGGGTAATGCGCACCATCAAGGTATTTTGCACCACCAGACCAATACCTGCGGCAATCAGAAAGGAGAGGGTCAGCGTCTGGTTCATCCACGCGCATCCGGTTCGCTGCGGTCATCTAACTGCAACTGCATAAAAGTCAGATCCAGCCAACGACCAAATTTCGTCCCAACCTGGGGCATCTGCGCGGTAATAGTGAAGCCCAGCGTGCTGTGCAGGTGGAGCGATGCCTGATTTTGAGACTCGATACCTGCTACCATAACATGCTTGCCACACGCGCGCGCTTCTTCAATGAGTCTGCTGAGCAGCCTGCGTCCCAGTCCTTGTCCCTGATGTTCCGGGTGCACATACACTGAATGTTCGACGGTATGACGGAAACCGTCAAAGTTGCGCCAGTCGCCAAAAGAGGCGTACCCCGTAACGACACCCTTCTCTTCACTTACCAGCACCGGATACCCCATCAGTTGGCGAGCTTCATACCAGGAGATACGGTTTTCGGCATCGACCGTTTGATCGTTCCAGATTGCAGCCGTATGCAGTACGGCGTGATTGTAGATTTCTGCGATGGCGGCGCAGTCGTCTTTGCTGGCAAATCGAATTGACATGTTGAACCTCAGGGGTTGTTCACTATAGTATTACAATATGAATACTATTGAAGACAGCATAAATCAACGGATCAGTGCAAGAATTCGCATTGAGCGGGAATCTCGCGGCTGGTCGCTGACGGAGCTTGCCGAGCGTGCAGGGGTGTCGCGGGCGATGATCCATAAAATAGAACGCACAGAGAGCAGTCCAACGGCGACGCTACTGGGACGGCTTTCCGGTGCGTTTGGTATCAGCATGTCCACGCTGATTGCCCGGGCAGAAATGCAGGAGGGTAAACTGCTGCGTTTCGCCGACCAGCCGGTCTGGCACGATCCGCAAAGCCACTATTTGCGCCGCCACGTTTCTCCGCGCAGCGATCTGCCAATCGATCTGGTGCAAATCGAATTACCGGCTGGCAGTGATATCCCGATGCCCGCCTCTTCTTACGTGCAGGCCCGACAGCTTCTCTGGTTGCAGCAGGGAGAATTGGTGTTTGTGGAAGGTGATACCCGCCACGAAATGAAAGCCGGGGACTGCCTGGAGCTGGGGCCGCCAAATGACTGTCGGTTTATCAATGAAACCGCACAGTCCTGCGTTTATCTGGTTGTGCGGTTAAATCACGCAGGCAATTAATGTGAAAGCATCACAGAGATAGCGCGTCTACTATTGATGGATTCATGCTAAAAGCAGAGGAGAACATCAATGGGTCAACAAATGCAACGCAATCGTCGCTGGGTTCTGGCGTCACGTCCGCATGGCGCACCGGTGCCCGGTAACTTCCGTCTTGAAGAAGAGGCCATCGCGATCCCCGGTGACGGAGAGGTATTACTGCGTAACGTCTACCTCTCACTCGATCCCTATATGCGTGGGCGTATGAGCGACGAGCCGTCTTATTCGCCCCCGGTTGAGATTGGTGCAGTGATGGTGGGCGGCACGGTCAGTCGGGTCGTGGCATCGAATCATACGGATTTTAAACCCGGTGAATGGGTGTTGAGCTATAGCGGTTGGCAGGATTTCGCCATCTCTAATGGTTCTGATTTGGTAACGTTAGGTGATCACCCTGAGCATCCTTCCTGGGCGCTTGGTCTGCTGGGGATGCCGGGCTTTACAGCGTATATGGGGCTGCTGGATATTGGCCAGCCAAAAGCCGGTGAGACACTGGTTGTCGCTGCGGCAACCGGACCTGTTGGCGCAACCGTGGGCCAGATTGGCAAGTTGAAAGGCTGTCGGGTCGTTGGTGTGGCCGGTGGGGCAGAGAAATGTCGTCATGCTATCGACGTGCTGGGCTTTGACATCTGCCTCGATCATCATGCCCCTGATTTCGCACTCCAACTGGCACAAGCCTGTCCGCAGGGTATTGATATCTATTATGAAAACGTTGGCGGTAAAGTTTTTGATGCCGTTTTGCCGTTACTCAACACCTCCGCCCGTATTCCTCTGTGTGGTCTGGTGAGCGGTTATAACGCCACATCACTGCCGACGGGCCCGGACCGTTTACCGCTGCTTATGGCCACATTACTGAAAAAACGTATCCGCTTGCAGGGCTTTATCATTGGTCAGGATTATGGTCACCGCATTCATGAATTTCAGCGAGAAATGGGGCGCTGGGTTCAGGAAGGCAAGATCCACTATCGCGAGCAGGTCACCGAGGGTCTGGAAAATGCACCGGAGACCTTTATCGGTCTGCTGACTGGTAAAAACTTTGGCAAGGTCGTCATTCGTCTTGCTGAAGAGTGATACCGAGGGGGTAAAGACGGTCACAGCCTGATGGCGCTTCGCTTATCTGGCCTGCATAGTGCGTCAATGTAGGCCAGATTTGGCGTCAATGCCGCCATCCGGCACGGGGTATAGAGCCAATCTGTTTTAATATTGATTTCGCCGCAAGCGAGTATTCATGGAGAAAATAAGAAGGTTTTCACCGAAAGTGAATAAACACTCCACTTTGCGATAAATAATGATTACTATTCTCATTCTTAAAAAGCAAAACCATGATTTTGCTCATTGAAGCACTGTGAAGCAGTAACAACTGAATTTATCAAAGGGAGTCGTCATGTCTTTACGTCATCTGTTTTCACCGCGCCTGCGTGGTTCTTTACTGTTAGGTTCACTGCTGGTTGCATCATCATTTAGCACGCAGGCTGCGGAAGAACTGCTGCGCAAAGGCGTAGGTAAAGGCGCCTACGAAATGGCGTACAGCCAGCAGGAAAACGCACTGTGGCTGGCCACCTCGCAGAGTCGTAAGCTGGATAAAGGTGGGATAGTTTACCGTCTTGATCCGGTTACGCTTGAAGTGACTCAGGTTATTCATAACGATCTCAAGCCGTTTGGCGCGACCATCAATAACGCGACGCAAACGCTGTGGTTTGGTAATACCGTGAATAGCGCGGTGACGGCGATTGATGCGAAAACCGGTGAGGTGAAAGGGCGTCTGGTACTGGATGCGCGTAAACGTTCTGAAGACGTCCGTCCGCTGCAACCTCGTGAACTGGTCGCCGATGACGCCACCAATAAGGTATACATCAGCGGAATTGGTAAGGATAGCGTGATTTGGGTCGTGGACGGTGAGACTGTCACACTTCAGGACACGATTCAAAATACCGGTAAAATGAGCACTGCACTGGCCGTCGACAGCAAAGCTAAACGCCTGTATACCGCCAATGCCGATGGTGAATTCATTACCATCGATACCGCCACCAACAAAATTCTCAGCCGCAAAAAATTGCTGGACGATGGCAAAGAGCACTTTTTCATTAACCTGAGCCTTGATACGGCAGGTCATCGTGCGTTTGTCACTGACTCCAAAGCAGCGGAAGTGCTGGTTATCGATACCCGTAACGGCAACGTGCTGGCAAAAGTTGCCGCGCCGGAATCTCTGGCCGTACTGTTCAACCCGACACGCAATGAAGCCTATGTAACCCACCGTCAGGCCGGTAAAGTCAGCGTGATCGACGCGAAAAGCTATAAAGTGGTTAAAACCTTCGATACCCCGACGTTCCCAAACAGCCTGGCGCTCTCTGCCGATGGCAAAACCCTGTACGTGAGTGTGAAACAGAAATCCACACGCGAGCAGGAAGCGACGCAACCGGACGATGTTATTCGTATCGCCCTGTAATTATTCGGAGGGGGCAACCCCTCCTGTCATTTCTCTATACCCCACGATACGCCTCGTTACACCCCATCGGTAGCCTGACAAACTTCAGAGACTTACACTACGCCCTCAACGGCTAACTGAATAACACGGGAATACCATGAAAAAGCCATTAATCTGTCTTTGTGCGGGCGTAATGCTGTTTACGCTGGCTGGCTGTACCACCGATTACGTCATGACGACGAAAAGCGGACAAACTATTACCACCCAGGGCAAACCGAAACTGGATAAAGATACGGGAATGACCAGCTATACCGATCAGGACGGGAATGCGCGGGAAATTAACAGCAATGATGTTGCTCAGCTAATTGAAGCAAACTAAGTCGCTCAAACGGGTAGGCCAGAAATCTGACCTACCTTAAAGCGTTACGGCGCGGTACGGTGGATTTCCGCGACGCGTTTACGTACACCAAACCAGCCAGCAACCAGCAGAATGGCAATCAGCGGTAATGAGGCGATAGTGTAGGTCCCATTCGGATAGTCAAACGCCATCAGCACCAACACAGCCAGTAAAAACAACAGTGTTAACCAGGACGTAAACGGCGCACCAGGCAGTTTGAAGTGAACGTCTGCCGCTTTGCCATCTTTAATGGCCCGACGCAGACGCATCTGACACACCATAATGAATGCCCACGATGCAATGATGCCCAGCGAGGCAAAGTTAAGCACGATCTCGAACACCTGCGAAGGCACCAGATAGTTGAGGAAAACCCCGACGACGTACACGACAAGCGTGGCAAGTATCCCGGCATAAGGTACGTGTTGACGGCTCATTTTGGCCATAAATTTTGGCGCGGAACCGCCCATCGACATTGAGCGCAAAATACGACCGGTGCAGTACAAGCCCGAGTTGAGGCTGGAAAGCGCAGCGGTAAGCACCACGATATTCATAATACTGCCAATATAGGGAACGCCGAGTTTCGAAAAGAAGGTAACAAACGGACTTTGACCTGCCTGATAGGCATTCCACGGCAGCAGCATGACCAGCAACACCACTGAACCCACATAGAACAGGCCAATTCGCCAGATAACGCTGTTAATCGCTTTTGGCACCATCGTTTGTGGATCTTTGCACTCGCCAGCCGCAGTGCCTACCAGCTCAATGGAGGCAAATGCAAAGACGACCCCCTGAACCAGTACCAGCGCTGGCAGCAGCCCATGTGGGAAAAAACCACCATTATCGGTGATCAAATGAAAGCCCGTGGTGTTACCATCCAGCGGTTTTCCCGTTCCCAAAAAAACCGTCCCGACGACCAGGAAGATAACGATAGCCAGTACTTTGACCAGCGCAAACCAAAACTCCATCTCCGCAAACCACTTTACGCCGATCATGTTCATGGTGCCGACAATGGCCAACGCGCCGAGGGCAAACACCCATTGCGGTACATCACCAAATGCGCCCCAGTAGTGCATATACAATGCTACGGCCGTGATATCCACGATTCCGGTCATCGCCCAGTTGATGAAGTACATCCAGCCAGCCACATAGGCCGCTTTCTCACCTAAAAATTCGCGGGCATAAGAGACAAAGCTGCCGCTGGAAGGGCGGTGTAAAACCAGTTCCCCGAGTGCCCGCAGAATGAAGAATGAAAAAATACCGCAGACCAGATAGACCAGTGCTAAAGCGGGTCCGGCCATTTGTAAACGTGCGCCAGCCCCTAAAAATAACCCGGTACCAATAGCACCGCCAATGGCGATCATTTGTACCTGCCGGTTACCCATCGCTTTGTGATACCCCTCTTCGTGAGCATTCAACCAGCGTCGTTTCGCCGCGTGTTGTTCCGCGGCTTGCGTGTTGTGTGTGTTCATTACGTTTCCTGTTAACCTGACGAATTTACAAAATCCTTTTTGCCGCAGCAGCTGCGGCGAAAACAGCGTTACCCTTCATGGTGTTACCGCGGGAAAACTGTCGGCCGAGCATCCTACATTCAATTGAGAAGTGACGCAAAGCCTGGACACGGGGAAGTGGTTTTTTTCTGTGGCCTGAATTGACGGGATGTGGACTCGATTCAGTAAAAATAGATGAGGGGGCAATGTGAAGGTATGCGCTCATCCTGATCGTCAGCAGAATGAGCGCAGTTTGCTTTATGCCGACACGCCAAAGACCTGTACGGCCTGCTGTAATCGCGATGAGCGTTGCGTTAAATCGGCAGTCGCGTCAGTGACACGCTCTACCATCTCGGCATTATTGTGCGTCATGGTACCGACACGCGAAATTGAATCATTAATCAGATCCAGCGCCTGAGTTTGCTCCCGCGTTGCCAGACTAATGTCTTTAATCATCATCGACATCTGTAACACATCGCTGATCATCCCGGTGAGATGCGTTTCTGTCTGTTCAACCATTTTTACGCCGGTATTGACGTTAGCGACGTTCTTCTCGATAAGCTGTTTGATCTCTTTTGCCGCTGATGCCGAGTGTTGTGCAAGATTGCGCACCTCCGCTGCCACGACGGCAAAACCTCGCCCGGACTCTCCGGCACGCGCTGCCTCAACAGCTGCGTTGAGCGCCAGAATATTTGTCTGGAAGGCGATGCTATCAATTACGCCAATGATGTCGACAATCTGGCCATTATCACGAGAGATTGACTGCATCATGGCGATAGTTTGTTTCATAATATCGCCGCCTTCAGCGGCATTGGTGCTGGTTTTATCGGCCATCGTCATGGTATGTGCCGCAGTTTCTGCAGTTTGCTGCACTGCACTACCAATTTCTTCAATGGCGGCAGCTGTTTGCTGAAGGTCTGCGGATGTTTCTTCAGAACGTGTATGTAGCGCGCTACCTTCTTTTGAAACGCGTTGACTGATGGCCCGAATTCCGGATATTTGCGTACTGACATCTTCAACCAGTGAATTTAGATTAAGTCCGGATTGATTAACCAGTCGCATTAACATGCCAATTTCATCTACGCGATTTAAATGGCAGTTATCGGGTTTTCGTCCGGATACGACTTTCTTCATTTGAGTCAATAGTGTATTAACTGGCTGACAAATTTGGCACTTAAGGTAAATGGCAAATAACAGAAATAACGCCAGCAAACCGCCGGATTGAATAAAGTGATTTATGGGGGCGAAGATTAATAACAAAGAGAGCAGGGCAACGACTCCCAAAGCATAATTGACGCGTTGACTAATGCTCAACCATTTAAACATTGAAGTCCATGCCAATATGCCACGGCGAATGATAATACCCTTAAAAAGACGGAACCCGCTAAGTTGTTGATTATTTATTTTTTCATACAACTGCGCACTCTGAGATATTTCGTCTCGCGAAGGAACCGTACGCACGGAGATGTAACCCGTTAACTTTTCATTGTGCCAAACAGGGGTGACGTTGGCTCGTACCCAGTAGTGATCACCGTTTTGACGCCGGTTTTTCACCATTCCCGTCCAGCTGTCACCTTGCTGCAACGTGTACCACATGTCAGCAAACGCGGCTGGAGGCATATCCGGATGGCGAATAATATTATGCGGTTCACCCATTAATTGACTTTCGTTAAAACCACTGGCATCGATAAACGCGGAGTTTGCATAGGTAATATGACTCTCTTTATCTGTCGTCGATAGCAGCGTCGCTTTACCGTTAAGTGTGTGCTCAATTTGTGTAACGGGCATGTTACTTTTCATAAAGGCCCCATGATGGTATGTATAATTCATACAAAGATCCCCGTAATAATGCCAGGGGATATTAAAAAGCTGTTTTAAACCATTTTAATAAGAAACGCTGCATTCTCTACTAATCATCAGTTCTGTGAAAGTATTTAAAATAAAAAAATTAAGGCGTGTAACCTGTGTCTCTTTCATAAAAATGAAACAATCAATACAAGTGCATAACACGGACAGGTGTTTAGTCTGACTTAAATTAAATTCATTACTGAACGGGAGCGTAAAAATAACTCAAACGGAAAAGGATGTTGCCGTCTTTCCAGTATCAATAAAAAACCTATTATATTTTGTAGTATGTAAATACAAGCCATTTTTTCTGCATTGTGCCGCCTTCAACACCGGAAGTTTGACTCCTGTTGGTATGAACGTTATCCCTGATAGCTGCGGGGTTGGTTATCTGTTTTTTAGCTGAGCAAATGTGAATTAAATGTTTCTATATGGTTATTTGATAATTTAATAATACTGACATGTTAACAAATATAGGCCTGCAACATGTCATACCGCCTGAGTATTCTGGACAAAAGCCCCATCGGGGAAGGTGAAACTGCCGTCACCGCACTGGCCCGCACGCTACGCCTGGCACAACATGCTGAAGAGTGGGGATATCATCGTTTTTGGATAGCTGAGCATCACAATACGCCGCAACTTGCCAGCCCATCACCGGAACTGGTGATCGCCTGGATACTGGGACAAACGCAGCGCATTCGTGTGGGTTCCGGTGGCGTCATGCTGCAACACTATAGCCCCTACAAAGTCGCGGAAAACTTTAATCTTCTGGCTTCACTGGCGCCGGGACGTGTCGATCTTGGGGTCGGGAAAGCGCCAGGCGGCTTACCGCTGTCAACGCAGGCATTGCAGTTGGGTCTTCATCAGGAAGAAAAAGGCAGTTTTGCCGACCAGCTTACTCAACTGAACGCCTGGCTGACGCTGACCGGGACCGAAAGCGGGCAGACAGTATTCCCGACACCGCTCCCGCCTGCGCCGCCGCAAAGATTTGTGCTGGGCGCGAGCGTAGAAAGTGCACGCCTGGCGGCAGAGTCTGACTGGAACTTTATTTTCGCGGCGCACCTGAACGGAGATAAAGCGTTACTGCATGAGGTGTTGAGCTTCTGGCAGGCCAACAGTTCACGTCCAACGATTGTTGCAGTGCAGGTTATTGTGGCTGACAGCAGTGATATGGCTGCGCAACTGGCGGAAGATGTACAAATCTGGGGCGTCGAACTGGAGGATGGACAACGCGTCACCGTTGCCAGCGAAGAGCAGGCGCTGGCTTTCGCCGCGCAGGCGGGCAGCGCACCACGAACAATTGCCCGGCGTGAGCAGGCCTTACTGCAGGGGAGTGCCCAGGAGGTGGTGGCAACACTGCGTTCATGGCAGGTGCAATACGGTATTGATGAATTCATTATCGATACGCCGGTTGCCGAAGGTCATGCGCGTCTGACATCGCTACGCCTGTTGGCACAGGCCCACAGTACGATGGAGGTTGTCTGATGTCATTAGCCTCACAGCTTATCGACTGGCGTCGCGAGTTACATCAGCACCCGGAGCTGTCCCTCCAGGAAGTCGCGACAACAGCACGTATTCGTGACTGGTTGCATGCTGCAGATGTCACGCTATTGCCGTTCAATCTGAAAACAGGTGTCGTTGCCGAAATTGGTCAGGGAGATGATGTCATCGCTCTGCGGACGGATATCGATGCTTTACCGATAGAAGAAAACACCGATGTACCGTTTCGCTCCGTCACACCGGGGGTGATGCATGCCTGCGGACATGATATTCACACCAGCGTGATGCTCGGCGCCGCACTGTTACTCAAGCAGGAGGAAAACACACTACCGGGACGCGTGCGTATTTTGTTTCAGCCGGCAGAAGAAAGTTTTGGGGGTGCTAAAACACTGATCCGTGCCGGAGCCCTGCAAAATGTGGCCGCGATTTTTGGCATGCACAACGAGCCTGGACTGGCGGTAGGCGATTTTGCCACCCGAGGAGGGGCGTTTTACGCCAATGTGGATCGCTTTGTGCTGCGTATTACCGGAAAAGGCGCGCATGCGGCACGTCCACACGAGGGAAAAGATGCCATCCTGCTCGCCAGTCAACTGGTGACGGTATTACAAAGTGTCGCCAGCCGTGAGGTCAATACGCTGGATTCGGTGGTGCTTAGCGTAACCAGAATTCAGGGGGGAAATACATGGAACGTACTACCGGAATCCGTTGAGCTGGAAGGGACGCTGCGGACACATCGCGCTGAGGTGCAACAACAGGTCAAATCACGGGTCAGTGATATTGCCGCTGGGTTTGCCCACGCCTTTGGCGCACAGATCGATGTTATCTGGCACGCGGGGCCTACGGCTCTGGTCAATGACGCGCACTGGGCCGATATTGCGACCAAAGTCGCCAGACAGTCCGGTTACACGACGCATCATGCCGACCTGCACATGGGCGGGGAGGATTTTGCCGTTTATTTGCAAAATACGCCTGGTGCGTTTGTTAGCATCGGTAGTGCCAGTGAATATGGATTACATCATCCGGGGTTTAATCCGGATGAACGGTTAATTGAACCTGCCGCCCACTACTTTGCACATTTAGCAAAAACGGCATTCACACACCTTTAATTTACCTGTTGGGTAGGGGTTACTATGGCTGAAAATCGGCAACTACGGCTGGGCACTATTTTGCATGGTGCCTCGGGGAATATGTCAGCATGGCGTCATCCGGCGGCGCGTGCTGATGCCAGTATTAATTTTGATTTTGTAAAAGAGACTGCGCATATTGCGGAGAAAGGGAAACTGGATTTTATTTTTGTCGCTGACGGCCTGTATATTAATGAAAAATCGATTCCACATTTTTTAAATCGCTTTGAGCCGCTGACGGTATTATCTGCGCTGGCAAGCGTCACCCGTCATCTTGGCCTGGTGGGTACGGTTTCTACCTCCTATAGCGAGCCGTTTACTACCGCGCGACAGTTTGCCAGCCTGGACCATCTTAGCCAGGGCAGGGCTGGATGGAATGTGGTGACATCCCCACTGGAGGGTTCGGCTAAAAACTATTCCCGTGCCCAGCATCCTGAGCACGCTCAACGTTATCGCATTGCCGATGAATATTTACAGGTAGTGAAAGGTCTGTGGGATTCCTGGGAAGATGATGCGTTTGTCCGCAATAAAACAAGTGGCGAGTTCTTTAATCCGCAGAAATTGCACACCCTGAACCATCATGGCGATTATTTCCAGGTGGCAGGGCCATTAAATATTGGCCGAACCCCGCAAGGTCGCCCGATTATATTTCAGGCAGGGGCATCACATGATGGGAAAAAATTGGCGGCGCAGCATGCGGACGCTATTTTCACCCATCAGGAATCGCTGTCTGAAGCCAAAGCATTTTATCAGGATGTGAAAAGTCAGCTTGAAGCCGTCGGACGTCATGCCGATGAGCTGCATATTTTCCAGGGCGTCAGCATTATTGTTGGCGACAGTGACGCTGACGTAGAGCAACAGTATCAGAATACCGCAGCACTGGTGTCGATTACCGACGCGCTGAATTACCTGGGACGCTATTTTGAACATCACGATTTTAGCCAGTACCCGCTGGACGCACCGTTCCCGGATCTTGGCACCCTCGGAGAAAACAGTTTTCGCAGCACCACTGACGAGATCAAGCGCAATGCGCGGGAACGGGAATTAACCCTGCGTCAGGTGGCGCTGGAAGCGGCCAGTCCACGTCCACGTTTTAGCGGAACGCCGGCGCAGGTAGCTGATGGGCTGCAGCAGTGGTTCGAGGAGAAAGCCGCCGACGGTTTCATCATTCAGGGGGGAACGCCAGATACCTTTCCACGGTTTGTCGAACAGGTTATTCCCGTGCTTCAGGCACGCGGTTTATTTCGCCACGACTATCCTGGCACGACGCTGCGCGCAAGCCTGGGGCTGGCAACACCTGCAAATCAATTCACACAATAAGAGAAAAACGCTATGCAGAAAAAATCACTACTTCTTGCGCTGTCACTGGCTTTCAGCGCGACTGCCTGGGCAAATGACGTCACCATCAACGGTACCGGCGTGAGCCTGGAGGCCAATAAAACACCGATTCACACGGCCAAAAATCCACAGGCGATTGCACAGTTACCCGCTAATCTGCACCTGGCTGTACCGGGTAAATTCACGGTCGCTATCGCCGGACTGAGCCAGCCACCGCTGACGGTATTTGCCGATGATAATAAAACGCTCATCGGCAGTGAGGCCGATATCGCTCGCCTGGTTGCCGATAGCCTGGGGCTGGAACTGAATGTCGTACCCACTTCATGGGAAGACTGGCCACTGGGCGTGACGTCCGGGAAATACGATGCGGCGATCAGCAATATCACTGTGACTAAAGCGCGTAAAGAGAAGTTCGATTTCGCCACTTATCGTAAGGACTCCCTTGGTTTTTATGTCAAAACCGGCAGCACGCTGACGAAAATTAACCAGGCGGAAGATATTGCCGGACTGCGCATTATTGTCGGTTCAGGGACTAACCAGGAAGCCATTCTGTTGGCGTGGAACGAAGAGAATCTGAAGAAAGGATTAAAACCGTTTACGCCAGTGTATACCAAAGATGATGCGGCTCAGACGCTGGCGCTACAGTCAGGTCGTGCAGATGCTTACTTTGGTCCGAATGTCATTGGGGCCTGGAAAGCAGCGCTCAATGGTAAAACGCAATTGGTGGGCAGCGTCGATGGCGGATGGCCGAAAGCCGCACATATTGCCGTCACGCTGAAAAAAGACAGTGGCCTGGTGCTGCCGGTACAAACTGCCCTTAACGGTGTGATCGGCAATGGCGACTATGACAAGGTGCTGAATCGCTGGGGGGAAGGGGTAGAACGTATCCCACAATCTGAAGTTAACCCGGCCGGTTTAGGCGACTAAGGAGGTCAATGTGAGCGATCAATTCCGTGTTGTCTCGCCCGAAGCCATTGAGCTACAGCCGATCCTCAACGGACTATTTGGTGAATATGCCGCCCGTTATGGTGATTATTTTTCTCGTGATGCGGAAGTGGAGCTAACCGAATGGTATCTGGCCCCACTGGGGATCTTTGTGGTGCTGGAGCGCGACGGCGAAATTATCGCCACCGGGGCCTACAAACCCTATGACAAAGACACTGCTGAAATTAAGCGTATCTGGACTAAAAGCGGCCTGCGTAAGCAGGGGCTGGCAGCACACGTGGTGCAGGAACTGGAGCGCCGGGCATTACTGGCAGGCTATAGCCGTATCTATCTGACCACGGGCTTTCGCCAGCCAGAGGCCGTCCGGCTTTATTTGAGTCAGGGGTACGATCCGCAGTTCGATACAACACGTGATCCAGAAGAGTATAGCCAGCCGCCCTTTGATGGACGACTGCGCTTCACCAAACTGTTGACTATCGCAGGTCAGGCCAAAATTGCCTGAGGAGAGAAGATGAAAACGACTGCAACCATCAAAGTCGTGCCGGCACGTTACCCGATGCGCACCGTAGGGGCGATTATTGCCCTGTTTGTGCTGGCGGCGATTATTCAGTCTGTCGCGTTTAATCCACGCTGGGAATGGGGCGTGTTTGCTCGCTGGTTCTTCGACCCGGTTATCTTGTCTGGACTTGGGCAAACGCTGTTGTTGACACTCATTGGGACATTACTGAGCGTGGTATTGGGTGGGTTGCTGGCGCTGGCCAGACTCTCATCATCCTGGCTGCTAAACAGCCTGGCGTGGGGATACATCTGGTTGTTTCGTTCACTCCCGCTGATTGTGGTGTTGATCATTTTGTACAACTTCTCCTATTTGTACGACACGCTGGCGATCGGCATACCGTTCACTGCTATCCAGTGGGGCAGCTTTGAGACGATTAATGTACTCGGACAGTTTTCCACTGCGGTTGTTGGTCTGACGCTGGTGCAAAGTGCTTATACCGCTGAGATCATTCGCGGCGGGTTTCTTGGTGTTGATCATGGTCAGTATGAGGCGGCAGCCGCACTGGGATTACCCGCCTGGCGCCGCACGCTGCGTATTATCCTGCCACAGGCGTTGCGCACTATTTTGCCCGCCGGGTTCAATGAAATTATCAGCCTGGCGAAAGGGACGGCGATGGTTTATGTGCTGGCTATGCCGGAACTGTTCTACACCATCCAGATGATCTACAACCGCACCCAGGAAGTCATTCCGCTGCTGATGGTTGGAGCCGTGTGGTATCTGGTGATCACCAGCGTTTTGTCATTAATTCAGTATCTGGTTGAACGCGCGCTGGCACGCAGTGAAAGACGATCCGCGATTAACACCGCCAGGGTGAGTCGCACGGCTAAACGTCGTCGCCAGGTTCCACAGCAGGAGGCTATCCATGTCCCACTCGCCTGAAGGTCATATTTCCATTACCGGCGTCAGCAAATATTTTGGTCGCCATAAAGCGCTGGATAACGTATCGCTGGAGATCCCACCCGGTACGGTCACGGTCATTCTCGGGCCTTCCGGTTCAGGTAAATCAACGCTATTGCGGGCAATTAATCATCTGGAGCGTGTCGATGAGGGGTTTATTCAGATTGACGGTGATTATATTGGCTATCGCCTTCAGGGAGACCGGTTGTATGAACTGAAAGAGGCGGAAATCCTGCGTCAGCGCATCAATGTGGGCTACGTATTTCAGAACTTTAACCTGTTCCCGCATTTAACGGTGCTGGAAAACCTGATTGAAGCGCCTGTTGCACACGGACTGGCTTCGCGCAAAGAGGCTATTGAGCGGGCATTTACCTTGTTGGATGCTGTCGGACTGCGGCAAAAAGCCGATGCCTGGTCGCGGCATTTATCCGGAGGCCAGCAGCAACGTATCGCTATTGCCCGCGCGCTGGCATTAAATCCGCGCGTGATGCTGTTTGATGAGCCGACTTCCGCACTCGATCCTGAACTGGTGGGCGAAGTGTTGGATGTGATTAAGTCACTGGCACGGTCGGGAACCACGCTGGTTGTGGTGACACATGAAATTGGGTTTGCCCGGGAAGTGGCCGATCAGGTGGTGTTTATGGTTGACGGCAAAATCGTCGAGCAGGGTAGCAGCGAACAGGTGCTAAATTATCCGCGTCACACGCGCACGCAGCAGTTTTTGTCGAAAGTTCTGTAAATACGCTGCGGCACAGGGTTGTGCCGCACAGCGATTACAGGGTAACGATGATTTTGCCTACCTCTGAAAAGTTAGTCCAGAATTGATCACTTCCCTACATGCTCTACACTTAGGATTTTAACTTTGAGATTGCAGCATGATTAAGCTCTATGGGGTACCGGGCTGGGGATCGGCCATCAGTGAAGTGATGCTTACACTGGCGGAGATCCCTTACACGTTTATTAATGTGGACGGTTTTGACCGCGCTGGGCCTTCTCGGGAGTTACTAAAAAAAATGAATCCACTGTGTCAGATTCCAACGCTCACGCTGGAAAATGGCGACGTTATGACGGAAACGGCGGCAATTGCGCTGATGATTCTTGATCGCAGGCCCGATCTGGCGCCGCCTGTCGGACATGTGGAACGTCAGCAATTTCAGCGCCTGCTGGTTTGGCTGGTGGCCAATGTCTATCCCACGTTCACGTATGCTGACTATCCTGAACGCTGGACTCCGGATGCCCCGGCGCAGTTGAAAACGGGCTGTATTGAGTATCGTAAATCGCTCTATATGTGGCTGAATGACCAGCTAAGCGCCGAACCGTACGCGTTTGGCGATCAGCTCACGTTGCTGGACGTTTATATTGCCGTTATGCGCACCTGGGGGCCCGGACATGACTGGTTCCAGGACAATACACCCAATATCAGCGCCATCGCGGACGCGGTTTGTCAAATCCCTCGGCTGCGTACTGTACTGAAAGATAACAGAATTATTTGAAGAGATAGACGCTTAAAACATGTCTTGCCCCTGTTCGCGGATCATCCTGATAAGTCGTTCTGTGATGGGAGAGGGGCTGCGATCCTTAAGTCGACCAAGAATAAAATGACGGGAATTTGCTGTTCCTTCCAGCGGAATTTCCCTCAATTGTTTATATACTACGCCGCCCCTGGTTAAATTACGGCGGGGTATGAAGCCCAGTAATTCTTTATTTGCCGCAAGGATTTTTGGCATAAGATGGAACGATGATGTTTCTATCTGGGCTCGTGGCGGCGGAAGCCCCCGGCTAATAAAGAACTGATCAATCCAGCGTCGGGAGGCCGTATTTTTCCCCGATAACAACCATCTGTATTCGACGAGGTCTTTAGGCGTAATTGACTTCAACTCTTGTGTAAAAATAGGATGTTCGCAGCTGCCGACTAAAACCACAGCATCCTCCATTATTGGGTAAATAATGGCGTTCTCATAGCTAATCGTTTTAGTGACAATAATAATATCTAACTGATAATTCTGCAGATTATCCCATAGATAATTATTCACTCCGGGAACAATCTCGAGCATAGCGAGGGGGTTTTCTGTCAGAAAAGCCTGACAAAGTTTAGGAATGAGATATTCAGCGACAGTAGGTACACAACCTATACGTATCTTCCCTGACACCCCGCGAACATAGTTTTCGAGGTCCTGTTCCGTTTGCTCCATAAAAAAACAGAGCTTTCTGGCCCGTTCGCGCATTAACTCGCCCGCGGCGGTAAGCGTTATACCGTGCCCGCTGCGGGTCAGCAATTGTGTACCAACTTCCTCTTCCAGACGCTGGATGCATTTTGACAGCGCAGGTTGCGAGCGCCCAAGGCGTTCTGAGGCTTGAGCGAGGCTACCCACTTCTGCAATAGCATGAAAAAACTTCAAATCGCGAATATTGAGATTCATGACTCACCAGCACCTTTTCCCATCCGCCCGGTATTAGCGTCACAGCATAGTAGAGAATGACGCGCCATTATTTTTTGACCTGACAGTAAAAAGATAACGTTTTCTCTTGCATAAAAAGTAAGAAAATACGGCGAAATTTGTGAACCAGGCCGCCTGTTAGTTCTGCATTATTCCGCAATAACATTCCAGGGAATTAATATAATCAATTGTATTTTATGATGTTTTTAAATTTATTTTGCTTTTTTACTCTTTAACGAAAAGTTATTGCCGCTATCAATATTATTGCCTGTTGCGTCACCTTGTCCTGGGTTAAAAATCTCCTACCCCGACTATGGCAAGGAGAAGATGATGCGTTTTACCGTTTTAATGACGGCACCAAAACTGGCGCCGAAGGGTGTTAAAAAACTAACAGATGCTAACTGTAAAATAATATATGTAAATGATTCAACGGATCCGCAGGCGATCCTGTCGATTTTATCCACTGAGCCTGTTGATGCCGTCATTTCACGCACGATGACGCTAACCGGCGAAGCTATCCGTGCTTGTCCAACGCTGAAAGTCATCACGAAACATGGCGTAGGCGTAAGCAACATTGATGTCGATGCGGCGACGGAACGAAATATTCCCGTCCTGGTGACGCCGGGGACAAACTCACAATCGGTTGCCGAACTGGCATTAGGGCTCATGCTGGCGGCCGCCAGACGCATTGCATCCTATGACCGGGATTTACGCACAGGGAACTGGAGCCGCGCCGGAAACGGCCAACAATTAAGTGGACGCACTTTAGGATTGGTGGGTTTTGGCCAGATAGGACAAACGCTGGCTCAATTCTGTATAGCGCTGGGCATGAAGGTCGTCGCTTACGATCCCATGCTCAAGGCCAGCCCAATCGAACAGGTCACACTGATCCACGATTTACCGGCGTTGCTTCGCCAAAGCCAGGTGCTCAGCCTGCATTGCCCGCTGGTTCCCGCTACCCGAAATCTGATTAACGAAGAGGCGCTTTCACTACTGCCTGATGGTGCAATTCTGGTTAATACCGCCAGAGGGCCGCTGATTGATGAAAGTGCGCTGGTAGCTGCCTTGCAGAGTGGAAAACTTGCAGGTGCAGGTCTGGACACTTTCGTTAATGAACCACTGCCCCTCAGCGATGCCATTGCCTCACAGCCCAGCGTTGTTATGACCCCGCATGTTGGCGGGTCCACACCTGATGCGTTGGACGCGATGGCTGAGCATGCCGCGGACAACGTGATTAATTTCCTTAACGGAAAACCGTTATCCCCGAGTCTGTGTGTTAACCACCTGATTAAATAATATTTACGACGTACTGGAGAACTAAAATGTCTATTGGATTCAGAGTATTTACCCAACGTGAACTGCCTACAGCTGATGTTATCGATGGTTTCAAAACCATACCTGCAGCAAACATTGCCGACTGTATGGGGCGCCTGAGTGCGATGAATTGCCGCATCCGTCGGATGACGGCACCTGCGGAGCAAAATATGGTTGGCGTCGCGCTGACGGTAAAAGCGCGTCCGGGCGACAATCTGATGATGCACAAAGCGCTGAACATGATTAAACCTGGCGACATTCTGATCGTTTCCAACGAAGGGGACAGCAGCCAGTCGCTGATGGGCGAGATCATGGTCGCCTATGCCAAATCTCAAGGCATTGCGGGTATCGTGCTGGACGGGCCAATGCGTGATCTTGATACCATCTATGCAATGGGGGTTCCCGTTTATGCGACAGGTCATACCCCTGGCGGCCCATTCAAAGAAGGTCCTGGTGAAGTCAATGTTCCAGTCGCCTGTGGCAATATTCACGTTATGCCGGGCGATATTATCGTCGGTGACAGCGATGGCGTCATTGTGATCCCTAAACACGATGCGGCAAAATTGCTGGAAGAAGCTCGCAAGTTTTCTGCCAACGACCATGCAAAACTGGTTGCGGCGCAGACCGGAAAAGCCGATCGCAGTTGGGTGGATAAAGCGCTCGCGGCGAAAGGCTGTGAAACGATTGACGCTGTTTATCCGGGTTAACTTTACAGATGCCAGCCACGTTTGTGGCTGGCTTGCTCAAATAGGCTAATAATAATGGCAGAAAAAATAAAAACGTTGTCGTTTAAGAAACGGTGGGGAATTCCGTTAGCGATTCTGGCGATGGCGATTACTTATACATTTCCCATGGCCGGACTCTCTATGGAGGGGAAGCATGCGCTGGTATTGTTTGCGGGTGTTTTTATCCTGTTCTTATCCGAACCTATCCCCATTGTTGTTTCAAGCTTGCTGATTGTTCCTGCAGCTGTATTATTAAAAGTATGCAGCTTAAAAATGGCGCTATCGGGTTTTTCATCATCTTCATCTTATCTTCTGGTCGGCGCATTTATTATGGCTGTGGCGCTAACCAAAACGCGATTAGCGGAACGGATTACTTTTTTAATTCTTAAATTTACCGGCAGTAGTGTGCGTAATTTAACACTGGGGGTAACAATTGCTAATATTGTGCTGGCGTTCTTTATTCCGTCATCCACGCCAAGAGTCGCGATCCTGCTACCCATTTGTCTGAATTTAATTGCGTTATTTAAAGAAGAAGGGCGAACGAAATTTGCAGTAAATTTACTGCTTACCATGTCGTTTACTAATTCCACGATCAGCGGCGGTATTTTGACAGCCAATTTACCGAACCCCATTACCGTTGAGTTTATTCACAATGCCGGCGGGCCAATGATCTCCTATCTTGATTTTTTGATCGTCGGATTCCCGCCAGCGTTACTGATGACGTTTATTACCTGGATCTACCTGCAGTTTGCTTATCCGCCTGAGCAATCGCATATCCCCGGCGGAGAGCGGTTGATTAAAGACAGCCTGGACGGGATGGGAAAAATGTCTGCGGCTGAGTGGAAAACGTTGTGGATTTTCCTCGGCGTGGTCTTCCTGTGGGTCACCGGCGATTGGATAGGTGTCGATTCTACCACGGCCTGTATGCTGGGGGCTTGTCTGCTCTTTTTCCCTAAAATTGGCGTTATTAATTGGTCGGAAGCCAATAAAGGCGTGTCGTGGCAAGTGCTGTTCATTTGCGGCGGTGGTGTCAGTATGGGGGCTATTTTGATGAAAACCGGTGCGGCAGAATGGATATCGATGTTGATCTTTAACCATCTGGGTTTATCCACGCTGAGTACCATCGCCTTGCTGATTGTCGTGCTTATCGTCGTGCAATACATGCATATTTTCTTTGTGGGCACTACGGCGATGGCGGCAGCAATGTTGCCTGTATTGATTGGTATTGCCCATGCTGCAGGTTTGCCACCGGCAATGCTGGCGTTACCGGGTGGGATGATTATTGGGGCTTATCCATTGTTGATGTTTTATAACACCATTCCGGGTGTGTTGGTTTTTGGTACCGGGAAGGTTGCTATCAATGATTATCCGCGCGTGGGTATTGTGCTGTGTGCGATTGCTTGTCTGATTTATGCATTGTGCGCATTGTATTATTGGCCAATGCTTGGCGTATTTTAATTTTCAGAAATAATTACTTATTTGTTGTTAACGATTATTTTACCGTGGTGTTCATCTGAGCCATCGCGTGGTTAATTATATCTATCGATAACCCTGTAAAGGATATTATATGAAAGTTACACTTCTTGGCGCTGCCGGAGGAATAGGGCAGGCTTTGTCGTTACTCCTTAAATTACACATGCCAGAGGGGTCTGAACTAGCACTATACGATATATCAACAGCAACACCAGGGATTGCTGTTGATTTAAGCCATATTCCAACCGATGTGCATATTCACGGATATTGTGGCGCTCAGATCCAACATGCGTTAGAAGGTGCAAATATTGTTATTGTCTGTGCCGGTATTGCCCGTAAGCCGGGAATGGATCGTTCTGATCTCTTCAGTATTAATGCCAATATTATTCATCAGCTTATTGGTGATGTCGCAAAGATATGCCCGGATGCCTGTATTGGTATTATTACTAACCCTGTCAATACCACGGTGGCGATTGCCGCTAATGTCCTGCAAAAGGCTGGCGTCTACGATAAAAACAAGCTCTTTGGTATCACCACGTTGGATGTCATTCGCGCAAATACGTTTGTCGCACAAATGAAAGGCTGCAGCGTTCGGGACATTGAGGTTCCGGTTATCGGTGGACATTCTGGCGTCACGATCCTGCCGTTGTTCTCGCAGCTTACGGAGATAAAACTATCCGATGACGATATCCGTGCGCTGACAGACCAGGTACAAAATGCCGGGACTCGGGTAGTCGAAGCAAAAGCGGGAGCCGGGTCGGCCACATTATCAATGGGGCAGGCAGCCGCACGTTTTTGTTTGTCGTTACTCCGTGCACTGAATGGGGAACAAGGCATTGTGGAATGCGCATATGTAGAAGGCGGCAGCCAATACGCCCGTTTTTTTGCCCAGCCAGTCGAATTGGGCGTCAACGGAGTATCTCGCGTTATTGCGCTAACTGACCTGAGCCGCGCTGAGCAGGATGCACTCGAGGCAATGCAAAGCGAACTGCGTAAAGATATTGCGTTTGGTGAGCGGTTTGTTTGTAAGAATTAACCGTGGCGGTTTTTAAAAAGCCGATCATCGAAATCGGCTTTCAACGTTTGCCAGGCCGGTAACGTTGTGCATCTGAGCATCATTGCAGACGAATGACGTCTGGAGGAATTTTGCTAACTGGCGCATATTACGTTATCGCTTTTTTGCCAAAACAATAAGGAACCTGCAATGCCGCATATCGATATTAAATGTTTTCCTCGCGCCCTTACCAACGAACAAAAAACCGCACTGGCGGCGGATATTACAGATGTCATTATTCGCCATTTGCAAAGCAAAGACAGCTCAGTCAGCGTGGCGTTGAATGAAATTGAGCCTGAGGCGTGGCAAGCCGTATGGGATGCGGAAATCGTGCCGCAGATGGACACGTTGATTAAAAAACCCGGTTACAGTATGTGAGAAAAACGGGCGAGTGATTCGCCCGTTTTTAATGCTGTTATGGTGTGACAATATTGAACCAGAATTCAAATTTATCCATGTAACCGAGCATGGCGTCGAGCCTGGCGCTGTCACCGGTAATTTTCACGTCACCGCTGTCCTGCGCCTGCTTCAGCGTCACTTCCTTGAGGATGATTTTGTTCAGCGTATCGCGATTGAGCGCGATAGTGGCATCCGCATCTTTCGCTTCGGAATTCGCGGTATGGTTCAGAACACCGTTTTCCAGCTCCAGTTTGTATTTACCACCATCGCTACCAAGGTCGATATTGAATACTGATTTCGCATCACCCGCTTTCTGCCCGTTAATATGTACCGCCAGGTAGTCGAAGAACATTTCTGGCGTCATGGCGCGGACGGTATCCGGACTGGCCGTATTCGGCGTCGGGCCTTTCACCACGCCGTTGCGCAGTTCTTGTGCGCCCGTCAGGTAGAAGTTACGCCACGGACCAGACTCTGCCTGATAGCCTAATTGTTCCAGCGCATCGGCTTCCAGATTACGTGCGGCCTGGTTGTTCGGATCGGCAAATACGACTTTGCTCACCACCTGAGCCACCCAGCGATAGTTACCCTGGTCGTAGTCAGCTTTCGCTTTTTGCAAAATGGCATCTGCACCGCCCATATAGTCGACGAATTTCTTCGCCGCTTCTTCCGGCGGCAGTTCATCAAGTGTGGCTGGGTTGCCGTCAAACCATCCGAGGTACAGCACGTAGGTGGCCTTCACATCGTGGCTGACGGAGCCATAGTACCCGCGGTTTGCCCAGGTGTGTGCCAGTGAATCCGGCAACGTAAAGTTCGCCGCGATTTCATCACGGGTCAGACCTTCGTTGGCCATGCGTAGCGTCTGGTCGTTAATATAACGGTACAGATCGCGCTGGCTCTTCAGCAGTTTCACCACCTTGTCATTACCCCAGGTCGGCCAATGGTGCTGCGCCATCAGAATTTCCGCTTTATCACCCCAGCGAACAATCGCTTCGTTGATATATTTGGACCACGGCAGCGGTTCACGGATTTTTGCACCGCGCAGAGAGTAGGTGTTGTGCAGGGTATGGGTGACATCTTCAGCCGATTCGATGAGTTTTTTCTCTTCGATGTACCACAGCATTTCTGAAGGCGCTTCGGAGCCCGGAGCCAACATGAAGTCATAGGTCAGGCCATCGATAACCTCTTTTTGCCCATCTTTCTCGATGATATTCGTTGGCGCAATCAGAGTAACCGTTCCTGCGGAGGTGGTGGTTCCCAGCCCCGCGCCGACCTGACCTTTAGCATCAGGTTTTAGCAGGTTGCCGTACATGTAGCTGGCGCGGCGGCTCATGACGTTACCGGCCATGATGTTTTCAGCAACCGCAGCTTCCATAAAGCCGGCAGGCGCATAGACCTTCACTTTGCCTGCTTTAACATCGGCTTCATCAACAACGCCGCGCACACCACCGTAATGGTCGACGTGGCTGTGGGTATAAATCACCGCGACAACCGGTTTTTTGCCACGGTTTTTAAAGTAGAGCTCCATGCCTGCCCTGGCCGTTTCTGCCGACACTAATGGGTCAACAACGGTGATGCCTTCTTTACCTTCGATGATGGTCATATTCGACAAATCGAGGTTACGGATCTGATAGACACCCTCCGTGACTTCAAACACCCCGCTGATATTGATCAACTGAGACTGGCGCCACAAGCTCGGGTTTACCGTATCCGGCGCCTTATCGCCTTCCTTAATAAACGCATACTGTTGCGGATTCCAGATTACGTTGCCTTGTTCACCTTTAATCATGTCCTGAGGAATCGGGGCGATAAAGCCTTTGTGCGCGTCGGTAAAGTCGGTGTTATCAGAAAAGGGGAGTTGATTGTAGAGTGCATTGTTGGCTTGTTGCGTGGCTGCCGTAGCCTCTTTCGAGGCTTCAGCAGACATGACGGGGACAGCAAAAGACGTTAATAACCCAGCAAGCATAAAGCTTTGTGCGATTCTATTAAGTTGCATCGTAAAACCTCTCTGATACTTCATAAGTACAGTTCTGGGGGATGCTGCTTTAATGGATTGCGTTTTGAATCAATATTTGACTTAGTGCACGATTAACTATAATTCACATGAATGATTCAGCAAGGTAAGGGAAACGATTTATCTGGCTGGTTTTTCGGGAGTTTTGAGAAGGATGATGGGGATGACAGGCGGATCTGCCATCCGTTTGTCTGTGATTATTTACCGGCAGTAACCTGTTTTCCACTGGTGATAAATGTGCCTGCGCCAAGATGGTGCAAAGTATTGAGTTTGCCATCATCAAACTGCCATCGTCCTTGCACAAATACCCGCTCATCGGCAGCGGCAGAAACCACTTCTCCAAACAAGGTGTCATATTTGTCCTGAGCCGCTGTGGCAGGAAGCAGGCGGCATTCCATCCAGGCGAGACACTTGGTTTCTATTAGCGGCAATCCCAATACCGGGCCTTTGACCACCGGAATGCCGTAGCAGTTGAACTTATCTTCTATTCGACCGGAAACACTCCCCACGGCATAGGTCCAGTTCGTCGCGGCAACACCTGGAATAACAATACCAAATTGACCGCTGCGTTCGATCAGTTCGCGCGACCAGGCGGTCTTGTCGACAACAATGGCCACCCGCGGCGGATCAAATTCCACGGGCATTGACCACGCGGCCGCCATCACATTACGCCGTTCTGTATTCGCGTCACGACTGGTTATCAAAATGGTGGGGCCGTGATTAAGCAGTCGGCAGGCGTGTTGTAATTCAACCGGACGAAAATGACTCATAGCGACTCCTCGGCAGAATAAAAATGACATCACAATA
This sequence comes from Citrobacter sp. U14242, assembly GCF_046555775.1. Lineage (NCBI taxonomy): Bacteria > Pseudomonadati > Pseudomonadota > Gammaproteobacteria > Enterobacterales > Enterobacteriaceae > Citrobacter > Citrobacter sp. U14242. Next base: position 312,093 of record NZ_JBKGLW010000006.1, read on the forward strand.
AACATAGATATTAACGGGATTAGCGATTTTGTCGCCTCATCGGGGTGAGTAGCGCACAAAAGCGACCGCGTAAAATTAAAAATGCGTTATAAGTACAGCATTCAACAAACAGGAATCCCGTATGACGCCTTTTTTAAACGCTTATTTTGCCCGTATTGGCTGGTCAGATGTGCCCAACGTCGATATTGGAACTTTGAGAGCGCTGCACTTACTGCATAACAGTGCCATACCCTTTGAAAATCTTGATGTGCTGCTGCCGCGTGAAATGCAGCTTGACGATGTGTCCCTTGAAGAGAAGTTGGTCACTGCCCGCCGCGGTGGTTATTGCTTTGAACAAAATGGTGTATTTGAACGGGCGCTACGCGACATCGGCTTTACCGTACGTAGTTTGCTGGGACGCGTGGTATTGGCGAATCCGTCAAGTCTGCCGCCGCGTACACATCGCCTGTTACTGGTTGAATTACAGGGTGAACAGTGGATCGCTGACGTTGGATTTGGCGGACAAACGCTGACGGCCCCCATTCGTCTGCAGGCTGATCTTGAACAGCAAACGCCGCACGGAAACTATCGGCTGGTTCAGGAGGGTGAAGACTGGATATTGCAGTTCCGCCATCATGATCACTGGCAGTCAATGTACCGATTCGATCTGGTGGTGCAACATCACAGCGATTATCTGATGGGTAACTTCTGGTCTGCACACTGGCCACAGTCGCATTTTCGCCATCACCTGCTGATGTGCCGTCATCTGCCGGACGGCGGTAAGCTGACCCTGACCAACTTCCATTTTACTCACTATGAAGATGGCCATGCGGTAGAGCAGATTAACTTACCAGACGTTGCGAGCCTGTATGCGCTGTTGCAGGACCGCTTTGGTCTGGGGGTTGATGACGTCAAACATGGCTTTACTGAGGCTGAACTGGCGACGGTAATGGCAGCGTTTGACACGCATCCGGAGGCGGGGAAATAGGGTGTTTTTGCCGGATGGCGACACAAGCGCGACATCCGGCAATGCGTTTATTTAAAAATCAATTTTCCATTCGGCGTGGAACAGGATGACTGCTGCGCCGGAAATTGTCACTTTCTCCGGCTGGTTGTCGCAGATGGTGACCGCCACATCAACAATACCGTCGCGTCCCAGCGCGCGGCCCTGATGCCCCTGAACATGCAACGTTTTTCCGTCATGCGCCATCAGATTGTGGTGCACCAGCCATGCCCCCATTGGACCGTTGGCGTTACCCGTGACCGGATCCTCCACAATGCCGATAGCCGGTGAAAACATCCGCCCATCGGTGGCGTTTTCTCCAGGGCGGATCTGGAACGGGAAGAAGCCATTGCAGCCAATGTGCTGGCTGAGCGTGGTTAATGCCGACAGGTCTGGGGACAGGGCGTCCAGATCGACTTCTGGCTTCAGCGGGATCATCACTTTCGAATGCCCAGTGGACGCAATCTGGACTGGCAGCCCCGGCAGCATATCGTCCTCGGTCAGGTGCAGGGCCGCGATGATAGCTGCACGCGTTGGCCCCTCCAGCGGCGGTTCAAAACTCGGCTTCCCCTGTTCCAGACTGATACGATAGTTACCACCTTCAGCATGAATTTCAACGCGGTGACGCCCGGCGAGTGACGTTTGCCAGACGGTCGTATCACCAAGCCCCAGCACGCTGGCGCGAACATAGTGCGCGGCAACGGTGGCATGCCCACAGATAGGTACTTCGACCGTTGGGGTGAAGTAGCGAATGCGTACATCGCTGTCGTTGCTGGACAGCAGAAAAGCGGTTTCCGAATGGCGCAGCTCACGCGCAATCAGCTGCATCTGCGCATCACTCAGCCCGTCCGCATGCAACACAACGCCTGCGGAGTTGCCGCGAAACGGTTCTGACGTAAAGGCATCGACGTGGTAAACCTGTGGTTTCATTGACGTTCTCCCTGGAATGGAGAAGCATCATAGCGCACAAAAAGTGGTATAGCGATGTAGCCCGGTAAGCATAATCGCCACCGGGCATCAGAGACACTTAACGGCGGGAACGGACGATCTGGTAACGGCGGGTGAAATACTCAACCGGTGCGCTCCAGACATGAACCAGGCGGGTGAACGGGAACAGCAGGAAAATCGTCATCCCCAGAACCAGGTGTACCCGGAAGATCAACGCCACGCCATCCAGATGGGCAGACGCGCCACCCTGAAAGGTGACTACTGACTGCGCCCAACCCACCAGTTTCAGCATTTCACTGCCGTCCGGATGTTGCGCCGAGAACGGTATCGTGGTTAACCCGAGGATGCACTGAACCAGCAAAATGCACAGGATCAGAATATCCGCCGTCGAAGAGGTGGCCCGCACGCGCGAGTTGGTCAGACGACGCACCAACAACCCCGCGCCGCCGATCAGCGTCAGCACACCACAAATCCCGCCCGCAATCATCGCCATTTGCTGCTTTACCGCAATAGGTAGGAACCAGGCATACATCCAGTGTGGGGTTAACATGCCGAACAGGTGTCCAAAGAAGATCCCCAAAATGCCGATATGGAACAGGTTTGACCATAGCACCATACCGCGTTTATCCAGCATCTGGCTGGAGGATGCACGCCAGGTGTACTGTCCGTAGTCATAGCGTAACCAACTACCGAGGATAAACACGGTGCCGCACAGATACGGGTAGATGTCGTAAAAAAAGACGTTCAGATACTGTATCATTTCGGGCCTCCCGCGCTGACGTCGACATACTGTGGTGCCACGTCCTGGCTAAAGCGTCGTTGATAGTTTTGTAACGGTGAACTGTCACAGGCGGTCGCATTATCCTCAATAAACTTCACCTGTTCCTCTTCCCATACGGCATCGAGCGCCTGACGGGTATCGTCACGGGTTTCTGCGCCGACCTGTTTCGTGACACTGTCACTTGAGAGTGGACTGCCCGCCAGCGTGAGCAGGGCGTCAAACAGTTGATACCAGGGTGTTTCTCGCTGCTTCAGGCGACCACCAAGCAACGCCAGGATCGGCGCGACGTTCTGCAATCCTTCTTTGACCTCCGCTTCCGGCAGCACGCTTAAATATTCCAGATACAGCGGCAGGTGATCCGGCAGTTCGCGACAGTCGAGTTGTAGGCCGACTTTTTCGTACTGGGCCAGCAAGTCGACCATCGCCTGGCCGCGATCGCGGGATTCCGCATGAACGTGTTCGAACAGCAGCAGTGAGGTGGCGCGGCCACGGTCAAATACCTCGCACCATTCGGCTTGCTTATCCAGCAGCGGGGCATTTAACAGTTCGTGAGTGAATGCGCTCAGCATCGGCGCATCGCTGGCGACAAGCGCCAGCGCATCGTCCTTGCATTCCCACAGCAGTTCGTCCGGATACTCCATCAGCAGACCGATAACCTTGAGGATTTGCATTATTGCCCCTCCGTTTTATCGCGCACTTCGGTGATGTCGATAGCGTCAATGCGGCTGCTGTTGAACAAGTTGAATTTAGTGTCGGAACCATGGCAGCCGTCGCCGAAGGTAAAGCCGCAGCCGTTGCGCTCCCCGAAAGCGTCGCCCGCCATTTCCCGATGACTGGTCGGGATAACGAAGCGATCTTCATAGTTGGCGATGGCCAGGTAGCGATACATTTCTTCGACCTGTTCAACGCTCAAACCGACTTCTTCGATGGCTCGGGTATCCGTAACGCCTTCGACAGTTTGCGAGCGCATATAGTGGCGCATCGCCATCATGCGTTTCAGGGCGCGCAGCACCGGGCCGATATCGCCCGCGCTGAGCATGTTGGCGAGGTACTGCACCGGAATACGCAATGACTCTACCGCCGGCAGGATATTGCCATTGTGCGGCAGGCCACCGGCGTCGGCGACCGACTGAATCGGTGACAATGGCGGCACGTACCAGACCATCGGCAGGGTACGGTATTCAGGGTGGAGCGGCAGCGCCAGCTTCCAGTCCATCGCCATTTTATACACAGGTGAACGTTGAGCCGCTTCGATGACGTTGTGCGGAATACCCTGTTTTAGCGCTTCTTCAATTACCGTCGGATCGTTCGGGTTGAGGAACACGTCGCACTGGCGCTCGTAGAGATCGGTTTCATGCTCGGTGCTGGCTGCTTCTTCAATACGATCGGCGTCATACAACAATACACCGAGGTAACGAATGCGCCCGACGCAGGTTTCTGAACAGACCGTTGGCTGGCCGGATTCGATACGCGGATAGCAGAAAATACATTTTTCTGACTTGCCGCTCTTCCAGTTAAAGTAGATTTTTTTATACGGACAACCGCTGATGCACAAACGCCAGCCGCGGCATTTGTCCTGGTCGATCAGCACGATGCCATCTTCTTCACGCTTATAGATGGCTCCGCTCGGGCAGGTGGCGACACAGCTTGGGTTCAGGCAGTGTTCGCACAGGCGCGGCAGATACATCATGAAGGTATTTTCGAACTGGCCGTACATCTCCTTTTGCATCTTCTCGAAGTTACGGTCACGGGCGCGTTTAGAAAACTCGCCGCCAAGCAGTTCTTCCCAGTTCGGTCCCCAGATAATCTTGTCCATCCGCTTGCCGTCAATCAACGAACGCGGACGGGCGGTGGGTTGATGCTTACCTTCCGGCGCGCTATGCAGATGCTGGTAATCGTAGGTAAACGGCTCGTAGTAATCATCGATTTGCGGGATCACCGGGTTGGCGAAGATTTTGGTGATCACGCCCATCTTGCCACCCAGGCGCGGTCTGATCTTACCGTTAACATCGCGCACCCAGCCGCCTTGCCACTCTTCCTGGTCCTCCCAGTTTTTTGGGTAACCAATGCCTGGTTTGGTCTCGACGTTGTTAAACCACGCATATTCCATCCCTTCACGCCCGGTCCAGACGTTTTTACAGGTAACGGAGCAGGTGTGGCAGCCGATGCATTTATCCAGATTCAGAACCATGCCTACCTGTGAGCGTATTTTCATTTTTTCGCCTCCTGTACCTGATCGCGACCTTCATCATCCAGCCAGTCAATATTTTTCATTTTTCTAATCATGATGAACTCATCGCGGTTAGAGCCGACGGTACCGTAGTAGTTGAAGCTCCAGGCCAGCTGCGCATAGCCGCCAATCATGTGGGTCGGTTTAGGACACACTCGGGTGACGGAGTTATGAATACCGCCGCGCATGCCGGTGACTTCAGAACCGGGAATATTCATGATTCGTTCCTGTGCGTGGTACATCATGGTCATTCCAGGCGGTACACGCTGGCTGACCACCGCTCGTGCGGTCAGCGCGCCGTTAGCGTTGAAGGCTTCAATCCAGTCGTTATCCTCAATCCCCAGTTCTTTGGCGTCGGTTTCACTGATCCAGACAATCGGCCCGCCACGCGACAGCGTCAGCATCAGCAGGTTTTCACTGTAGGTAGAGTGGATGCCCCATTTCTGGTGTGGCGTCAGGAAGTTCAGCGCTTTTTCCGGGAAGCCGTTCGGCGGGACCTCGCGCATTCCACTCACGCTACGGGTGTCAATGGGAGGGCGATAAGCCACCAGACTCTCGCCAAAAGCACGCATCCACGCATGGTCCTGATACAGCTGCTGGCGCCCGGACAGCGTGCGCCACGGGATCAGTTCGTGAACGTTGGTGTAGCCTGCGTTGTAGGAAACATGCTCGCTTTCAAGACCCGACCAGGTGGGACTGGAGATGATTTTGCGCGGCTGCGCCTGAATGTCGCGAAAACGAATCTTCTCATCTTCTTTGTTCAGCGCCAGATGCGTATGGTCCCGACCGGTCATCGCGCCCAACGCTTCCCATGCCTTCACCGCTACCTGACCGTTGGTTTCTGGCGCCAGCGCGAGGATCACTTCAGAGGCGTCCAGTGCGGTGTCGATCAGCGGTCGGCCTTTTGCCGGGCCTTCGCGTTTGGTGTAGTTCAGCTTGCCAAGGAAATCGACCTCAGTCTGGGTATTCCAGGAAATGCCTTTCCCGCCATTGCCCAGCTTATCCATCAATGGACCCAGCGAGGTGAAGCGCTCGTAAGTGGCAGGGTAGTCGCGTTCCACAACGGCAATATTCGGCGCGGTTTTACCTGGAATAAGATCGCATTCACCCTTACGCCAGTCCTGTATATCAAACGGCTGCGACAGTTCCGCCGGGGAGTCATGCTGGAGCGGTTGCAGTACCACGTCGGTTTCCAGCCCCAGATGACCGACGCAGACCTCGGAGAACACTTTGGCAATGCCCTTATAAATCTCCCAGTCACTTTTGGATTCCCAGGCAGGATCAACCGCCGCCGACAACGGGTGAATAAACGGATGCATATCCGAGGTATTCATGTCGTCTTTTTCATACCAGGTCGCGGTAGGTAACACGATGTCGGAGAACAGGCAGGTGCTGGACATGCGGAAATCGAGCGTCACCAGCAGGTCAAGCTTGCCTTCGATTGCCGCCGATTGCCATTCCACCTCTTCAGGTTTAATGCCGTCGGTTGCGCCCAGCGCTTCGCCCTGAATGCCGCTTTCAGTACCCAGCAGGTATTTGAGCATATATTCATGCCCTTTACCGGAAGAACCCAACAGGTTAGAACGCCAGACGAACAGGTTACGTGGATGGTTTTTGCCGCTGTCAGGTTGTTCGCAGGCAAAGCGGATATCACCGGACTTCAGCGCCTGCGCGGTAAATTCAGCAGGGGATAATCCTGCTTGTTGTGCCTTTGCTTTTACTGTGAGTGGGTTAAGGTTGAGTTGCGGAGCAGAAGGCAGCCAGCCCATCCGCTCGGCGCGGACGTTGAAGTCAATCAGATGTCCGGTAAATTTCGCCGCGTCTGCCAGCGGAGAGAGCAGCTCCTGGGCGGTGACTTTTTCATAGCGCCACTGGCTGGAGTGGTTGTAGAAAAACGAGGTACTGTTCATCTGACGTGGTGGGCGGTTCCAGTCCAGCGCAAAAGCCAGGGGGAGCCAGCCGGTCTGCGGACGCAGTTTCTCCTGGCCGACATAGTGTGCCCAGCCGCCGCCGCTTTGTCCGACACAGCCACAGAACACCAGGATGTTGATCATCCCTCGATAGTTCATGTCCATGTGGTACCAGTGGTTCACACCAGCACCGAGGATGATCATCGAGCGACCGTGGGTTTTGTGTGCGGTATCGGCAAATTCACGGGCGATCTGTTCAATGTGATGTGCAGGAACACCGGTGATTTGCTCGCCCCAGGCCGGGGTGTAGGCTTTAACCTCGCTGTAATCGCGGGCAGAGAGATCGTCATCGAGTCCACGGTCGAGACCGTAGTTCGCCAGCACTAAATCATAAACGCTGACCACCGGACAACGACGTCCATCTGCGAGGGTAAGGTGCTTAACCGGTAACTTACGCACCAGCACCGGTTCCTGCTTCACGCTGCGAAAATGCGGGTTCTCGTTACCGCCAAAATAGGGGAACGCGACCCCAGCCACGTCGTCGTGCTGACCGAGCAACGACAGGGACAGCTCGGTTTCTGTACCGGCAGCCAGCGATTCGAGATTCCATTTGCCTTTCTCACCCCAACGAAAACCGATAGAGCCATTGGGGACTACCAGTTCGCCGGCGCTGTTAAAGGCCACGGTTTTCCATTCAGGATTATTGCTTTCACCCAGTCCGTCGACGAGGTCAGAGGCGCGCATCATCCGTCCTGGTACGAAGCTACTGTCTTCACGGGCATCCAGCAGCACCAGCATTGGCATATCGGTGTAGCGGCGGCAGTAATTGAGGAAGTAATCGCTGGGTTTGTCGAGGTGAAATTCTTTGAGGATCACGTGGCCCATGGCCATAGCCAGCGCGCTGTCGGTGCCTTGCTTCGGCGCCAGCCACTGGTCGCACAGTTTGGCAACTTCCGAGTAATCCGGCGTAATGGCGATGGTCTTGGTGCCTTTGTAGCGAACTTCGGTAAAGAAGTGGGCATCTGGCGTACGGGTCTGCGGGACGTTAGAACCCCAGGCGATGATATAGCTGGAGTTATACCAGTCGGCGGATTCCGGCACATCGGTCTGTTCGCCCCAGGTCATTGGGGAGGCGGGCGGTAAGTCACAGTACCAGTCATAAAAACTCAGGCAGGTTCCGCCGAGCAACGAGAGATAACGTGTACCCGCTGCGTAGGAGACCATCGACATGGCAGGGATGGGGGAGAATCCCACGACACGATCCGGGCCATAGGTTTTCACCGTCCAGACGTTGGCAGCGGCGATCAGTTGATTCAACTCTTTCCAGTTTGAACGAATAAACCCGCCGCGCCCGCGCACCTGTTTGTAGCTCTGGCACTTTTGCGGATCGTTCATGATGGACTCCCACGCCAGTACCGGGTCGGGCTGGCGGGAAAGGGCATCACGCCACAGTTCGATCAGACGTTTACGCACCAGCGGGTACTTCAGGCGGTTGGCGCTATAGAGATACCAGGAATAGCTGGCACCGCGCGGACATCCACGGGGTTCATGGTTGGGCAGGTCCGGACGGGTGCGCGGATAGTCAGTTTGCTGGGTTTCCCAGGTGACCAGACCGTTTTTAACGTAGATTTTCCAGCTGCAGGAGCCGGTGCAGTTGACGCCGTGAGTCGAGCGTACAATTTTATCGAACTGCCAGCGCTGACGATAGCTGTCTTCCCAGCCCCGGTTGGTGTGCATCACTTGCCCGTGTCCGTCGGCAAACGTGTCGCCCTTTTGTTTAAAGTAACGAAAGCGATCCAACAGTTTACTCATGACATTTCTCCTGCTCCATTATGTGTCAGGGGTGTTGTTATTTTTTTTGTGATTTACGGCCATAGACCAGCCAGGTCACCAGCACGCAGACGATGTAAAACACGAGGAAAATTTTCATTGCCCCCACCGGAGAACCCGTCAACGCCAGCGATGAACCAAACGCTTTCGGGATAAAGAAACCACCCACCGCGCCGATAGCTGAGATAAACCCGAGAGCCGCGGCGGTATCGGTCACCGCCTCTCGCTGGGCCTGTTCTTCTGTACCACCGTGCAGTTTCACGCGGTAGATGGTGATTTTGCGAAAGATCACCGCAATCATCTGGAAGGTTGAGCCGCTGCCCAGACCTGCGGTCAGGAACAAGCCCATGAACACCAGATAGAAGGCAACAAAATTTCCTTCTCCTGAGCCGGGGAGGGTAAGAAACAGCAGCGCACTAAACAGCGCCATGAAGATGAAGTTGATTAACGTGACCCGTACTCCGCCGAACTTGTCGGAGATAACGCCGCCCGCCGAGCGTGCCAGTGCGCCAATAAACGGCCCAAAGAACGCCAGCTGCAGAATATTCACGTCAGGGAACTGGGTTTTTGCCAGCATGGCAAACCCGGCGGAAAAACCGATAAACGATCCGAACGTCGCGAGATACAGCAGACTTAACAGCCACAGATGAAAACGCTTCAGCACCGGTAATTGCGAGGCGATAGAGGCTTTAGAACTGGCGATATCATTCATGCCGATTCCCGCCGCCAGGGTGGAGAGCAGCAGCAACGGCACCCAAATCCAGGCGGCGTTGGCCAGCGACAGTAACGAGCCATCAGGTTGTGGCACACCCTGTACGCCCAGGAAGGTAAAAATAGGCAGAAAAATCACCAGCGGGGCGATCAATTGCATCACGCTGACGCCAAGATTGCCGAGTCCGCCATTCACACCCAGCGCGCTGCCTTGCTTCGCTTTTGGGAAGAAGAAGCTGATATTGCCCATACTCGAGGCAAAATTGGCACCGGCAAAACCACACATCAGCGCAATGATGATAAATACACCGAAAGGAGTAGCGGTATTTTGCACCGCGAAGCCGAGCCAGACACAGGGAATAACCAGGATTACCGTACTAAAAACGGTCCAACGGCGGCCGCCAAATATAGGCACCATAAAGGAGTAGGGGACGCGTAATATTGCGCCAGACAGAGAGGGTAATGCCGTTAATAAAAAGAGTTGATCGGTAGTGAAATTAAAACCAATTTTATTTAAATTTACCGCAACCGCACTAAATAACATCCAGACGCAGAACGCAAGCAGTAAGCAACTCACTGATATCCAGAGGTTTCTTCGTGCTATGTGCTTGCCTTTATTTTCCCAAAAATCGGGATTTTCTGGTTTCCAGTCAGTCAAAAGATAACGATTATTCTTCTCATTTGATGATGGCATATTTTCCTCGCATGCACACGTCGTTCAATAAATAAACGCCTATGGTTCCGCACAGGTCCTGATTAGAAATTATTGAAAGGTTTTAGGAATATTGACTGAAAGGATAGATAAAAAAGCGCAATAACGCGGCGCGGCAGGGGAATAACGCGTTGCTTAAGTGTTACTAATTGTAAATTAAAAGGATGCGTTGTTAATTCATGTATAACATCAAATAAATAACTCCAGCGTTATCATGCGATCCAGGTGGCGATCGAAAGCCGGATCGGCCATCTCGGCAATGCCCAGCATATACATCCCATCCAGTCCGCAAACCAGCGCAATTAAACGCCAGGCTACGTCGGCTGCATCAGGCCTTGAGGAGAACTCGCCGGCTTTCTGCCCGTGGGTAATGATCGCAGCAGTTTCTTCATGCCACATACGCATTGTGAGCAGGTAAGCGCTTTTGATTTCCGGGTCCTTATCGGCCAGGATCTGCGCTTCGCGCCAGAGCTTGATATACGGTTCGAATCCACCGTCATCACTTCCCAACATGGCATGAAGTCGTTCACGGTAAGTTGCGTTTTCACTGACCAGTTCGGCATCAAGAAGGGTGCGGATAAGGCGGACAAATGCCTGGGATTTAAGCTCACCGGCAGAGGTAAAATGATGATGCAGTTGCCCGGTAGCTACCTGAGCCTCTGCGGCAATGCGTCTAACGGTCATGGCGGTAAATCCTTCTTCAAGCGCCACGCGCATGGCTGCCTGCAGGATCACTTCCCGACGTTCATCCCGATTCATATAGCTCATACTTCCTCCCTATATTCATATTATTGGCAGTGTAACAAAAAGTTGGACATATGTTCAATTTTCCGTAGGATCGCTAAAGCTGGACATGTGTCCAGTTTTCGTTTTGTAGGGAGTTTTATGTTTCGTCAGTGGTTAACGTTAGTGATTATTGTGCTGGTCTACATCCCTGTTGCGATTGATGCAACGGTGCTGCACGTTGCCGCGCCCACGCTGAGTATGACGCTGGGTGCCAGTGGTAACGAGCTGCTGTGGATCATTGATATCTATTCTCTGGTGATGGCCGGTATGGTGTTACCCATGGGCGCGCTCGGCGATCGCATCGGCTTTAAACGTTTGCTGATGCTGGGTGGTGGGTTATTTGGTCTGGCATCGCTGGCTGCCGCGTTTGCTCACAGTGCCGCCTGGCTAATCGCGACCCGGGCCGTGCTGGCCATTGGTGCGGCGATGATCGTTCCCGCGACGCTGGCAGGTATTCGCGCCACCTTTTCCGAACAACGTCATCGCAATATGGCGCTTGGCGTCTGGGCAGCGGTTGGTTCCGGCGGTGCGGCATTTGGTCCATTAGTCGGTGGTATGTTGCTGGAGCATTTCTACTGGGGCTCAGTGTTCTTAATCAATGTTCCGATTGTGGTAGTGGTGATGGCATTGACCGCGCGTTACGTGCCACGCCAGACCGGGCGTCACGATCAGTCGTTAAATTTTGGTCATGCGATTATGTTGATCGTGGCGATTTTACTGCTGGTTTACAGTGCTAAAACGGCACTAAAAGGGCATATGGCAACCGGAGTGATCGCATTGGCGCTGTTAACCGGAGCAGTGCTGTTGTGGACATTTGTTCGTATTCAACTTGCGGCCTCACGTCCGATGATTGATATGCGACTGTTCACCCATCGCATTATCTTAAGCGGTGTGGTAATGGCGATGACTGCGATGATCACCCTGGTTGGTTTTGAACTGTTGATGGCTCAGGAGCTGCAGTTTGTACACGGGCTAACGCCGTACCAGGCGGGTCTGTTTATGCTACCGGTGATGTTGGCGAGTGGGTTCAGCGGACCGATTGCCGGGATGTTAGTGTCACGTCTGGGATTACGCTGCGTGGCGACGGCGGGCATGGCGCTTAGCGCCATCAGCTTCTACGGGCTGGCAATGACCGATTTTAGCACCCAGCAGATACAAGCCTGGATATTAATGGCCCTGTTAGGGTTCAGCGCCGCCAGCGCGCTGCTAGCCTCAACGGCTGCCATCATGGCGGCTGCGCCAGCAGAAAAAGCCGCTGCCGCCGGGGCCATCGAAACCATGGCCTATGAACTGGGTGCCGGCCTTGGGATCGCGATTTTTGGTCTCTTGCTAAGCCGTAGTTTTTCCGCGTCGATTTTACCGCCTGCCGGCCTCAATGCGCAGGAGATGGAACGTGCTTCATCGTCAATGGGTGAGGCGGTGCAATTAGCACATTCACTTTCGCCGTCTCTTAGCGACGCGTTGCTTGCAGCTGCCAGAGAAGCATTTACCTGGTCGCACAGCGTGGCATTGAGCAGCGCTGGCAGCATGCTTATCGTATTAGCGGTAGGGATGTGGTTCAGCCTGGCAAAGGTGAACCGTCAATAACTAGTGAGCTAAATGACAGGGGTAATCCATCGCTTCGACTTCTTTTCCACTCAGGCGAGCGTATTGCCCCGTCAACCTCCAGAAAGCAGGCTGTGTTTCGGTATAGATTTCAGCCGCCAGAATCAGACGGCGGCGATCGACCTCATTCAGTTCCAGCAATGTCCACGGAATAAAGTAGCGATCGCTATCGATCAGCGTAAACCACAAGGGGCATCCACAGCCGGAACAGAAGAAACGTTCTCCGCGCGTTGATGAGGGAAAGTGCGAAGGTTCTGCTGAATCAGGGGAAAGTAGTGGATGACCGCTGGCTTCCAGATACATGGCGATACCACCGGACCATTTCTGGCACAGCGTGCAGTGGCAGGCATAGACATCAAGCATTTCGACGTTTACGGTAAAATGACTCTGTCCGCAAAGACAACGACCAGTGAACGTCTGCACGGCATACTCCTTATGACCGAGTCTACATCAAGAGAAAAAGCCAGCCCTGGATGGACTGGCTTTGTATTCAACTTACAACAAAATTAGAACTGGTAGTTCAGACCAACAGCAACGACGTTGTCAGTGCTAACACGTGCGTCAGAAGTGAATTTGTTGTCGTCCAGCAGGTTGATTTTGTAATCAACGAAGGTAGACATGTTTTTGTTGAAGTAGTAGGTCGCACCCAGGTCGATGTATTCAACCAGATCCTGGTCGCCGTAAACACCCAGATCTTTACCTTTGGATTTCAGGTAAGCGATGGACGGACGCAGACCGAAGTCGAACTGGTACTGAGCAACAGCTTCAAAGTTCTGAGCTTTGTTCGCGATACCGTCAACTTTACCGAACGTGGTCATGTTGCGGGTTTCAGAGTAGGTGGTTGCCAGGTAGATGTTGTTCGCATCATATTTCAGGCCAGCAGCCCATACTTCTGCGTTTTTACCGGAAGCGTAGAATTCGTTGTTGCCATTACGCATCTGGTCATCAGTACGGTCAGATTTCGCATAGGTCGCACCGATGCCGAAACCTTCGTATTCATAAGTAGAAGACAGACCGAAACCGTCGCCGTTCGCTTCAACGTCGCTGCTGCGGTCGTTTTTGCCCTGATACTGAGCAGCAAAGTTCAGACCTTCAACCAGACCGAAGAAGTCAGTGTTACGGTAAGTTGCAACGCCGGTAGCACGCTGAGTCATGAAGACGTCAGTCTGGGTCCAGGTATCACCGCCGAATTCTGGCAGGACGTCAGTCCATGCGCCGATGTCGTAGGCTACGCCGTAGTTACGACCGTAGTCGAAAGAACCGTATTCAGCGAATTTCAGGCCAGCGAATGCCAGACGGGTTTTGTCTGCTTCGGAACCTTGATCTTCAGAACGGTTGCCTTTGAATTCATATTCCCACTGGCCGAAACCAACCAGTTGGTCGTTGATCTGAGTTTCGCCTTTGAAGCCCAGACGCGCGTAAGTTTTGTCACCATCACTGCTGGTATCGTCAGAGAAGTGATGCTGAGCGTGAACTTTACCGTACAGATCCAGTTTGTTACCGTCTTTGTTATAAATCTCAGCTGCGTTTACCGCACCTGCTGCCAACAGGGTAGTCACTGCCACTGCAACTAATTTAAGTTTCATTCTAAATAATCCTTATAATTTTTTCTTGGTGTGTTTCCTAAACCATTGCTAAACGAGGCCGTTCATCAATGACGAACTATTTTTAAATGACGATGTGGTATTAGTTCAATAATAAGTTTCATAATATTGCGGAATATTTGGATTTGTGTGATCCAGATCTACATAATACAGACGATTATATTAATCTTAATATGTGACCTTTTGCTGGGGTATATTCTCGGCGGGGACTATTGTGCTGATTATGGTTTAGTAATCGTTAGTAACCTATGTAAAATATATACAACCAGAGGGTTATAAGTAAACATATAATATTTTCGGTTGTTGATTAATTACCAGTTGCTTAACATTTAATTAAACAAATAAAAACATAAAACACAAGCGGAATGTACAATTATTATCCGTTAACTGACCAGAGTGTAGCCGGGTTTATCTGTATGCAGAAACCCGGCATGATTTCTATGCCCGACGTGTTGCCAGCCAGCACAGCAGCGAGCCAGCACAGACCATCAGTGCGCCTTGCCAGAACGAGAACGACAGTGGGGCGCTGAGCAATACGGCAGCCAGTGCAGAAGAAAGCACTGGAGTGAAATAAGACCCTACCGCCATGACAGTGACATTACCGTGCAAAATTCCGATATTCCATGCTGCATAGGCAAATCCTAGCGTTAATGCAGCCGTGAACATCTTAATGGTCACCGGTGTGCTGAAAACCATTTCTGGTTGTGGCGTTATAAAATAGTAGACCCACAAACTTGTCGCTGTCAGTAAAACAAAAACGGTAATGCCGTTAAACCCTTTCGCAAATTTATTAGTGACGGTGCAATACGTTGCCCAGATAAAAGCGCCCAAAAATGCGAGAAAATAACTCAGCGGACTACTGGCAATGTTGCTGATAATTTCACCTGGATTTAGACCGTTGTCGCCACCTAAAACCCAGCAGACTCCGGTCAATGCGAGAATTAATCCTGGAATAATCATCCAGTTTGTTTTTTGACCATTAAATAATATAGCAAACAAAATCGTCAGACTTGGCCAGAGATAATTGACCATTCCTACTTCTATTGCCTGGTGTCGGGTAGCGGCATAACCTAATGCCAAAGCCAGGCAAATTTCATAGCTGACAAACAGCACGCTACCGGCGATTAAATAACGAACAGGTATTTTTCTAATGTTTGGGAATCCGACGGTAAATATCAACAGCAGGCCGCTTAGCGAGAAGATCATCGCTGCGCCGCCCGCGGGCCCAAGACCTTCGCTTACCCCACGAATCAACCCCACCATCGTGCTCCACAGCACAATGGCGATGAGCCCGATTAACGTTGCTTTTTGTTTTGTCATGCTGTTTGTCTGTCCGTCGTCCTGGCAAAAATGAAGCTGAAATTTATAGCACTTTTACGTCAGCACGGGCTAACTAATTAGCTTTTAGCTAACTCCTTGTGGGTACACAGGTTACACAAACTGCACTATTTAGTAGCGGAACCGTTTCGTTATTGATTTGACGCAAAAAAAATATGGATATAGCTGTTAGTTTCGTCGCGAAGTTGTACATGTCATCTTTCAGACTGCCGCGCTGGCGCAAGGTGAAAGATGTCTTGTACGAACCCCTGTAAAAAAGAGGAAAGCAATGGACGTCAGCCGCAGACAATTCTTTAAAATCTGCGCGGGCGGTATGGCGGGAACAACAGTGGCCGCACTGGGTTTTGCACCCAAAATGGCACTGGCTCAAGCGCGAAACTACAAACTGTTACGCGCAAAAGAGATCCGAAACACCTGCACATACTGTTCCGTAGGTTGCGGGCTATTAATGTATAGCCTTGGTGATGGAGCAAAAAACGCCAAAGAGTCGATTTATCATATCGAAGGGGATCCGGATCATCCGGTGAGCCGTGGGGCACTTTGTCCTAAGGGCGCAGGATTACTGGATTACGTGCACAGCGAAAGCCGTTTACGCTATCCGGAATATCGCGCTCCCGGTTCCGACAAATGGCAACGCATCAGTTGGGATGAAGCTTTTTCCCGCATCGCAAAACTGATGAAAGCCGACCGTGACGCCAACTTTATTGAGAAAAATGAGCAGGGTGTTACGGTAAACCGCTGGCTTTCAACCGGGATGCTGTGTGCATCTGCGGCGAGTAATGAAACCGGCATGCTGACGCAAAAATTCGTGCGCTCACTCGGCATGCTGGCGGTAGACAACCAGGCACGCGTCTGACACGGACCAACGGTAGCAAGTCTTGCTCCAACATTTGGTCGCGGTGCGATGACCAACCACTGGGTTGATATTAAAAATGCTAACGTCGTGATGGTGATGGGCGGTAACGCCGCTGAAGCACATCCGGTGGGATTCCGCTGGGCGATGGAAGCTAAAAACAACAATGATGCCACGCTGATTGTTGTCGATCCCCGTTTTACACGTACAGCCTCCGTCGCGGATATCTACGCGCCGATTCGCTCCGGTACGGACATTACGTTCCTGTCCGGTGTATTGCTGTATCTGATTGAAAACAACAAAATTAACGCTGAATACGTTAAGCATTACACCAACGCCAGCCTGCTGGTGCGGGATGATTTTGCATTTGAAGATGGCCTGTTCAGCGGTTACGACGCGAAAAAACGTCAGTACGATAAGTCGTCCTGGAACTACCAGTTCGATGAAAATGGCTACGCGAAACGCGATGAAACCTTAAGCCATCCACGTTGCGTGTGGAACCTGCTCAAACAGCACGTTTCCCGTTATACGCCGGACGTGGTGGAAAACATCTGCGGTACGCCGAAAGCCGACTTCCTGAAAGTGTGTGAAGTGCTGGCATCCACCAGCGCGGCCGATCGTACGACGACCTTCCTGTACGCGCTGGGCTGGACGCAGCATACCGTTGGGGCGCAGAACATCCGCACCATGGCGATGATCCAGTTGCTGCTCGGTAACATGGGGATGGCCGGCGGCGGTGTAAACGCATTACGCGGTCACTCCAACATTCAGGGCTTAACCGACCTGGGTCTGCTGTCTACCAGCCTGCCCGGTTATCTGACGCTACCGTCAGAAAAGCAGACTGATCTGCAAACCTATCTGGCTGCCAATACGCCAAAAGCGACGCTGGCCGATCAGGTGAACTACTGGGGAAACTATCCTAAGTTCTTCGTCAGTTTGATGAAGTCTTTCTACGGCAATGCGGCGCAGAAAGAAAACGACTGGGGCTTTGAATGGCTGCCGAAGTGGGATCAGTCCTACGACGTCATCAAATATTTCAACATGATGGATAGCGGGAAAGTCACCGGCTACATCTGTCAGGGCTTTAACCCGGTTGCGTCCTTCCCGGACAAAAACAAAGTGGTGCAATGCCTCAGCAAACTGAAGTATCTGGTGATTATTGATCCGCTGGTGACAGAAACCTCAACGTTCTGGCAAAACCACGGCGAATCCAACGATGTTGATCCGGCGTCGATTCAGACTGAAGTTTTCCGTCTGCCATCCACCTGCTTTGCAGAAGAAGACGGCTCGATTGCTAACTCTGGCCGGTGGCTGCAGTGGCACTGGAAAGGTCAGGATGCACCAGGTGAAGCACGTAATGACGGCGAAATTCTGGCGGGTATTTACCATCGTCTGCGCGAAATGTACCGCACTGAAGGTGGTAAAGGCGTAGAGCCGGTGCTGAAAATGAGCTGGAACTACAAGCAACCGGATGAACCGCATTCCGAGGAAGTGGCCAAAGAGAACAACGGCTATGCGCTGGAAGATCTCTATGATGCCAATGGCGTGCTGGTGGCGAAAAAAGGTCAGTTACTCAACAGCTTTGCCCTCCTGCGTGATGACGGTACAACGTCATCTTCCTGCTGGATTTATACCGGTAGCTGGACCGAGCAGGGCAACCAGATGGCCAATCGCGATAACGCCGACCCATCAGGTCTTGGTAATACGCTGGGTTGGGCATGGGCATGGCCACTGAACCGTCGTGTACTGTACAACCGCGCGTCGGCAGATCTGCAGGGTAAACCGTGGGATCCGAAACGAATGTTGATCCAGTGGAACGGTACTAAGTGGACCGGTAATGATATCCCTGACTTCAACAACGCCGCACCGGGCAGTGGCACCAATCCGTTTATTATGCAGCCAGAAGGGCTGGGGCGTCTGTTTGCCATCGATAAGCTGGCGGAAGGGCCGTTCCCGGAACACTACGAGCCGATGGAAACGCCGCTGGGTACTAACCCGCTGCATCCGAACGTGATCTCCAACCCGGCAGCACGTCTGTACGAGGCGGATGCATTGCGTATGGGGACGAAGCAGGACTTCCCATACGTCGGGACCACCTATCGTCTGACCGAACATTTCCACACCTGGACCAAACACGCATTGTTGAATGCGATTGCCCAGCCAGAGCAGTTTGTGGAAATCAGCGAAACGCTGGCGTCAGCAAAAGGTATCGGTAACGGCGATTACGTGAAAGTCAGCAGCAAACGTGGATTTATTCGTGCGGTTGCGGTGGTCACCCGCCGTCTGCAAACCCTGAACGTCAACGGCCAGAAGGTCGAAACCGTAGGGATCCCGATCCACTGGGGCTTTGAAGGAGTCGCGCGTAAAGGCTTTATCGCCAACACCCTGACGCCGAATGTCGGTGATGCAAACTCGCAAACGCCGGAATACAAAGCGTTTTTAGTTAACATCGAGAAGGCGTAAGGGGGCGAATATATGTCTATGGAAACGCAGGACATCATCAAAAGGTCCGCAACAAACTCCATCACGCCGCCACCTCAGGCCCGTGATTACAAAGCCGAAGTCGCAAAACTGATCGACGTTTCCACCTGCATAGGCTGCAAGGCCTGTCAGGTGGCCTGCTCAGAGTGGAACGATATCCGTGATGAAGTGGGGCATTGCGTCGGGGTGTATGACAACCCCGCCGATCTCAGCGCCAAGTCCTGGACGGTGATGCGGTTTACCGAAACCGAACAGAACGGCAAGCTGGAATGGCTGATACGTAAAGACGGCTGTATGCACTGTGAAGATCCGGGCTGCCTGAAGGCATGCCCGTCTGCCGGAGCAATCATCCAGTACGCCAACGGGATTGTTGATTTCCAGTCAGAGCATTGCATTGGTTGCGGGTACTGTATTGCCGGGTGTCCATTTAATATTCCGCGCCTCAATAAAGAGGATAACCGCGTGTATAAATGTACGCTGTGTGTGGATCGCGTCAGCGTTGGGCAGGAACCTGCTTGCGTGAAAACCTGTCCGACCGGGGCGATACACTTTGGTACTAAGCAAGAGATGCTGGAAATGGCCGAGCAGCGCGTGGAGAAGCTGAAATCACGCGGCTACGAACATGCTGGTGTCTACAACCCGCAGGGTGTGGGCGGTACGCATGTCATGTACGTCCTGCATCACGCCAACCAGCCGGAGTTGTACCACGGTTTGCCGAAAGACCCGCAGATAGATACCTCTATCAATCTGTGGAAAGGGGCGCTGAAACCGTTGGCCGCCGCCGGATTTATCGCCACCTTCGCCGGACTGATTTACCACTACATTGGTATTGGCCCGAACAAGGAAGTGGACGACGACGAGGAGGATCATCATGAGTAAGTCGAAAATGATTGTGCGCACGAAATTTATCGACCGCGCCTGTCACTGGACGGTGGTGATCTGCTTCTTTCTGGTGTCGCTGTCGGGGATTTCGTTTTTCTTCCCGACGTTGCAATGGCTGACGCAAACCTTCGGTACGCCGCAGATGGGGCGTATTTTGCACCCGTTCTTTGGTCTGCTGATCTTCGTTGCGCTGATGTTCATGTTTGTGCGCTTTGTGCACCACAACATCCCGGATAAGAAAGATATTCCGTGGCTGAAAAACATTGTGGAAGTGCTGAAGGGCAATGAACACAAGGTGGCGGATGTCGGTAAGTACAACGCCGGACAGAAAATGATGTTCTGGTCGATCATGAGCATGATTTTTGTGCTGCTGGTGACCGGGGTGATTATCTGGCGTCCGTACTTTGCGCAGTTCTTCCCGATGCAGGTAGTGCGCTATAGCCTGCTGATCCACGCTGCGGCGGGCATTATTTTGATGCACGCTATCCTCATCCATATGTACATGGCATTTTGGGTGAAAGGATCGATTAAAGGCATGGTCGAAGGGAAGGTCAGCCGCCGCTGGGCGAAGAAGCACCACCCGCGCTGGTATCGCGAAGTTGAACGCGAAGAGGCGAAGAAAAAGAACGAGGAAGGGTTACAATAATCCATTAACGTTCTGCTGATAAAAATGGCGCTACATCGGTAGCGCCATTTTTTTGCCCAAACGTCGTTCTGCGTCTAAAAAGAGTTGCCGAAAGACGCGAGCTTATCCGGCAATACGGTTTACTCCAGTTGTGAATTCAGACGCTCAATCTCCTTACGCCATTGCGTCTGTAACTGCGGTTTCTGATGCTTGGGTTTGCGTGCGAGGTCGTCGGCCAGCCGCTGCTCCAGCTCAAGAAGTTTCTCCAGTATGTCGTCTCCATTACGCTGGGAATCAGGAACAACCTGTGCCACGGTTTTGGTCGCCGTTAACTCACTGGCGGTATCCTGAATACGCTTGTTGATCGCCTCCAGGTCATGCCATTCGCTAAGCTCACCCTCGTCGATAAACCAGAAGCGGTTACAGCTTTGGCTGATCAGTTGACGGTCGTGACTGACCAGCAGCACGCCGCCGCTGAAACTTTGTAGCGTCTGCGCCAGCGCTTCTTTACCTTCCATATCCAGATGGTTGGTTGGTTCATCGAGCATCAGCAGGCTATAACGCGCAAGCGTCAGCCCAACAAACAGCAGCCGCGAACGTTCACCCCCACTTAAGGTGCTGACCCGTTGCGGGTGGCGGACCCACGGGAAACCTGCGCTTATCAGCGCCATCTTGCGAACATCCGGCTGCGGAGCAAACGGTTCGAGCGCATCAAACAACGTGTCGTCATCTGCGAGCTGGTGTAGCGTCTGATCGTAATACCCCAGTGTGACGCGAGGGTGCAACACCAGTGATGTCGAGGCCATTTGCGTCTGATATTGCTGCCAGATAAGCTTTAACAGCGATGATTTCCCGCAGCCGTTACGCCCGACAATCGCCACGCGATCGCCGCTTTTAATGCGAATACCCGCAATGGAAAACAACGTTGCTGCATCAGGTGCCGGAGAGACTGGCAGATTGGTCATTTCCAGCAGGCGGTCGGCACGCAGGGCATCACCCTGCAATGTTAGTGTCCACTGACTTCCTGCGGTCACTTCCGTCTGAACGTCTTTCAGCCGTAGCACCTGTTTTTCCATCTGCCTGGCTTTGCGGGACAAATCTTCGTTGTCGTAGACCCGTCCCCAGGTAGCCAGACGTTTGGCGCTGGCGGTGACGCGATCGATTTCCTTTTGCTCCGCTTTATGGCGCAGGGCGTCGCTGGCATCTCTGTCCACCAGCGCCTGGCGCGCCGCGCTACAGGGAAGATCAAAAGCGTGCAACGTGCGATCGCGCAAGATCCACGTTCCGTGCGTCACCGCATCCAGCAGCTGCGGGTCGTGAGAAACCACCACGAAGCTGCCAGACCAGTTCTGTAAGAACTGCTCCAGCCACAGCAATGTGGGCAAATCCAGATGGTTTCCCGGCTCATCCAGCAGCAACAGGTCCGGATTGCGCATCAGTGCACGGGCTAACAGCAGGCGCGTGTGCTGCCCGCCGCTCAGGGTCTGTGCAGTGAGGTGAAAATTCTCCGACGTAAAACCCATTTCGGCGAGCAATGCTTCAACCCGCCACTGCTGGCTGGCGCGTTCATGCTCGGGAAGCTGGGCCAGTACCGCCTCCTGCAACGTAAGTGACAGTATATCGTCCGGCAAGTGCTGCTCCACGCGGGCGAGGTGGCAGTGATTCGCCTGCGCAATGGTTCCACTGGTGGGGGGGATTGTGCCATCAAGCAGCTTTAACAGCGTGCTTTTGCCGCAGCCGTTGTAGCCGATAAGTCCGATGCGGTCGCCTTTTTTCAGCGTAAAGGTGAGATCGTCAAACAGCGTGCCGAATGCCGTATCAACGTGTAAGGATTGTGCGGTTAGTAATGTGCTCATTGTTGCTTACTCAAGAGTTACAGGCGCAAAAACGCCTCGTCAAACATCGCTGACGATAACCCGGTAAGCCCGAGAGAAGGGGATTTAGAAGTTAGCTTCGCTCAAGCAGAAGTTATCGCAGCACGATACCGATAACGCTTGAGCACTGGCGATCGCCAAAAGCATGTGAAACGATGAAACGTTCACAGTACAGCATAAGTATCCTCCTTATATTTTTCCGAATGTTAATCGATGGTGAAAGTGTAATCTCAAGTTGCTGAATTGTGCAAGTGTTGAACACCCGGCGGCAGGCGCCGCCGGGTAAATCGTCAGATAGACGTACGACGGTAGTCGCGATATTCTGCCTGCCAGAAATTGTCGTCGATTGCCTGTTGCAGCGCTTCGGCAGACGTTTTCACCGCCACACCTTGCTGCTGGGCCATTTTACCGACGGCAAAGGCAATGGCGCGGGAAACGGTCTGAATATCTTTCAGCTCCGGTAACACCAGCCCTTCGCCGTTGAGTACCAGCGGTGAGTACTGCGCCAGGGTTTCACTTGCTGACATCAGCATCTCATCGGTAATACGTGAAGCGCCTGAGGCAATGACGCCAAGGCCGATACCCGGGAAGATATAGGCGTTGTTACACTGGGCAATGGGGTAGATCTTATCTTTCCACACTACCGGAGAGAACGGGCTACCGGTCGCGACCAGCGCGTTACCTTCGGTCCAGGCAATAATATCCTGCGGCGTCGCTTCCACGCGTGACGTCGGGTTAGACAGCGGCATAACAATCGGGCGCGGACAATGCTTGTGCATCTCACGGATGATTTCTTCGGTAAACAGGCCCGTCTGCCCGGAAACGCCGATCAGGATGTCTGGCTTGACGTTACGAACAACATCCAGCAGTGACAGCACATCTTCCTGCGTATCCCAGTGTTGCAGGTTCTCGCGTTTTTGCACCAGCTTAGTCTGGAAGGAGAGCAGGTTTGGCATTTTATCGGTTAACAGGCCAAAGCGATCGACCATAAACACGCGTTGACGCGCGGCTTCTTCGCTCAATCCTTCACGCTGGATTTGCGCGATGATCTGCTCGGCGATCCCGCAACCTGCAGAACCGGCCCCAAGGAAAACAATGTTCTGTTCGCTCAACTGGCTGCCGGCCGCGCGGCTGGCTGCAATCAGCGTTCCCACTGTGACTGCCGCAGTACCCTGAATATCATCGTTGAATGAGCAAATTTCGTCGCGATAGCGATTCAGCAACGGCATGGCGTTTTTCTGTGCGAAGTCTTCAAACTGCAGCAGCACCTCTGGCCAGCGATGCTTCACGGCCTGGATGAACTCATCGACGAATTCGTAGTATTCATCATCAGTAATGCGCGGGTTACGCCAACCCATATACAGCGGATCGTTCAGCAATTGCTGGTTGTTGGTCCCCACGTCCAGCACCACGGGCAGCGTGTACGCCGGACTAATCCCACCGCAGGCGGTGTACAGAGACAGCTTACCGATCGGGATACCCATGCCGCCGATACCCTGATCGCCAAGACCAAGGATGCGTTCACCGTCGGTGACAACGATGACTTTGATATTGTGGTTCGGGACGTTTTGCAGAATATCGTCCATGTTGTGACGGTTCTGGTACGAGATAAACACGCCGCGTGCACGACGGTAGATCTCGGAAAAACGCTCACAGGCTGCCCCCACCGTTGGGGTGTAGATGACCGGCATCATCTCATCAAGATGATTATGTACCAGTCGGTAGAACAGGGTTTCGTTGGTGTCCTGGATGTTGCGCAGGTAGATATGTTTGTCGATTTCTGTTTTGAATCCCTGATATTGGATCCAGGCACGTTCCGCCTGTTCTTCAATCGACTCGACAACTTCCGGCAGTAACCCCAGCAGGTTGAAGTTACGGCGTTCTTCGATGCTGAAGGCACTCCCTTTGTTCAGAAGAGGAAACTCAAGCAGTACCGGGCCAGCGTAAGGGATGTAAAGGGAACGCAGTTTTTTAGTTTCGTTTTCCATGTCACTCACTCTTTTTTGAATAACCGTCCCTGGCACTCTTTATGATCGTATGTGGCCTGTCCGCCAGGGAAACGGGCGAAGTATAAAGCATTGTGAATGGGTTAAGGGGTTTTATAAGCAAAAACACCACTGCGGTTGCAGTGGTGTTTATCTCGTTAATCCGTATGTCGTGCGGGAAATTACTTGCTGTCAGCGCGGCGCTTTCTTCCGGTAGGATTGTTGACCACGCTGGTTTTGTCGCCTTCGGTCACGGCTTTACGTTGATTGGAGATTTTGTGGTCCAGTCCAAGAATATGACGGGCCTGACGGTTCGATTTCATTCTAACTCCTTAATCCTGTTACTGGTTTCAAGGGTGAGCCCGTATGAGAACGGACGAAATACAACCTGATAGAAAGCCGATGTTTAAAATAACGGCTTTCTGGATGGTCGGTCATTTAATCTGAAAGGTCAATGCTTAAGCGGTAAATGCAGGACTATCTATTAGCGGTTCTACGTCGGAATCACCGAAATTTCATTACCCTAAGTTCAACCCGGCAACCAGCACATCCAAGCTAATAATTTCATTGCTGCTCTGGACGGTATAATGTCCGTTCAGCATAATGTGCGGCCAGGCCCTGGTCAGAGCCTCAATGTCCTTGTCGTTACCCTCTGCTTCCAGTCGTTCAAGTAGTCGTGACAGGAGCGCGGAGCTGTAATAAACGATCGCGTTTGAGATCAAACGCCCGCACTGATTACTGATGTTTGTTTCAATGTCATTTATCCCCCGACTTTGGCGACTACTGCACGTAGCTGGTGATAAGATTCAATCCGGTTCTGGGAGCGGCGGATGCAGGATGCACGGAAGTGGTGAGCATTCCATCAGCGATCTGGCTGAATTATTCTCCGTTTTACGACCAACTGTTTACGGACTCTTCCCCGTGGAAAAAAATGATACACTGGATTTAATAAAAATAAGCAAGGAGCGGTTATGTACAACAACAATGAAGTCATCAGTTACCTACAGGCCAACAAAATTCTTGCACTGAAGCTCGACCACGCATTAACAGGTGTAGGAAACGCTGTATCAAATCAGATTGAAATGATCGGCGCAGGTGCAACGCGTGTGCTGTATTATACATCCTGCTTTACTGATGAATATCAGGACGTATGCCAGAAACAAAAGTCCGAAGATATCCGATTTACTAAAGGCGTTTATCATATTATAAGGCATGGGGATATTGTGTATGACATGCTTAAAATATACTTTGAAGAAGTGTTCCGATACAAAACGTCCAATCAACTGGAGCACATCAAACAACTGTTAATGGCAGTAAATGTTCATATTGCCGCAAGCTCACTCACCAACACAGGATTTGCTTTAGCAACAGCATCATTTGTCGCTACAGGCTTGAATTTAAGTCTTGAACTCAGTGCGCTGGCTGGGCGAAGAGCGGGACAGGTTGTTGGGGGGATTGGCATATATGGTATTGTCCAGAAAGCGGCAGATAGCGCGCATCGTCTTCATATTACTTATCCAGCGTACTACTCAGCGCTATACGCTCAGGAGCTGGAAATGATGTACTTCCTGATAGAGCCATTGTTTGAGCGGGCTGAGGCATTTAAAGCGCAATGGGTATCGGATGGTGAGATTGCAGACATCATTACCAGGATGATTCGATAGTCATGATGAATATTATTAAAAGGTTTTTCAGACGCATATTCAGGTCATTGATATCGATGTACGGCCCTGCCTTACTGACACTTTTATTTGCAGTTGTCCTTTTTCAATTTTTCCCTGACGGTCCAATATGGCCTGTCCCCATATTCTTTGTGTTTTTGATGGTTGTTTTATCTATATACGAAATTGTAAAGCTCAAACGTTAGCATTATCGTGAATTTATTTATAAGGAAATACTATGTCTACACCCGCACATTTATGGCTTGAAGATGAAAATGGTTCGCCGATTGTTGGCAGTTGCCTGATGCCACTTCGCCTGGGTTCTATCGAGTTAAAATCATTCTCTCACGGTGTCACTATTCCGGTTGACCCGAGCTGGGGAAAACTTACAGGTACACGCGTTCACCGCCCTATAACGATAGTGAAAGAATTTGATCAGACAACACCACTTGGACTGACCCCATGACTGTAGACATATCCTGACCTCACGACGAGGCCTGTTCAAAGGCCTCCGGACTGACCCCGCCGAGATGACTGTGGC